>JAGXGP010000038.1 GCA_024636775.1 Hydrogenophilales bacterium
AGGCTGATACCCCATGGCTAAATTAATCGTCAGTCAAAACGGTGAAGTCATCGAAAACCGATTCCTCGACGAATCCAGCTTCACCATCGGCAGCCTGGCCGACAGTGATCTAAGCCTGGTCGGCGAGGGCATCAGCCGCACCCATGCACGCATCACCTCAGTCGGCAATGACGACATCATCGAAGACCAGGGCAGCACCAATGGCACACTGGTAAATGGCCGGACGATTACCCGGCATATCCTGCAAAACGACGATGTCATTGAAATTGCCCATTTCCAGATTCGTTACCGCAACCATAAAGCCATTGACGGTCCCAGTTTTGACCGGACGATGATCATTCAGCCCTCTGGCCAGGAGCTCGGGGCTCCCGCCCAGGCGATGGGGGCCTATGCGCTGGCAACGGCCAAAAAGGAGCGTCGTTTCAGGACAGGCGCCCGCATGGGCCTGGTCCGGGTTTTCAGTGGCGGCCCGTCAGCGCAGGAAATTGAACTGTCCGAAGTGCTGCATACCTTTGGTATACCCGGCACGCAACTGGCAGTAATCAATTCCCGTCCGCAGGGTTACTTCATCACTCACGTTGAAGGAAAAAAGCCGGCACGATTGAATGGCAAATCCATCGGCCATGAGCCGCGCCCCTTAGCGCCCAACGATACGATCGAAGTGGGAAACGAGAAGCTGCTGTTCCTACTCAAATAAGACTTATCCGATTGTTTGACTGCCGCTTGGCACATAACAATGCGCCAAGCGGCAAAAACGGGGCCATTCAGTCACTCATACTCGCCAGCCAAGCCCGCCAGCCCCCGTACGCCGTTATATCCTGCGCATCGGCCACACCAATACCTTCGCAAATAAAGCCATTCACGATTGATCCATTGGTTAGCTCCAGCTTGCCGATGCCAAGCGGCGCCGGGATGCCTGCCACGAAAGAGCCGAACTGGCTTGCGGGCATCTCCCAGACTTCGCAGGCGATCGCCGCTCCGTCTGTCGGGACCTTTACGAGACCGGGGCGCTTGCCATCGGGTAGCGCGTAGAAGCGGTAGTTCGACGCAGTTTGCGTTGAGTCGACCAGCCGCGCGTTGCGGTCGGTCAACTGGCTGTTGAGCGGAAGCCCACTCAAGTGAGCGCCGACAACGGCGACACGGATCTGGCCGTCGGCAAGCAGGTTCAAGGACTCAGCAGCGGGCAGCGCATGATCGGTAGCACCCAGCCTTGCGCCAAGCGTCTGCTGCATGCGCGACGCCAGATGCAACAGCGGGCCGTCCTGATGCAATGGCGCGATCAGGGTGATGCCAAATGGCAAAGCGTCGTTCTGGAACCCGGCCGGAACGGCGGTGGCGGCGAGGTCGAGCAGGTTCATGAAGTTGGTGTAGTAGCCGAGGTTGGAATTAAGGTGGATGGGGTCCGCTTCCATTTCCTCCACGCGATAGATCGTCCCGGCGGTGGGCGTGAGCATCACATCGATGTCGTTCCATGCAGCATCGCAGATCCGCTTGGCCGCGCGTAATTTGTACAGATGAGCAAAGGTGTCGGCGGCGCTGTAGTTGCGGCCACCAGCGATGATTTCACGTACCGGCGGAAAAACCTTATCGGAGTGCGCGTCGAAGAAATCACGGATGGCGAGGTAGCGCTCGGCCACCCAGGGGCCACCGTAAAGCAGGCGAGCAGTTTCCAGAAAGGGAGCGAGATCGATTGCTACCGGCGTGCCGCCCAGCGCCTTCAACCGCTCCACCGCTTGACCGAACAGGCGTTCGCCGTCGGCATTACCAAAAAATTCCAGGTCTTTCTCCAGCGGCACACCAAAACGAAAACTGCCTGCGCGGCCGAAGTCAAAACCATGCGGCTCCAGCGTCCGCGAATATTCATCCGCGGCATCGAAACCGGCAGCGACCGCCAGCACGCGCTCGGCATCTTCAGCCGTCAGCGCAAAGATCGACACCGCATCGAGTGAGCGGCAGGCAGGCACCACGCCGCGGGTAGACAGCGCACCGCAGCTTGGCTTGTGGCCGACGAGGTTGTTGAACGCGGCGGGCACGCGACCGGAGCCGGCGGTATCGGTGCCGAGCGAGAAGCTCGCCAAGCCGAGCGCCACGGCGACCGCCGAGCCGGCGCTGGAGCCACCGGAAATATAGTCTGAATTGAATGCGTTGCGGCAGGCGCCGTAGGGCGAGCGGGTGCCGTTGAGCCCCGTTGCAAACTGGTCGAGGTTGGTTTTGCCGAGCGGAATCGCACCGGCGTCAATCAGGCGCTGCACAACCGTGGCGGTCTGAGTTGGCGAATAGGCATATTCCGGACAGCCCGCAGTGGTGGGCAGACCGGCGAGGTCGATGTTGTCCTTGATGGCGAAGGGAATGCCGTAGAGCGGCAGGCTCTCGGGGTTCTTGCCATGCAGGGCACTGGCGTAAGCACGCAAGGCATCGGCGTCGAGGCAACTGATCCAAATGTGATGGGTGTCTTCACCGGCCAACCGTTCGAGCAGGGCTTCCACCAGATCCTGCGGGGTGAAGCTGCCGGACTGATAACGTTGGCGCAAGGTGGAAATATCGAGACTGAATGGTGTGTTCATAATTTTGGCGCTCATTCGCTGACCAGCACCAGCAGGTCCTGGCCGGCTGATACCTGACCGCCTTCGCGGCAGAAAACTGTGTGGATGCGCCCATCACACGGCGCCATCACAGAAAACTCCATCTTCATGGATTCGATGACGAGAAGGGTGTCGCCCTGCTTCACCTCTGCTCCAGCCTCCACGTCCACCTTCCACACGTTGCCGGCGACAGGGCTGGCGATGGCGCGGCCATTCTCGGGTAGGTCGAGTTCGCTGTCAGGCGCGGCTTCGGCCACCGTCAGATCACTGGCGTAGTCGGCCTGACCACTCGCACGCCAGCGTTCGCGCTCGGCATCGAACGAGGCTTGCTGCTGTGTTTTGAAGGCGACGATGGATTCGTTATTGTCGCTGAGAAACTGGTTGTACTCGCGCAGGCTGAAGGTGGTTTCCTCGATCTTCAGATGGTAGCGGCCGAGCGGGAAGTCTTCGCGAATTTTCAATAATTCATCCGCGCTGACCGGGAAGAAACGCACCTGGTCGAAGAAGCGCAGCAGCCACGGCTTGCCGTCGGTGAAGTTGGCGGTCTGGCGCCAGCGGTTCCACATCTGCAGCGTACGGCCGACAAACTGGTAGCCGCCGGGGCCTTCCATGCCGTACACGCACATGTAGGCGCCGCCGATGCCGACGGCATTTTCCGGGGTCCAGGTGCGGGCGGGGTTGTACTTGGTGGTGACCAGGCGATGGCGCGGATCGACCGGCGTCGCCACCGGCGCGCCGAGGTAGACGTCGCCCAGGCCCATCACCAGATAGCTGGCCTCGAACACGATGCGCTTCACCTCTTCAATCGATTCGAGCCCGTTGATACGGCGGATGAATTCGATGTTGCTCGGGCACCAGGGCGCGTCCTTGCGCACCGACTGCATGTATTTCTCGATGGCAAGTTTCGTGGCGGCATCGTCCCACGACAGCGGAATGTGCACGATCCGGGTCGGCACCTGCATGTCCTCGATAGCGGGCAGCATCTTTTCCGCCGCCAGCAGCAGTTCCATCAGTTTTGCCAGCGGCAGCACGCGCGAATCGTAGTGAACCTGCAGCGAGCGGATGCCGGGGGTGAGATCGAGGATGCCGGCTACGGCGTCGGCCTGCAGCTTTGTCATCAACGCGTGCACGCGGAAGCGCAGATTGAGATCGAGCACCAGCGGGCCGTATTCGACCAGCAGGTACTTGTCTCCGGCACGGCGATAAACCACGGCGACGGGGTTGTCGGTGTCGGGCGTGCGATGCAGGACGGGTTCGGCGAGTTCTCCGGCATCGACAATCAACGAAGGCGCAGCCGGGGCGGCGAGGCTGGCGATGGCAGCATCCTGTGCTGCCTCCATGCGCTCGGCCTGTACTTGCGAAAGGCGCTTGAAACGCACGGTGTCGCCGGGACGCAGCTGGCCCATCTTCCACAGCTCAGCCTGCACGATGGTGGCCGGGCAAACGAAGCCGCCGAGGCTGGGGCCGTCCGGACCGAGGATCACCGGCATGTCGCCGGTGAAGTCGACCGCGCCGATGGCGTAGGCGTTGTCGTGGATGTTAGACGGATGCAGGCCGGCCTCGCCGCCGTCCTTGCGCGCCCATTCGGGGCGCGGTCCGATCAGGCGCACGCCGGTGCGGCTGGAGTTGTAATGCACCTCCCAGTCGGTAGCAAAGAACATCTCGATGTCGGCGTCGGTGAAGAAATCCGGCGCGCCGTGCGGACCGTAGAGCACGCCGACATCCCAGGCGTGGGTGTAGGCAGGAACCAGCGCGGCAGGCAATGCGCTGCCGTCGCTAAACGCATCGGCGACCGTGACGTGCAGCACGTCACCGACTCGCAGCGTGCGCCCGGCGTGACCGCCGAACTGGCCGAGCGTGAAGGTGGCTTTACTACCAAGGTAATCCGGCACGTCGAAGCCACCGCGCACCGCAAGGTAGGCGCGGCAGCCGGCATCCTTGATTGCGCCGAGCTTCAACATCGAGCCGGATTTCACACTGTGCGCCGCCCAGTTGGCCAGCGGCTGTCCGTCGAGTTCGGCAGCCATGTCGGCGCCGGCCAGTGCGATCACGCTGTCGCAGTTGAAGCGTAGCGTCGGACCCGCCACCGTCAGTTCGAGTCCGGCCGTGCCTTCGGCATTGCCGGCGAGTCGGTTGGCGAGGCGCAAGGCCAGCGCGTCCATCGGCCCCGACGGCGGCACGCCGACGTCCCAGTAGCCGGTGCGGCCCGGCCAGTCCTGGATGCTGCTCTGCACGCCGGGCTCGATGACGTCGATCGTCGCCGGCCGGTAGTGGAAGGCGTTGAGGTAGCGCGTGGTCTGACGCCCTTCCATGAACACGCTGTCGCGCACGATCTGCGCGAGGTAGCCGAGGTTGGTTTCAATGCCGGCGACACGGGTATGCGCGAGCACCTGCTGCATTTTTTTCAAAGCGTCTGCACGGTCGCTGCCCTTGACGATGATCTTCGCCACCATCGGATCGTAGAACGGCGGCACATCGCTGCCGCGTTCGACCCAGGTTTCGATGCGCGCATCCGGCGAGAACACCACTTCAGTCAGCACGCCGGCAGCTGGCTGGAAATCCTTGCCCGGGTCTTCGGCATACAAACGCACCTGCATCGACGCGCCCTTGGGCTCTGCCTTGAAGCCGGCGAGATCCAGTTCGCCGGCGGCTTCCTTGACCATCCACTCGACCAGATCAACGCCGGTCACTTCCTCGGTGACACCGTGCTCGACCTGCAGGCGGGTGTTCACTTCGAGGAAATAAAACTCACCGTTTAGCGTGTTGTAAACAAACTCGACCGTGCCGGCGGAACGGTAGCCGACCGCTTCGCCCAGACGCACCGCGGTGGCGAGCAGGCTGCTGCGTTGCGTGTCGGTGAGGCCGGGCGCCGGGGTTTCTTCAATCACTTTTTGATTGCGCCGCTGCACCGAGCAGTCGCGCTCGCCGAGCGCAACCACGTGGCCTTTGCCGTCACCGAAAATCTGCACCTCGATGTGGCGCGCGTGCTCGACATACTTCTCGAGGAAGATGCCGGCCTCCTTGAAGTTGGCGCGCGCGAGACGCTCCACCGACTGAAAGGCTTCGACCAGTTCGTCGGCACTCCAGATCAGGCGCATGCCGATACCGCCGCCGCCCGCAGTGCTTTTGAGCATCACCGGGTAGCCGATGCGCGCAGCTTCGGCCTGGGCATGGCCGGCGTCAGTGAGCAGGCCGGAACCCGGCAGCAGCGGCACCTTGTTGTGTTCGGCGAGGTCGCGCGCGGTGTGCTTGAGACCGAAGGCGCGCATCTGATCCGGGCTGGGCCCGATGAAAGCGATGCCAGCCGCGGCGCAGTCCTCGGTAAAGCCAGGGTTCTCGGACAGGAAGCCATAGCCGGGATGGATCGCCTGAGCGCCAGTGGCCTGCGCCACTTCGAGGATTTTCTCACCGCGCAGGTAGCTTTGCGCGGCCGGCGCCGGGCCGATCTCCACCGCTTCGTCGGCCAGCCGCACGTGCAGCGAATGGCGATCCGCCTCGGAATAGACGGCGACCGATTTCACCCCCATGGTGCGCAGGGTGCGGATGATGCGGCAAGCAATGGCGCCGCGGTTGGCGATCAGGACTTTGTTAAACATGTTTTTCTCTTGCAGGCCGTCCTGCACTTTTCATGCGCTGCACGGGCCGTCCCGTGCAGCGGTACTTCATTGCGGGTTCCAGAGGAGGAACCGGGCCGGGGTCGGATTGTAGGCATTGCAGGGGTTGTTGAGCTGAGGGCAGTTGGATACCAGCATCCACAGATTCATTTCGGCGCGCAGTTCGACGTATTTTCCAGGCGCCGAGACACCATCGGCGAAGGTCAGCTCGCCCGATTCGGTCACCGGCACGTTCATGAAGAAGTTGATGTTGGGCACCAGGTCGCGCTTGCCCAGCCCGATGTCGGCATGCTGCAGCGCGGTCAGGTAGTTGTCGCGGCAGCTGTGCATGAACTTCTTCTGCAGCGCGTAGCGCACCGTGTTGCTCTCGGCCGCGCAAGCGCCGCCGAGCGTGTCGTGGCGGCCACAGGTGTCAGCGACGATGGTCAGCATGGGATGGCCGTCATCGCTGAACAGCACCGAGCCGGTGGTCAGGTAGATGCCGCCCTGGCGCAGGATGGTTTCGGTTGCGCTGTAGTGCTCGGCGCCGTCGTCGCGGTTGTAGAAGATGACGTCAACGGCCTGATTGCCTTCAAGGTCGACGATGCGCAAGGTCTGGCCCTTGTCGATCGCCAGCAGATAGGGTTCGCCCGCGGGTAGGGTGTGGTCGAGCACGGCAGCCTCGGGGGCGAGCGTGCTTTCCTGGATGCGAATGGCGGCAGCAGTCATGGCCAGTTTCCTCAGGTCAGGTAGAGCATGTCGGTATTGTGTAGCGCGCGCGCGCTTTCCGGGCGGAAGGCGCGGCAATAGTCGTCCGCTGGCGCCGGGCCGGAACGCCACACCGCGAGGCCCACCTTGCAGGCCGGATAAACCGGCGCCGGGTTGAGCGGATGCGGCGCAGCGGAAAACGCGACCAGCACGTCCATGTCCATGCGCAGATCGATGAAATCCCCGGCCTTGGCATGATCGGGCACATAGCGGAAGCGGCCTTCGTCGTCGACCGTGATCTTACTGAAGACATTCACCGGCGCCACCAAGTCGCGTTTGGCCAGGCCGTATTTGCCGATCTCGATCAAGAGGCCGTCGCGGCCGGAACGCGTCATGCCGTTGCGGTTGGCCTGGTAGGCGTGATCGCCATACTTCTCGTGCATCAGGCGGTTGTCGAGCAACAGACCGAGTGGGTCGTGCCAGCCCAGGCTGTCGGCGGTGATCGAGGCCATGGCGCGGCCCATGTCGCTCATCAGCACGTGACCGCGCGTGTAGTGGGCGGTGTGCTGGGCCTTGAGCGAATCGGGCATGTTGTAGCGCTCGAGCTTTTCCTGCGCCGAATAGAGCACCAGCGACAGGTTGGCGCCAGCGTCGAGCGCGGTGATGCGCAAGGTAGCGCCACGCGGCAGCCGGTAGGACCAGTGGCCGCCGCCAGGTACCAATTCGGAGAACAGCACCGTTTCGGCTGCCAGATCAGGGGCGAAGCGGTGCCAGTGTTCGGGGGCGTCGACCGGCGCCGTGGCCGGCGGATTGTTGAGCGTAAGTTCGGGATGGTCCATTACATTTCCTTTTCGTCTGCCGGCGCGTGCAGCGGGGGAATCACTGCCGTCAGCAATTGCAGCCGGCCGGTGATGACGCCGCGCTGGGCGATCATGTCATTGGCGATGGCCTGCAGCTTGACGGCCGGCCCCTGGACCAGAATCACTTCCAGCATCTGGTCCTCGGTCAGGTGCACATGCAGCGAGCTGATGACCTCGGCAACATGCTGATACTGGATGTCGGCCAGCCTGCCCTGCAGGCCGCGCGTGGCCCGGTTGTACAGCAACGTGAGTGTACCCGCCATGACTTCGTTACCGAGACTGCGCTTGTGCTCGGCCAACTGGTAATTGACCATGTCGCCGATCGCCTGCGAGCGACTGTCGTAGCCGCGGCTCTCGACCATGCCATCCAGTTCGGCCAGCAGGTCAGGCGGCAGCGAGACGCTGATGCGGCTGACCAGCGTCGAGACCTTGTCCTGTTTCGTCGTCATGGGCATTCCTGTCGGGGGTTAGAACATGTAGCTGTAGCGTTCAACTTCCCACTTGCTTACGGTCAGGTGGTACGCCTCCCATTCCTCGGTTTTATAGCGGATGAATTCGTCGCGCAGCCCCTTGCCCAGCGTGGCTTCCACCAGCGGGTCTTCGGCGAAGGCGGCGACCGCTTCCTGCAGGGTCTGTGGCAGGAACTCGATGCCGCGCGCGCGCCGCTCGTCGTCGCTGATGGCGTAGAGGTTGTCTTCGTTGGGGTTGCCCGGATCGAGGCCTTCGCGGATGCCTTCGAGGCCGGCGGCCAGCGCCAGCGTGGCCGCCAGATAGGGATTGACCGCGCCATCAGCGTTGCGCGATTCGCAGCGTCCGCCGCCGGCCGGAATACGGACCGAGTTGGTGCGGTTGTTGGAGCCCCAGGAATTGAACACCGGCGCCCAGGAAAAATAACTCATCGCACCGCGCCGGACCAGCCGCTTGTAGCTGTTTACCGTGGGGGCAAACACCGCGCACAGGGCGCGGCCGTGCTTGAGGATGCCGGAGACGAACTGGTAGCCCAGCGGGGTCAGGCCGATGCCGTACGGGTCGTCCTTCGGATCGCAGGCGAACAGGTTCTTGCCGGTCTCCAGGTCGTAGATCGACATGTTGAAGTGGGCGCCGTTGCCGGTCTTGTCGGCAAACGGCTTGGGCATCATGGTGGCGAGCAGGCCTTCTTCCTTGGCGTAGTGCTTGGCCATGAAACGGAAAAAGGTGAGGCGGTCGCAGGTGGTCAGCGCGTCGGCGTAATTGAAGTCGAATTCGAACTGGCCGTTGGCATCTTCGTGGTCGAAGGAATACAGGTCCCAGCCCAGGTCATTGATGGTGGTCGCCACCTTGTCGAGCCACGAGAAGTTGTCGACAAAGCCGCGCACGTCGTAGCAGGGCTTGGTCAGCTTGTCGTCGGCAACCGGCACCGACAGGCTGCCGTCGGCGTTCTGTTTGAGCAGGAAGATTTCGCACTCGATACCGAGGTTCATGCCATAGCCCAGCTTGGCCGCTTCGGCGAGCTGGTTCTTCAGCGCGACGCGCGTGTTGAGGGCATAAGGCTGGCCCTGAAAATGGTTGTCGGACGGAATCCAGGCAATCTTCGGTTCCCACGGCAGCTGGATGGCACGGTCCAGATCAGGCACCGAAGTCAGTTCGTCGTCGTTGGGCGCCTGACCGAGGCCATCCAGGGCATAGCCGGTGTAGCGTTCCGATCCATTGGCCATTTGGCGCAGGTGATCGATGGGAACCACCTTGGCCTTGGGCACGCCGTGGATGTCGACATAGGCGCCGATACAATATTTCACGCCCTTGTCGGTCAACTCTTTTTGCTGCTTGGCGATTGCTTCGTTCGAATACATGGTGGGTCCTTGTTGCGTGGATAAGCGGGACGGCTCAGTCGCCGTCGCCGAAATAGGAATGAGGGAGCGGAGCTTCCTCGGTACACCCTTTCAAAATCAGCTCGGCGAGGTCGGCCACCAGCCAGTCGAACCAGCGCGCGCCCTTCTCCACCGTGGCCAGACTGGGCGTACCGGTGACGCCGTTGAGGCTGGTTCGGTTGACCGGATGCGCGAAGACGCAACCGCAGGTGCGGTCCGGATCATCGGCCTCGGCCAGCTTGTCGGGACGCACGCCCTCGGGCGCGATGGCCAGCATGATCGAGGCCTCGGCGTCGTTGGCATGCCAGTCGTCGGCGTCGGCGAAATGGAACTGGCGCACCCGTTCGCTGATGGTCGCGGTATTGATCACCGCGACCATCAGGTCGTCGTGTTCGGCGCGCAGCATTTCCAGCGCGCAGCGCAACGGCGCGGCATTGGTGACGTGCGCGTTGACGATGAACAGGCGGCGAATGCCGCTGTGATACGCCCAGTCGCCGATTTCCTTGACCAGCTGAATCAGCGTGACCGGCTGCAGCGCGATCGTGCCGGGCCAGCGCCGGCTGTGGCCAAGCGAACAGCCATATGGCATGGTCGGCAGCATCGGCACGCCTGTCTGCGCGGCTACGGCTGCACATAATTGCTCGGCGATCACGAAGTCAACACCACAACCCAGATGCGGGCCGTGCTGCTCGGTGGCACCCACCGGCAGGATGGCAGCCTGGCCGCAGCGGGCCAGCACATCGGGGATTTCGGACCAGGTGAGATCAGACCATTGCATAAGATAAAGCCTTACTCGACGTTGTCGGCTACGTTGGTGAAGCGGATCATTTGCGGCTGCGCCGCCTGCTCGTCTTCCGGCTCAGACGCCGGTGCGGGATGAATCAATTGCTCCAGTCGCGCCTTGGTGGCCAGGAATTCAGGCGTGTTGAACTGGCCCGGCGAACGCGGACGCGGCACCGGCACTTCGATCACTTCCTGCACCTCGCCGGGATGCGCCTTGAGCACCAGAATGCGGTCAGCCAGATAGATCGCTTCGTCGAGATCGTGGGTGATGAACAACACCGTGATGTCGATGTTTTTCCAGATATCGATCAGATGCGACTGCATCTTCGAGCGGGTCTGGGCATCGAGCGCGCCGAAAGGTTCGTCCATGAGCAGGATGCGCGGCTGGTTGACCAGGGCGCGGGCGATGGCGACGCGCTGGCGCATGCCGCCGGACAACTGGTGCGGATACGCGTCGGCGAATTTTTCCAGGCCGACCAGTTCCAGCCAGGTACGGGCATCGCGTTCGGCCTCGTCCTTGCCATGGCCTTTGATTTTCGGCCCGAACATCACGTTTTGTTTCACCGTCAGCCAGGGGAACAGGGAATATCCCTGAAACACCATGCCGCGATCCTGGCCGGGGCCTTTGACCGGTTTGTCGTCCAGCAGCACGTCACCGGAGCTGTGGTTTTCCAGCCCCGCTAGAATCCGGATCAGCGTCGACTTGCCACAGCCGGAGGGGCCGATAACGCAGACGAATTCGCGGCGGCGGACACTGAAGTTGATGCCACGCAGCGCCTCGACCTCGCCCTGCGGCGTGCGGAAGCGCTTACCGAGGTCGCGCACTTCAAGAATGGTTTCGCGCTGGTTGATCTTGTCGAAGCGCGCCTTCACGGGCTCCGACTGGTCCAGGTAGCTGGGCAGGGTGTTCGGGTTCATGACTGCATCCTCAGCGACGATCCTGGGTGCGATCCCAGGGGAACAGGCTGCGGCTGAGCCGGCCCAGGATCAGGTCGGTGCCGAAGCCGATGATGCCGATGATCATGATGGCGGCGTAGACGTTGTCGAAATGCTGGTAGCGCGCCTGCTGGGTGATGTAGAACGTGATGCCGGAACTGGTACCGATCAGTTCGGCCACGATCAGATAGGTCCAGGCCCAGCCCAGCAGAATGCGCTGGTCGCGGTACAGATCGGGCAGGATGCCCGGCACCACCACCTTGGTCAGCAGCTTCACGCCTCGCGTGCCCAGCGTGCGCGCCGCCTCGATAATGGTGGCCTCCAACTTGCGCGTAGTGTTGGCGATGATCAGCACCTGCTGGAACAGCGTGCCGATGACGATGATCGCGATCTTGGGTCCGTCGTAGATGCCCAGGATGGCCACCGCCAGCGCGCCAAACGCCGGCGCCGGCAGGTAGCGAAAGTATTCGATGAAGGGTTCGCTCAGGCGGGCAAAGGTGGAATAGGTTCCAGCCAGGATGCCGAGCGGTACGCCAATGAGCGAGGAAATCAGGAAGCCCCAGAAGATGATCTGGATACTGTGCCACAGGCTTTCGTGCAGCCAGGGCGCGTCCTTCTGCACCGGTTGCTTGGCGAATCCGGTGTAGAACGCCTTCGCCACTTCATGCGGCGCCGGCAGGTAAATGGGGTTGGCCGGCTTGCCGGCCGGGGGGGGCAGCCTCTCCTCCCGCGTGAAGGCAGTCTCATCCTCGAATTGGGACTTGTCCACCAGCATGCCGACCTGGAAGTAGTCGACGCCGCCGGGATCGGTGACCTCGACCTTGGGATGCCAGATGAACGGCACATAGCTCACCAGGCACCACACCAACAACGGCAGCAGAAACGAACCGATTGCCAGCAGGGTGCGCTTGCGCATCTCGCTATCCACGCTGGGCAGGTTGGCAATCAGACTCATTTCAGCTCCGTCTCAGTTCAGCTTACTTGGCGAAGGTAAAGGACGCGTCCAGATAGCTGTTCAGGTCCTGAGGCGTCTTGTATACGTCGTTGGCAACATTGAACTCATCCGCAATCTTGGAAGAGCCGTACAGCGTCTTGAAGCCTTCGCCTTTGACGTAGATCTTCTTCGCGTCATCCAGACTCAGCAGCTTGGTGCCCTTGAGCAACGGCAGGTAGGTTTCGGGGGAAACGCCGACGCGAGCAGCCATGATCTTCACGGCATCGGGCTGGGTCTTGGGATCGTTGATGTATTTCACTACACGGTCCCACACCTTCACGACCTTGATCCACTCAGCCTTGCGCTGCTTGGCGCTGCCGGGATTCACCGCGAGCACGTCGTAGATCAGGCCGGGTTCGTCAGCAGACGTGTAGATGGGCCTGGCACCCGGTACCGACTTCATGGTCTGACCGGCGATGGGCTGCCAGGCACCGACCGCGGCGACATCACCCGAGGCCAGCATCTGCGGCATCTCGTTGGTCTTGGCGTTGACCAGCGTGACATCGGATTCCTTCATGCCGGCTTTTTTCAAGCCGTTGAGCAGCAGCAGGTGCTCAACGAAGCCCAATTCCACTGCCACCTTCTTGCCCTTGAGGGCCTTGAGGGAACGCACACCCGGCTTGCCGATGATCATGTCGTTGCCGTTGGAATAATCGGTCAGCATCACCATGACGCTCTTGCCGCCTGCAGCGCCGGTGACCAGCGCATCGCCGTTGGTCATGGTGACCGCGTCGATCTTGCCAGCCGAGAAGGCATCCATCGAGGCCGAGTAGTCGAACCACTCGAAGGTAACAGGCACGCCCGCCTCCTTGAACCACCCCTTGTCGATGGCAACCTGCCACGCCACCCAGCCCGGCCAGTCGCTGTAACCAATCTTGAGGGGCTGGGCCGCCTGAGCGGAAAAGGAAACGGCCGCGGCAACGGGGATCACCAGCCGCGTCAATAGTGTTTTCAGGGTGCTTCTGATGTGCTTCACGTTCATGGACAGCTCCTTGATAAGTGGTATTACCAAAATGAATATTCGTAATATTCGACTAACGATAAGCAACCTCTGTGCCACACCACTTCAATATTGTATCTACATGAATACAAAGTAATATTTATTCACGCCCCCAACGCACGAGGCGTGGGATCGGTATTATTTTGGTGCACAATCGCACCGTTTTGGCAAAAAACAGATGGGCCGGGCGCGAGAATGCTTCACGCGCGGCAATCAATAAAAAGGGCGCCCGCAAGGCGCCCTGCAAAATATTGCCGGCTATGGCGAATGCATCAGTACCCGGTCACGCCCGGAATCCAGTTCGTGCCGGCCAGCGGCAGGCGCGCCATGGCGGCCGCTTCAATGGTGAGCGCAACCAGATCCTCGCGCTCCAGATGGTGCACGTTCTGCTTGCCGCACGCGCGCGCAATGGTGGTGAGTTCCATGTTGAGCGTCTTCAGATAGTTGCGCAGACGCTTGGCGCCGACTTCCGGTTGCAGGCGCTGTTCCAGAATGACATCCTGGGTCGTGATGCCGACCGGACACTTGCCGGTGTGGCAGTGGTGACAGAAACCGGCGGCGGTACCCAGCGCCGCGTAGCCTGCGTCCGCCGGGTGATGCATGCCATCCTGGATGTAGCTTTCGCTGTTGCAGCCCAGCGCGACCAGCACGCCCTGGCCAATCGATACGGCATCGGCACCCATGGCGAGCGCCTTGGCCACATCCGCGCCGGTGCGAATGCCGCCCGACACGATGAGCTGGACCTGATCCTTCATGTTCAGGTCCTCCAGCGCATCGACCGCCTGCCGCACGGCGGCGAGGGTCGGGATGCCGACGTGTTCGATAAAGCAGGTCTGGGTCGCTGCAGTGCCGCCCTGCATGCCATCGACCACCACCACATCGGCGCCCGAATGCACCGCGAGCTTGACGTCGTTGAAGGTACGCGTGGCACCGACCTTGACGTAGATCGGCTTCTCCCAGTCGGTCAGCTCGCGTAGTTCGTGAATCTTGATCGCCAGGTCGTCCGGCCCGGTCCAGTCGGGATGGCGGCTGGCCGAACGCTGGTCGATGCCTTCCGGCAGCGTGCGCATGCCGGCCACCCGCGGCGAGACTTTCTGCCCGAGCAGCATGCCGCCGCCGCCGGGTTTGGCGCCCTGCCCGATCACCATCTCGATGGCATCGGCACGGCGCACGTCATCCGGGTTGAAGCCATAGCGCGACGGCAGGCACTGATACACCAGGGTCTTCGAGGACAAGCGCTCTTCCTGCGTCATGCCGCCGTCGCCGGTCGTGGTGGAAGTGCCCATTTCGGAGGCGGCGCGTCCCAGCGCTTCCTTCACGTTGGCCGACAGCGAACCGAAACTCATGCCGGCAATGGTGATCGGAATTTCCAGTTCGATCGGCTTGGTGGCAAAGCGGGTGCCGAGCACGGTTTTGGTGGAACACTTTTCCCGATAACCCTCCAGCGGATAGCGCGACAGTGAAGCGCCCAAAAATACCAGGTCGTCGAAGCTGGGAAGCTTGCGCTTGGCGCCGAGGCCACGAATTTCATACAAGCCGTGGGCAGCGGCATTGCGGATGTAGTCGAGGGTCTTGCGATCGTAGCCGGCCGACTCCTCACGGGAGACAGGCTTCAACTGTTCGGGTTTGGTTTCCATGGCTCGGGTCCTCAATATTCCTGATTGGCGTCGGCGTTCCAGTGATACAGCTCGCGCCTGGAAGCGATGCGTTTGAATTCTGCGGGATCGTGATTCATGCCAGCCTGGCTCAGCAGATCGGCGACCGTGGCCAGATCAGTCTCGCCCATCGGCTCGACCTGCGCGTCGGCACCCAGTGACTTGATGCTGCCACGCACATACAGCACGGCTTCGTATAGCGAATCGCCCAGCGCATCGCCGGCATCACCACAGATCACCATGCGACCGGCCTGCGCCATGAAGGCGGAGAAGCTGCCGACCGAACCGCCCACCACGACGTCGCCGCCTTTGAGCGAAATGCCGCAGCGCAGGCCGGCGTCGCCGTCGATCACCAGCAGGCCGCCATGCGCGGACGCACCGGCACTGTTAGAGGCGAAGCCTTTGACATGCACTCGGCCGCTCATCATGTTCTCGGCCACGCCGGTGCCGGCGCTGCCGAGGATCGTGACCGTGCCCGTTTTGTTCATGCCGCCGGCGTAGTAGCCGGCGTGGCCATGTACCTCGACCTCGACCGGGCAGTCCAGGCCAACGGCGATGTTGTGCGCGCCGTCCGGATTGAGCACGGTGACCTGTTTCACCTGGCCGGTTTTGGCTTCGTGGTGAAGGAATTGATTCAGTTCACGCAACGGGGTTGTTGCCAGATCGAAACTCAGACTGTCCATACGTACATCTCCTCGGGCGCAGGCTCAAAAACATGGGCGTGCTTGATATCCGGCAGGTGGGCCAGCGATCGGAACTCGGATGCGATCGCCACGTAGTCATCGGTTTCCGCCACCACCGCCGGCTTGCAGGCGAAGGGATCGCGGATCAACGCCAGCTTGTCCGGCGTACCCATCAGGAAGGTGTAAAAGCCGTCGAGTTCCTCAAAGCCCTTCTGCAGCGCGGCCTCGAGGTCGTCGCCCTCGCGCAGGCGCCATTCCAGAAAACGGCAAGCCGCCTCGGTGTCGTTGTCGGTTTCAAAATGGATGCCGCGCGGTTCCAGCATGCGGCGGATGCCGTTCGGGTTGGACAGCGAGCCGTTGTGCACCAGGCAGAAATCCTCGCCGGCAGTAAACGGATGAGCGCGCTCGGGGGTGACGGCCGACTCGGTCGCCATCCGGGTGTGGCCCACCAGATGGGTGCCCTTCATGTGCCTGAAGTCGTAACGCGCAGCGACGTCCGCCGGCGTGCCGATATCCTTGTACAGATCGATGCTGCGTCCGGTCGAAAGAAGGTACAGCCGCGGATGATGTTCCTTGATCCAGCGCTTGATCACGTCCGGGTCGAGTCCGGCAGTAAGAATGGCGTGATTGCCCTTGGCCTCGACCTTGACCGATACACCGAGATGCGCCTTCATGTCATGCGCGAGCCCCAGCCAGTTGAAGTCCGCGCCTGCTTCGGTGAGGCCGGAATAGACACTGATTTTGCGTTCATTGTCCGGCAGCGCGGCAGTGAACACCGCCAGGCCGGCCGAATCGGGGCCGCGTTCCGTCATCCCGATCAGCATCGGCACCATGAGCTCGCCCAGACGCTCGGTGAGCGCCGGCGTCTTGACCAGCAAACCAACAATTCCACACATCGTATTTCTCCCGTTACAGGCTTCGGACCCGGGGGCCGCGCCAGGGCATCAATCAAAAAAATTCCAGATAACTTTTCAGTTCCCAGTCGGAAACATGGCGCATGTACTCCACCCATTCCCGGTGTTTCAGACTCAGGAATTCGCCGGCGACCGGACCCAGGGCCTCACACAGCAGCGTGTCCTGCTCCAGCGCCAGCAGCGCTTCGTGCAGGTTCTGCGGCAGAATCTCGATGCCCTCGGCCTTGAGTTCTTCCGGCGAGAGTTCGTACAGATTCATGTTGTGGGGCGCGCCCGGATCCAGTTCGTTTTCGATCCCGTCGAGGCCGGCGGCAATGACGGCAGCCGTGGCCAGATAGGGATTGCAGGCCCCATCCGGCAAACGCAGTTCGAGGCGGCCGCCGGGAATGCGCACCATGGAGGAACGGTTGTTGTCGCCGTAGCTGATGTAGGCCGGCGCCCAGGTCGCGCCCGTCAGCGAGCGGCCGACGACCAGGCGCTTGTAGGAGTTCACCGTCGGCGCGCAGAGGGCAGCCAGAGCCGGCGCATGTTTGAGGATGCCGGCCATGAACTGGTAAGCCAGCTTCGACAAATCCATGCCGTTGGGATCGCTCTTGTCCATGAACAGGTTGGTTTTGCCGTCGCCCAGCGACATGTGCATGTGCATGCCGTTGCCCGGCCGATTGGCGAATGGCTTGGGCATGAAGGAGCAGATCAGGCCCATGTCGTTGGCGATTTCCGAGGCGGCCATCTTGAAGAAGGTGTAGTGGTCGCAGGAACTCAGACAGTCCTCGAAGGTGTAGTTGATCTCGAACTGGCCGTTGGCGTCTTCGTGGTCGATCTGGTAAACGTCGATGCCCACTGCCTTGATGCTGTCCGTGAGTTTTTCGAGAAATCCCCGGGCGCGGGAGAGGCCCTTGTAGTCGTAGCAGGGCTTGGCCAGCGCATCGGTATCGTCGCAGGGAACGATCTGGCCATCGGCGGTTTTTTTCAGCAGCGAGAACTCCGGTTCGAGGCCGGTGTAAAAGGTCAGGCCCTTGGCCTCCAGGCGCTTGAGCTGTTTCTTCAGCGTCACCCGGGCATCGATGTCCCAGGGTTTGCCGTGTACATGTCCATCGCAGACGATGCGGGCGTAACCGGGCTGCCAGGGCACGAGCGTCAGCGTCTCCAGGTCTCCGACGGCCATGTAATCCGGGCCATGCGGGTCGATGCCCATGCCCCAGATGGCGAAACCAGCGAAGCCTGCACCATTGGTGATGATGTCTTCGAAGTGATCGGCGGGAACGGACTTGGCTTTGGCGGTTCCGTGGATATCCACGAACTGGGCAAGCACGTATTTGACGTTGTTGTCCGTTAAAAATGTCTTGGCTTCAGCTGGGGTCATGATGGCGCTCCAAAAAGACGGTTGCGTGAGTAAGGGCTACGAATAGTCATCGCAGGGCATTCAACCCGATACAGCCACCGCCGAGTTCTTCGGCGATTCCGACCAGGGTGTCCCATAGATAAAGACCATAGGTGCCGTCGCACCAGAGTCGATAGCAGGGATGCGTGAACGTCCGGGTGTACAGGATCGTGACGCCCACGCCAGCCATCGAGGTCAGGATCAGCTTCGATGGCTCGGCATCCAGCGTTCTGAAATCGACATTGCACGTCTGCAGCAGCAGTTCGTTTACCCGGGCGCCGCACAGCGCGAAGGACGCATCCTGGCGCAGTACTGGATACACGCCGGCCGCACGGTCGGTCTGCATGAGGGTGTCTGTGATTGAGGCGTCGCCCTCGACCAGAAATTCGGTGAGCCCCAGGCGCGCAATCAGTCCGCCATCCGGCAGCTGATTCCAGCTGTTCGGCTGGAGCGGCACAGGCAGGCCCATCGCGGCCAGCCAGTCTGCCGTGCCCGGTCCTTTGGCGCCGGCGCGCGGCAGATGGGACAGATCGGCGATGCCCACGGCTGCCGCCCGTTGCGCGTCGTTGCCATCGAAGCCGAGCACGGCCGGCGGCGTCACCCCCGCTTCCGACCAGACCGGATTGCGAGCGAGCAGGGCAGCGTGAACCGGACTCAGCAAGACGGGTGCATTCACATTCATACGGCCTCCTTCTGCTTGAGGTTGTCAGGATCGAAGAAGGGCGTGCGCGTGACCGTGGCCGGAACCTGGCTGCCATCACTCAGACGAATCGAGATGGCATTGCCTACTTCAGCCAGTTCCGGTGCAACGAAAGCCATGCCGATGGTTTGGCCCACCGCCGCACTGAACGCGATGCTGGTCACCCGGCCCGCCATCTCGCCCTGATGAATCACCAGATGGCATTCCAGCGGCACGGTCCCCGCATATCCCGGCTCGAGCACGAAACCGACCAGTTTCTGCTTGCGCGGCTGTTGCGCGATGACCCGCAGGCTGCGCTGGCCGACGAAGAAAGGCTTGTCCATTTTCAGCGCCCAGTCGAGACCGACGTCGAAGGGGTTAGTCAAACCATCCGTGTCCTGGCTGATGATGATGTGGCCTTTTTCGAGACGCAACAGGCGCTGGGCTTCTACCCCAAAAGGACGCATCCCATGGCCACCACCAGCTTGCATCAGGGCATCCCACAGGGCTGCCCCCTGGTTGGCCGGCACATGGATTTCATAACCCCATTCGCCGACGAAGCCGACCCGCATCAGGCGCGCCGGAATACCGGCGACGCTGGCTTCGCGCAGCGCCAGGTAGGGGAAAGCGCTAGCGGATAGATCGGCGTCGGTGAGGCCGGCCAGCACCTCGCGCGATCTCGGTCCGGCCAGGTTGACTGCGGCGAAGGCGCCGGTGTGGTTGACGATGCCGCAGTCGAGTTGCCACAGCGTGTTGAGGCGGGACAGTTCACGGTAAATGGTGGCGGCGCCGGAGGTGGTGGTGGTGAAATAGAAGTGATCTTCGGCCAGCCGTCCCACCACGCCGTCGTCGATGACCACGCCGGTTTCGTCGCACATCACGGCGTAACGGGTCATGCCAAGCTTGAGGTTGGCGTAACGCGAAATATAGACACGCTCAAGAAATTCCGCCGCCTGCGGACCGATCACCTCCAGCTTGCCGAGGGTGCCGACATCGATGATGCCCACGCCGTTGCGCACGGCGGCGACTTCCCCCTGGATACAATCACTGCGCGACTTGTCGGCCACCTGGTAATACTCGGGGCGTTGCCAGACGCCGGCCGGCATCCATTGGGCGCCCAGTGCATCATGACGTGAATGCAGCGGCGTCCGCCGTTCCGGCGTGAAGCCGCGCCCGCCCAGCAGCGACATCGGTACCGGATGGAAGAAAGGCCGTGCAGTGGTGGTGCCCACCTGCTGGGGCTCCTTGCCTACAAGACGGGCCAGGATGCGCAGCGCATTCATGTTGGAATGCTTGCCTTGGCTGGGCCCCATGCCGACCGTCGAAAACCGCTTCATCAGTTCGATGTTGTCGAAGCCTTCCTGCACGGCATTTTCAAAATCCTTGAGCTGCAGGTCCTCGTCAAAATCGACGAAGTTCTTCCCCTTGGGATGCGCAATGATCGGCCAGGAGTGAGTCGGACATTCCGTTTCATTCGGGACAGCGACGCCCATGGCAATACCGAATCCGGCATGGGCCGCCGCGGCGCTGCCGGCGCGCTGACCGTCAAGCAGCCGCGCCGCATAGCTATGCACGCCGTTGACCCGGCCGCAGGCGAAGACACCGGCCGGCAGGACATCAGGGACGAATTGCTCGAGGGATTTTTCGTAGCGCATGCGGGTGCCGGCCTGGTACAGCAGATTGCCGGCGGGCGCCCAACCGACGCTCATCAGGATGCCGTCGCAGGGGATCTGTTCACGCCCCAAACCGATTGCCTCGTTGGGTTGCGTCACGGGAACCACGACGGCGGCGGCCACCCCCTTGCCGTCGCTTGCCGGGACGGCCTCGGTGATGCACGCATTGAGCACGATGCGGATGCCCTGGTGGATGACGGCCGTCTCGGCCTCGCCGTCGCCGATCACCGAGCGTAGGTCCACGACTGCCGCCACCTCGATGCCGTGGGCCACCAGGTCCAGGGCTGCGCGGTAGCCGTCGGCATTGGCCGCCAGCACCACCGCGCGCCGCATGGGGCTCACGGCGTAGCGGTAGATCAAGCGCTGGGCAGCCGAGGCCAGCATGATGCCAGGCAGGTCGTTGTAGCGGAACACGGCAGGTTGTTCGTAAGCGCCGCTGGCGACGATCACGCTCCTGGCCCGCATCTTGGTCATCACATCGGCAGTGACCAGCGGAATCCAGTGGTCAGTGTAATAGCCGGCCGCGCAGGTCGACGTCATGATCCGGACAAGCGAGTGAGACTCGGCGCGTTGCAGCAGGTCATTGTGGGTCGCGGCAAGAACCTCATCGGCACCGCGTGCGTAGCCGCCACTGCCACCAGCGCGAGCGTTTTCATCGACCACCACCACATCGGCGCCCTGGTCGGCCGCGGCGAGGGCGGCGGCCAGTCCGGAGGGGCCGGACCCGATCACCAGCACATCGCAAAAGCCATAGCACTTGGCTGTGCACAGATGGGGCGCGGTGAAATCCACCTTGCCGAGACCGGTGAGCCTGCGGAACATGCGCTCCCACAACGGGAACAGTTTCTTGCTGTAGAACGATTTGTAATAGAAGCCGACCGGCAGAAAACGGGAGAAGGCGCCGAGGATGCTCGCCTTGTCGGCACGCAGTCCGCCGAAGGTATTGACCGCAGTGAGCGCCATGCCGTCGGTCAGCGGGGTCACGTCAGCACGCACGTTGGGCCGCTCCGCCCACTGCACCATGGCGTTGATATCGTGATTGGCCATCGACAGCACACTGCGCGGCCGGTGGTACTTGAAACTGCGTCCAAGCATGCTGGCACCCGACGCCAACAGGGCGCTACTGATACTGTCGCCGGGATGCCCGCGGTAAGACTTGCCCTCGAAGACGAAGGAAATTTCCCGGGTGCGGTCGATCCACTCGCCGGCAACGGGCGGCAGGCGTTTCATGCGGCTTCTCCGTACAAATAGGTGCGCAGCACCACGTCTTTTTCCGTATCGCGTTCGACGATGAACCAGGTGTTGCTGGCGCTGTGGCACCACCACTCTTTCTTCACGCCAGGGGCACCGTTGCGGTTGAACACGTAATCGGCCCACTCGTCGTCGCTGCAGGTATCGGGATCGGGCATCGGGCGAATCTCGCCCCAGCAGAAAAACTCCGAGACCGGGCGTGGGCCATTGACGGGGCAGATCATGATTTTCATGGCATGCCTCCTAATGGCCCACCGATGCCGCGCCCTTCTCGCCGGTGAGCGAGAAGTTGCGGAAACGGTCGAGGGAAAAGCCGGTGATCAGCGGATGCGGAGTATCGGTCGCCACCGTATGGGCCATGGTCTTGCCGCATACCGGCGTGGCCTTGAAACCCCAGGTTCCCCAGCCGCCATCGAGATAAAATCCTTCCACCGGCGTCTTGCCCATGATGGGCGCGAAGTCCGGCGTCATGTCGGCCATGCCGGCCCACTGGCGCATGACTTTCACATTCGACAGAAAGGGGAACATGTCCAGCATGTGACTCGACAGGCCTTCCACGAAATCCAGCGTGGAGCGCGTCGACTGCACCTCATAAGGATCGAGCGAGGCACCCATGACCAGTTCGCCGCGCGCCGACTGACTGACATAAATATGCAAACTGCCGGACACCAGAATGGGATCGAGCCAGGGCTTGAGCGGCTCGCTGACCATCGCCTGCAGCGGGTGAATGTAGATGGGGGATTGAATGCCGACCATGTCGAGGATGCGCGGGGTGAAGCCGGCCACCGCGCACAGCACCTTGTTGGTGGCGATATAGCCGCGCGAGGTCTGGACGCCGCGCACCTTGCCGCCCTGCACGTCGATCCCCAGCACTTCGGTTTGCTGGTGGATCTCGGCGCCGCGCATGTCGGCGCCGCGTCCATAGCCCCAGGCCACGGCATCATGGCGAGCCACCGAACCCGGCGCATGATAGAGCGCACCCATAATCGGCGCATGGCCGCCACACGACAGGTCGATCATCGGCGCCGCGCGCTTGACGAAGTCCGGTCCCACCACCTCGGAATCGATGCCGAGATGCTTGTTGACTTCAGCGCGCCAGCGCATGGTGCGCATCGCGGAATCGGTATGGGCGAGCGTGAAATGACCGCGGTTGGCGTAGAACAGGTTGAGGTCGAATTCCTCGGACAGGTCCTGCCACAGATGCACCGACTCGTCATAGAACTTGACGCCCTCGGGAGTCAGGTAGTTGGAACGGATGATGCTGGTGTTGCGTCCGGTGTTGCCGCCGCCGATATAGCCCTTTTCCAGTACGGCCACATTGGTGATGCCATGGTCGCGCGCCAGATAGTAGGCAGCGGCCAGGCCGTGTCCGCCACCGCCGATGATCACGACGTCGTAACTCGATTTGAGTTGTGGGTGGTCGCTGAACATCCGGGGTTCGGGATGTTTCTTGGAAAGAGCAAAACGCAGCAGTCGCCAGGGCATGTTTGATCTCCTTACCGGAAAACGACGGTCTTGTTGCCGTGCGTGATCACCCGGTCTTCGAGGTGATAGCGCAGACCGCGGGCAAGCACGGCCTTCTCGATATCCTTGCCGTAGCGAACCAGATCATCCGGTTCATCCGAGTGATCCACCCGGATGACATCCTGCTCGATGATCGGGCCCTGATCGAGCTCGGACGTGACGTAGTGGCAGGTCGCGCCGATCAGCTTGACCCCCCGGGTGAAAGCCTGGTGGTAAGGCTTGGCACCGACGAAGCTGGGCAGAAAACTGTGATGAATGTTGATGATTTTCCCCGGATAGCGATCGCATAGTTCGGGCGAAAGAATCTGCATGTAGCGGGCAAGCACCATAACGTCGCCCGCCGCGGCCTCAAACAGTTCCACCACCTTGCGGTAGGCATCGGCCTTGTTCTCCGATGTCACCGGCACGTGGTGGAACGGAATGCCGTGCCATTCCACAAAGCCCCTGAAGGTTTCGTGATTGGAGATCACGCAGGGAATATCGATGTTCAGTTCCTGAGCATGCCAACGCGCCAGCAGGTCATACAGGCAATGCTCCTGTTTCGACACCAGTATGACCACCCGTTTTTTTCGTGCGCTGTCCGAAATACTCCAGTCCATGCCGAACTCGTTTGCAATGGGGGCAAAGCGCTCGATCAGTTCGTCAATACCGAACACCAGCGAGTCGGCCAAGATTTCCTGCCGCATGAAAAAACGCTTGCCCTCGGCATCGGCGTGGTAGTTGGATTCGGTGATCCAGCCGTTGTGCTCGGCGAGAAACGTACTCACCCTGGCAACGATGCCGACCCGGTCAGGGCAGGAAATCTTCAAGGTAAAGTGATGGGCGGCAGGCATAAACACTCAGTTGAAAGATTCACAGTGTTAAACAATAGTTCACAGTGTGCGCTGCCCCGAACAACAAGTCAACTTTTATTCACCACAAGAAACACTCTGGTGCGATAATCCCGGAACTGATTGTTATAAAAGGAGTTATCCATGCCTGAGCCCAGCGCGGGAGGCGGCCTGGAACGTTATCTGGGCAACACCATCCGGGACATTCGCCTCAAGCACGGCCTGACCATTGCTGACGTGGCCAACCTCGCCGGCATCAGCCGTGGCATGTTGTCGAAGATCGAAAACGCGCAGACCGCAACCAGTCTCGAAGTGCTGTCCCGCCTGGCCCAGGCGCTGGGCGTGTCGCTGACCACGCTATTCCGCAGTTACGACGTGCGCGCCGGCAGCGCCCAACTGGTCAAGGATGGCGAGGGAATGGAAGTGGTGCGGCGTGGCACCAAGCGCGGGCACACCTACCACCTGCTGGCTTACGACCAGGGGCCGAAAAAAACATTTGAACCCTTTTTGATCACCATCGACCACGAGTCCGAGTCTTTCCCGATCTTTGAGCACCCCGGCACCGAATTCATCTACATGCTGGAGGGGTGCATCGAATACCGGCATGGGCAGAGTACCTATGTGCTCAACCCCGGTGATGCCCTGACCTTTGAGGGTGAGGTCCCGCATGGTCCAGAGAAACTGATCAAGTGCCCGATCCGATTCCTGACCGTGCTCATGTACCCGGATTCCCACGATACCTGAAGCGCTTGCCATGCCCATAACCATCGACCCTGCCCATACCGGCGATATCGATTCGCTGGTCAATCTGCTCAACGTTCTTTTTTCAATCGAACAAGATTTCACCCCAAACGAAGCTGCGCAACGACGGGGCCTCGAACTGCTGCTCGCAAGTCCAGATCGGGGACAGATCTTTGTTGCCCGTCACCCGGCCGAAAAGGTGGTCGGCATGGTCAGTGCGCAACTGGTGATATCTACGGCCATCGGGGCACCGTCAGCATGGATTGAAGACATGGTCGTGCGCGAGCCGTTTCGCGGTCAGGGTATAGGCAAGTTATTGCTCGAAAAGGCGCATTTCTGGGCTTGTTCAAAAGGAGCCGGTCGAATTCAACTGCTCGCTGATGCCGATAACGCACCCGCTCTCGCGTTTTATCGACACCAAGACTGGCAGCCAACCCGGCTTTTTGCCTGGAAAAAAGGCCTTCTCTAACGCCAGGGTTCAGTCCGGGCAACCCGTAGCCATTCAGCACCTGCATTCAGCCGTCCATCCACGACATCGCCGGGTTCTTCGGCATGTAACGTATCGAGTGACCATTGAGCCGACAACGCAAGACAACTCGGCAAAGACAGGCCCATTGAGGGCGCGCAAAAAAAGGGGCGCTCTGCAGAGCGCCCCAGCATCCTTCGGAGAAAGGTTACGGCTTAGGGGTTATAAGCCCGTTCGCCGTGGCTAGCAGTGTCCAGACCTTCGCGTTCCTGTTCTTCAGTCACGCGCAGACCCATGGTCATGTCAACCAGCTTGAATGCCACGAAGGCGACCACGCCCGACCACACGAGAGTGACGAGCACCCCGGTAGCCTGCGTCAACACTTGGCTGCCCATCGAGTAGCCATCCACACCAACGCCGCCCAAAGCCGTCGAGACGAAAACGCCGGTGCCGAGAGCGCCGACAATGCCGCCGACACAGTGGATACCGAACACGTCCAGACTGTCGTCGAAGCCATGCAGCTTCTTCAGACCAGTGACACCCCACAGGCAAACCACGCCGCCAATCAGGCCAAGAATGATCGCACCCATCGGCCCAACCAGTCCTGCAGCCGGTGTAATGACGACCAGACCCGCCACCACGCCGGATGCAAGACCCAGCATGGAAGGCTTGCCACGCAGCATCCACTCGGCCAGCATCCACGACATACCAGCCGCAGCAGGCGCCAGAATGGTGTTGATGAAGGCAAGTGTGGTTCCGCCGTTGGCTTCGAGGTTGGAGCCGGCATTGAAGCCGAACCAGCCCACCCACAGCAGCGAGGCACCGATCATGGTCATCGGCAGGTTATGCGGCGGCATGGCATCGCGGCCATAGCCAATCCGCTTGCCCAGCACGATGGCACCCACCAGCGCGGCAATACCGGAGTTGATGTGCACCACCGTGCCACCCGCGAAGTCCAGCGCGCCGTGCTCGAACAGGTAACCACCCGTTGCCCACACCATGTGCGTAATCGGCAAGTAGGAGAAGGTGAACCACAGCACACCAAACACCATCAGGGCGGAGAACTTCACCCGCTCGGCCAGGCCGCCGAAGATCAGTGCCACGGTAATAGCGGCAAAGGTCAACTGGAAGGCAACAAAGACAAACTCGGGAATCACCACGCCATCGGTAAAGGTCGCCACTGTGCTATCGGGCGTAATACCCGCCAAAAACAGCTTGGACAAGTCACCGATCGCCCAATTCATCCCACCGCCATCACCAAACGCCAGCGAGTAGCCATACACCGCCCACAGGATCGAGATCAGACAGAAAGTGGCCAGAACCTGGGTCAGAACCGACAGCATGTTCTTGGTGCGCGTCAGGCCACCATAGAACAATGCCAGACCGGGAATGGTCATCATGATAACAATCAGAGTGGAGACCATCATCCAGGTTGTGTCGCCCTTGTCAGGGATGGGCGCTGCTGTCTCTGTCGCGGCAACCGCGGCAACTTCAACCGTAACCGCAACCGGCGCCGTTTCCTCGATTGACATGGTCTCAACCACAGCGGCTTCCGACGGAGTCGTTGCATCTTGAGCAAACGTCATGCCGGGGGCCAGCAGTACGCACATCAAGCCCAGAGAAGTAAGTAGCTTTTTCATCGTCATACTCCTTAAAGGGCTTCGGGACCGGATTCGCCCGTGCGGATACGCACGACCTGTTCCAGGCTGGTGACAAAAATCTTGCCGTCGCCAATCTTGCCGGTGTTGGCTGACTTTTCGATCGACTCGATCACACGTTCAAGCAACTCGGCCTTGATGGCAACTTCAATTTTCACTTTGGGCAAAAAATCGACCACGTATTCCGCGCCGCGATACAGCTCGGTGTGGCCTTTTTGCCGCCCAAATCCTTTTACTTCTGTAACCGTCAAGCCAGTAACGCCGATGGCGGACAATGCCTCGCGCACCTCGTCCAGCTTGAACGGCTTGATGATTGCCGTTACGAATTTCATGTTGTCTCCCAAATGTTAAGCAAGGGGAAAATGGAGCGGACGCATGCGCCGCTCCGGTAAGTCAGTGCATCAGAAAGAGAATGATTTGGAAACCCACACGGTAGTCGTGTCTTTACCCAGGTATTCATTCTTGGTGTCGGTCCAAACAGATTTTTTGGCATTGGTATCGGTATACGCCACACCAATCGTTGCATCAGTCAATACATTGCTCAGCTTGCCCAGGTCATAGGACAGGCTGAGTTTCCAGTCGTCGTAATCCTGAGCGCCGTTGTTCTGGAATTTGAACGTACCCCAATGCGCATCAGCGGTCAGGCCGGTCTCGCCGATAGGCACGCTCGCGGAAAGGTCCAGATAGTCGGATCCGTCGGCATTGGCAAAGCCGAACACTTCATCGCTGACATAGTAGGAATACTTGGCTTTGAACCAATTCCAGCCCACGGAGGCATAAAGTTCGGTGGTATCGGCCCGGGTCACGTTTGCCGGTTTGTTACCGGTGTACATGTACTGAATGGCACCCAGGTCATAAGTCAAACCCGTTTTGCCGATATCGCCGCCAAAACCGGCATAGACATCAATTTCTGCCTTGCCAGAGGTGTATCCCTGATAATCTTTTAGCCAACCCACGTTGGAAGCCCATGTGCCCACATAGAGGCCACTGCTGTGCGAATAATCGAGACCCCCCTGAATGGCGGCATCCCCACCGGTTTGCGAGATGCCACGGAAAACATAGTTGCTGGTTACACCAAGATTGGCACTGAAGCTGTGCGGGCTTTCCTCTGCAGCCATCACCAAGGCAGGCGCCCCTACCAAACCAACCAAGACTAATGCGTGTACAAGTTTCTTCATGAATATTCTCCGAATGTGAAGACTCGCAAAATTGCAATTTCAATTTAGCATGAGGCGTGCCAGTTATTTTTTGTATAAAAAACAAGCAGATACCATCTACACCCCTCTAACCAACACACTGTTCGCACTTTAGTGGTGCACAACAAAATCACAATGCACCCTATTTGTGCCGCCCCCTGTTGCAGGGGGCTTGCTACACTCTCGCGAAACTGGAGATTTACATGAATACAAATCCGAGATTTCCCAACTCCGCTTTTCTTAATGACGCAATGGGCAAACTGGGCGAGTTGTTGAAACAGTCTCCTGCAAAAGACATCGAACAAAACCTTAAGGCCGGGTTCACTTCGATGCTCGGCAAGCTCGACATGGTGAGCCGCGAAGAATTCGACGTGCAGACTGAAGTGCTGGCGCGAACCCGCGCCAGGCTCGAGCAACTTGAAGCGCGCCTGCTTCAACTGGAAAAACCAGGCGCGCCTGAAGCGCGCACGACCGAACCGGAAAAGCAGCGCTCCGAATAAGTGGCCGTCGCTGTCGTCAAAAGCCGAGCGTTAAACGGCATGAACGCGCCCGAGGTGGTGGTCGAGGCGCATCTGGCCAATGGTTTGCCGGCATTCACCCTGGTGGGACTGCCTGAAACCGAAGTGAAAGAAGCGCGCGACCGCGTACGCGCCGCGATCCAGAATTCGCGCTACGAATTCCCGGCGCGCCGCATCACCGTCAATCTCGCGCCGGCCGACTTACCCAAGGAATCCGGGCGTTTCGATCTGCCGATCGCGCTGGCCATCCTCGCTGCCTCTGGGCAAATTCCCGCTGACAAATTCAAGCATGCCGAATTCGCCGGCGAACTGGCGTTAACCGGCGAATTGCGCCCGGTGCGCGGCGCGCTGGCGATGGCGCTGGCGACGCGCGCGGCGAGTCGACAATTGATTTTGCCGGTCCATTCTGCCGCCGAGGCATCGCTTGCCAGCGGCGTCGACACACTCGGCGCGTCCAGCCTGCTCGATGTCTGCGCCTGGCTGGCGGGGCAAACTTCACTTATCGCACCTGAAGTTAACGCACCGCGCAATGCGCCGGACTACCCCGACTTCCTCGACGTCAAAGGCCAGACCGCCACCAAGCGCGCGCTGGAAGTGGCTGCAGCAGGCGGCCATTCAGTCCTGATGGCAGGGCCGCCCGGTACCGGCAAGTCGATGCTGGCGGCGCGCTTTCCCGGCATTCTGCCTGCGATGAATGAGACTGAAGCGCTGGAAGCCGCGGCGGTGCAGTCGCTCAATGGCGGGTTTCGTCACGAACACTGGCAACGCCGTCCGTTCCGTTCCCCTCACCACACTGCATCAGCGGTGGCGCTAGTGGGTGGAGGAGGTAATCCACGGCCGGGTGAAATTTCACTGGCACATCACGGCGTGCTGTTTCTCGACGAGCTACCGGAGTTTTCACGGCAGGTGCTGGAAGTCTTGCGAGAACCGCTGGAAACCGGGCACATCACGATTTCGCGCGCGGCGCGGCAGGCCGATTTCCCCGCCCGGTTTCAGCTGGTTGCAGCAATGAACCCTTGCCCCTGCGGTTTTCTCGGCCACCCTACCCAGGCGTGTCGCGACACCCCCGATCAAATTGCCCGCTATCGCGCCCGGATTTCCGGCCCGCTGCTCGACCGCATCGACATCCAGATCAGCGTACCGACGCTGACGCAGGATGAATTGATGCAGGTGAGTACGGGCGAACCCAGTTCGGTCATCCGTGCCCGCGTGCAGTTAGCACGCGACCGTCAAATCGCGCGCCAGGGCAAACCCAATGCCGCACTGGGGACACAGGAAATCGACGAGCTGTGCCAGTTGGATGCAGCCGGCGAAACCTTGCTCAAAAAAGCGATTGCGCAGCTCAACCTGTCTGCGCGCGCCTACCACCGCGTACTCAAACTGGCGCGTAGCGTGGCCGACCTGACAGGGAGCGACACCATCAGCATGGTGCATCTTGCCGAGGCGATCCAATATCGGCGACAAGCCGCATGAGTAACCCGCGCGAATCCTGGCAGGAAGAAAAGCGCTCGGCCTGGCTGTATCGGGTGGTCGCCCAATGCGAACACGGCTCAACTCGTGAATCGCTGTTCAACGAACTGGCACAGTCAGCCGATGAGCAGGCAGAGATCTGGCTGAAGGCGATCGTCCAACACGGCGCCCCACCCCCCCAAACCTACCGGCCCGACTTACGCACCCGCGTAGTAGCGCGACTCACCCGAACATTCACCCCGCGCACCATGCGAGGGGTACTGGCTGCGATGAAGGTGCGGGGGATGGCGCTCTATACGCAAACCCCTCCACACGCGACACCCACCCATATCGACGACGTTGGAAAACGTCACCACAAAGGCGTTTCAGGGAATGCCCTGCGCGCCGGCGTATTTGGCGTCAACGACGGTCTGGTATCGAATGCAGCACTCATTTATGGCATAGCCGGCGCGTCACAAGAGCCCACGATTATTGTTTTGACTGGCGTAGCAGGGCTATTGGCCGGTGCATTTTCGATGGCTTCGGGCGAGTACGTCTCGGTACGTGCGCAGCGCGAAATGTTCGAATACCAAATCGGACTGGAACGCGACGAACTTGAAAAATATCCACAAGAAGAAGCGGCCGAACTGGCACTGATTTATGCCGCCAAGGGCATGCCCATGGACGAAGCCAAGCGAGTGGCCGAGAAACTAATGGAGGATCCGGAGCGTGCGCTGGATACGCTCACGCGCGAAGAACTCGGGCTTAACCCCGACGAGTTGGGCTCACCCTGGGTGGCCGCCATTTCGTCGTTTGCCGCCTTCACGACCGGTGCAGCCCTCCCGCTGTTGCCTTTTCTGTTTGGACACAGCAATGCATTAGCTGTGTCCATCGCACTGACCGCATTGGGGCTTTTCGCCGTTGGCGCCAGCATGAGCCTGTTCACCGGGCGCCACGCCGTATTGAGCGGCCTGCGCATGCTGGGCATCGGTGGCGCGGCCGGGCTGGCCACCTATTTCATCGGTGCCTGGCTGGGGGTCAAGCTGGCCTGACGCATTGGCCAGCGCGCAGGGTCCGCTGTTACGTCTGTTCCCACGGCAGGCCATCAAAGCGCCAGCCGTTCTTGGTGCAGCGGTGACGTGTCTCGTCCATGTCGCCCTCGAAACCGTGGGTGACGTTGTACACCTCGGGAAAACCATATTTTTCCAGGTAACGCCCGGCTTCCATCGAGCGCCTACCCGAACGGCAAATCAGCACAACCGGCCGATTGACAGAAGCCGCCTTGCGAGAATGTCCAAGAAAGTCGGGATTCACGTCCCAGTCCGGACCGTCCTGCCAGGCGATGTGAATCGCACCAAGGGGATGCCCGACAAACAGGTATTCGATCTCCGAACGGCAGTCGATGAATACGGCTTCGGGGCGAGACTGTACAAAGGCGTGGGCTTCAGCGGGTTCTAGATGTTTCATGGCAGTCACCGGTCAGACTCGATACCTCCACCATAGCACTGCCCGGATACCCGGCGCCAACCGAATATAATAGGTGATTGTCCTGTTGACTTTCTGCCATGTCCCGCACCGATTTGCTGCATTCCCTGCTTGCCCAACGCATCCTGATTCTCGATGGCGCGATGGGGACGATGATCCAGTCCTACAAGCTTGAAGAAGCAGACTACCGTGGCACCCGTTTTGCCGATTTTGCGTATGACGTCAAGGGCAACAATGACTTGTTGTCTTTGACCCAACCGCAGATCATCAAGGCCATCCACGCCGAATATCTGGCTGCGGGCGCCGACATTCTGGAAACCAACAGCTTCAATGCCACCGCGATCTCGATGGCGGATTACCACATGGAACACCTGGTGGCGGAGCTCAATTTTGCCGCCGCACGGTTGGCGCGCGAGGCCGCTGACGAGGCCACAGCGCAGAACCCGGACAAGCCACGCTTTGTCGCCGGTGTGCTCGGCCCCACCTCGCGCACTGCGACCATTTCGCCCGATGTGAATGACCCCGGCTTCCGCAATGTAACGTTCGATCAGTTGCGCGAAACCTATCTGGAAGCGATCGACGGCCTGGTCAAAGGCGGCGCCGACATTTTGATGGTCGAGACGATTTTCGACACGCTCAATGCCAAGGCCGCGCTATTTGCCATCGACGAATACTTTGAACTCAACAGCCTGCGTCTGCCGGTGATGATTTCCGGCACGATTACCGATGCCTCCGGCCGCACGCTGTCGGGCCAGACCGGTGAGGCATTCTGGAATTCGGTGCGGCATACACGGCCGCTGTCGATTGGCCTCAACTGCGCGCTCGGCCCCGATTTATTGCGGCAATATATCGCGGAGCTCTCCAGCAAGGCTGACGTATTCATCTCGGCCCACCCCAACGCCGGCCTGCCCAACGCCTTCGGCGAATACGATATGGAAGGGCCGGAAATGGCCGGCCATATCGGAGAATGGGCGCGTGTGGGGCTGCTCAACATTGTCGGTGGCTGCTGCGGCAGCTCGCCGGCTCACATCGAGGCCATCGCCAAAGCCGTCGAAGGCGTTACGCCGCGCGTGCCGCCCACGCTGGAACCCGCGATGCGCCTGTCCGGGCTGGAGCCGTTCAACGTCGACAAGGACTCGCTGTTCGTTAACGTCGGCGAACGCACCAACGTAACCGGCTCCAAGGCGTTTGCCCGCCTGATTCTCAATGGCGACTACGACAAGGCGCTCGACGTGGCCCGCCAGCAGGTGGAAAACGGCGCGCAAATCATCGACATCAACATGGACGAGGGCATGCTCGACGCCGAGGCGGCGATGGTGCGCTTTCTGCTGCTGATCGCCTCGGAACCCGACATTTCGCGGGTGCCGATCATGCTCGACTCGTCGAAATGGAGCGTGATTGAAGCCGGCCTCAAATGCATCCAGGGCAAGGGCATCGTTAATTCAATTTCCATGAAGGAAGGCGAGGCCGAGTTCATCGAGCGCGCCAAGCTGTGCCTGCGCTACGGTGCGGCGGTGATCGTAATGGCCTTCGATGAAACCGGCCAGGCCGACACCTACGCCCGCAAGACTGAAATCTGCGCCCGCGCCTACAAGCTCTTGACCGAAACCGTCGGCTTCCCAGCTGAAGACATCATCTTCGACCCAAACATTTTTGCCGTGGCCACCGGCATCGAAGAGCACGCCAACTACGCGGTGGATTTCATCGAAGCCACCCGCTGGATCCGCCAGAATCTGCCCCACGCGCATATTTCCGGCGGCGTCTCGAACGTGAGCTTCTCGTTCCGCGGCAACGACGCGGTGCGCGAGGCCATCCACACCGCTTTTCTCTATCACGCGATCCAGGCCGGCATGGACATGGGCATCGTTAATGCCGGCCAGCTCGGCGTGTATGCCAATCTTGATCCAGACCTGAAAGAACGCGTCGAAGACGTATTGCTCAACCGCCGCGAGGATTCAACCGAGCGGCTGGTGAACTTTGCCGAAAACGTCAAAGGCGGAGCGAAAGAACGGGTCGTCGACCTGGCTTGGCGCAACCTGCCGGTCAACGATCGCCTCTCCCACGCATTGGTGCAGGGCATTACCGAATTCATCGTCGAAGACACCGAAGCCGCACGGCTGGAGTCCGCGCGCCCGCTACACGTGATCGAAGGCCCGCTTATGGCGGGCATGAACGTGGTCGGCGACCTGTTCGGCGCCGGCAAGATGTTTTTGCCGCAGGTGGTGAAGTCGGCGCGCGTGATGAAACAGGCGGTGGCGCATCTGCTGCCGTTCATCGAAGCCGACAAGCAGGCCGGTGACGCACAGAGCGCCGGCAAGATCATCATGGCGACGGTCAAGGGCGACGTCCACGACATCGGCAAGAACATCGTCGGCGTGGTACTGGGCTGCAACGGCTACGACATTGTCGATCTCGGCGTGATGGTGCCGACGCAGAAAATTCTCGACGCCGCGCGCGAACACAAAGCCGACATCATCGGTCTGTCTGGGCTGATCACGCCGTCGCTGGAAGAAATGTCCTACGTCGCCAAAGAAATGCAGCGCCAGGGCTTTACGCTGCCGCTGCTGATTGGTGGCGCGACCACTTCACTAGCGCACACCGCGGTGAAAATCGAGCCAAACTACGAACACCCGGTGGTGTACGTGAAGGACGCCTCGCGCGCGGTGGGCGTCTGCACCAAATTGCTGTCGAAAGACATGCGCGATGCCTTTGCCGCCGAAGTACGCGCCGACTATGCGATCACACGCGAGCGCCATCTCAAGCACAAGTCCGACACGGTGCGTCTGAAACTGGCTGAGGCGCGTACCCACAAGTTCGCCATCGACTGGTCGCGCTACACGCCGCCGGTACCGCGGCAGCCTGGTGTTCATGTGCTGAAAGCCTATGACCTGTCCAAACTCGTCGACATCATCGACTGGACGCCCTTCTTCGCCTCGTGGGAACTGCACGGGAAATACCCGAAGATACTCAAGGATGAAGTCGTCGGCGTAGAGGCGACCAAGCTCTTCGCCGATGCGCAGACGATGCTGCAGCAGATGATTGCAGGAAACTGGATAGAAGCCCGCGCCGTTTTCGGCCTGTTCCCCGCCAACACAGTCAACGACGACGATATCGAGGTGTATACCGACGAATCGCGCACCCAGACGCTGATGACCTGGCACAACCTGCGCCAGCAGATGAAAAAGCCGCAAGACCGTGCCAATCTGTGTATCGCCGACTTCGTCGCGCCCAAGGCCAGCGGACTCAAGGACTATCTGGGCGCATTTGTGGTCACCGCCGGCATCGGCGAGGACGAACGCGCAAAGGCTTTCGAAGCCGCACACGACGACTACTCCGCGATCCTGTTCAAATCGCTGTGCGACCGCTTGGCCGAGGCCTTCGCCGAGCACCTTCACCTGCGCGTACGCAAAGAGTTCTGGGGTTATGCACACGAGGAAGCGCTTGCAAACGACGATCTGATCGGAGAAAAATACCAGGGCATCCGCCCCGCGCCCGGCTACCCGGCATGCCCCGAGCACAGCGAAAAAGCTGCACTGTTCGAAGTGCTCGATGCCACGACGGCTATCGGCGTCGAACTCACCGAGAACTTTGCCATGTGGCCGGGCGCTGCAGTGTCAGGCTTTTACCTGTCGCATCCCGACAGCCAGTATTTTGCCGTGGCCAAAATCCAACGCGATCAGGTCGAGGATTACGCTCGCCGCAAGGGATGGGACATGGCGACGGCGGAACGCTGGCTGGCGCCGAACCTGGCCTACCAGACCAGCTGACTGTTGTGGATCGGGATTACCCACCCCGCTGACTTATTTCAAGATCGGGACTACCAACCCCGATCGAGAATTTTCTCCAACCAGAACAGGCCAATGACGGTTTTGGTTTCACAAATCTTGCCATTGCGCACCCAATCCAACGCCTCGCCAAACGGCACCCGCAGGATTTCCAGAAATTCGTCGGGGTCGCGGCCGTGGTTGCCAGGCTCCAGGCCACGCGCGAGGTAAAACGCCAGCCGCTCGTCCGAATAACCGATGCAAGGATAAATCGTGGTGACTTCACGCCATTCGCTCGCGGTGTAGCCGGTTTCCTCTTCGAGTTCGCGCTTGGCACAGGTCAAATCGGCTTCGCCCGCGTCAATCTTGCCGGCCGGCAGTTCGATAAAGTCGCGATGCAGGGGATAGCGGTGCTGGCGCTCCAGCAGCAGGTCGCCATTCTCAAACACGGGAATAACGACAACGGCGCCGGGATGAACGATGTATTCACGCGTCGATTCGCCGCCGTCCGGCAGGCGAACCCGGTCAAGCTTGACGTGCATGAGCCGGCCTTTGAAGACGGTTTCGCTGGAAAGCTCGGTTTCGGTGAGCGTGGTTGTTGACACTTCAGTGTCTTTACAACCACGGCCTACTCCTTGCGGGTGGAGGTCTGGGGGTTCGTTTTTCATGGCTAATATAATAGCCACGGCAAGCCAAATCGCAGGCAAAAAAATGCCGGATTCTTGCGAATCCGGCAGGAAAGAGGAGTTTTGCCCCTCATTGCGGAGAACTTCCTTGCTTGCGGCGGAAACTGCAAGCAAGGCCATCCTACGAAGGGATGCAAAAAATGGCTATACAACTTTAGTTGTAGATAGATGTTAACCCACTGTTTACATTGTCTTTATTTTTTCACGGAGGGCTGAATATTGCCGTCTGCTGACTAATAATCGCTCATTCAGACCGTCCAGCCGCAAAAAGTGGCCGTCCTCATCACCTGGCAAAATCCCTATTTCACGGATCCGCGCACGCGCGACCAGACAGTTTCGATGAATCCGGATGAAGATCGGGTCAAACTCGGTTTCCAGCCGGGTAAGCGATTCCTCAATCAGGAATTCACGCTCGGGTGTGCGCACTGTCACATACTTGAGTTCAGCCTTCAGATACAGAATATCTGCCAGCGGAATCAACACGATGCGGCCTTTTTCGTTGACCGATAAATGCGTGCGGGCTTGCGGGAGCGCTTCGCGCAACTGATCCAGCATGGCAGTACTTAAAGTGTGTGCCCGCGATAAGGCACGCACTAATCGGTCGGCGCGCACCGGCTTCAGCAAATAATCAACCGCATTCAAATCAAATGCCTGGCAGGCATAAGCATCGTATGCGGTGCAGAAAATAATGGCGGGCGGGGGAATCAGGTGGTTGAGATGGCCCGCACATTCCAGCCCATCCATCCCCGGCATGCGGATATCCAGCAGTACCGCATCCACTGAGTGTTGCTGAACCTGAGCCAGTGCATCCAGCCCATTGCCAGCCTCACCCACAATGTCGACGGGCAAGCGGTCCGCGCAATCTGCCAGCACATCGCGCAGACGGCGGCGCGCGGGGGCTTCGTCATCGACGATGAGAATGCGCAGGGGCGGGCTGGGTGCGTTCACGGGTATAGGGGATAACGATATGCACTTGATAAACGGCGCCCAGGGGTTCCAACTTGAGCTGGGCGTCGAGGTCGAAATGCAGCATCAAGCGCTCGCGAATGTTGGCGAGCGCGATGCGATTGCCTTTGTGGTGGCTGACTTCCGTCGCGATAGGGTTGCGCACGAGGATATGCACCTTGTCTGCGCTGAGATAAATGTTCAGGCTGATCTCGCCGCCGTCGGGTTGCGGCTCGATGCCATGGTAGACCGCATTTTCCACCAACGGCTGGATGACCAGCGGCGGAATCAGCGCGTCACCCGGCATCTTGTTGATGTGCCAGGTCACCAAAAGTCGATCGCCCAGGCGCAGTTGTTCCAGTTCCAGGTAAGCGCGGGTAAGCGCGACTTCGTCCTCCAGGGGCGCCAACTGGCTGGCGTTATTCATCAAGGCGCGGAACAGATCCGCCATGTTTTCCAGTGCGTGCTCGGCCCGACGCGGGTCGCTGCGCACCAAGGACAACACCGCATTAAGACTGTTAAACAGAAAATGAGGCCGAATCCGCGCCTGCAAGGCTTGCAGGCGCGCTTCGGTAATCGCAGGCGACAAGGCGCGCGCACGCAGGTTGAAGTAAGCCAGCACCCCTGCGCCCAGCAGCAAGGAAAAAACGGCCACCCCCGTCAATGAAAAGTCACTTAACCCGGTCAGCACCGGGTGCAGCCACAGCGTCGCCAACACCGGCACCCCCACGCCGATCGCCAGAGTGAACCCGATGCCCAGTTGATAAGGCTGGTTGCGTAACCAATGCCCTGTTGCACACAGTGCCAGCAAGGTGAGCAGCAAGGCGGGCTGTGCCAGCGCAGACAATTCAATAAACTCTGCCCCGAATGACAACGCATCCGAAGTCCGTGCCACCACCCCCGCAACCAGCGCGGCTTCCACCGTCAATGCGATGCGAAGGTTCACCCCCAGGTGACAGAAGTTCGGTAATTCGACCTGCCGGTTGTTATGATTCTTTCTTTTCATCCCCACCCTTTGCCCCATGAGCACGCCATCGACACCTTCGGACGGCACACCTGCCGCTTGGTCCGGCCGGTTTTCCGAGCCCGTATCAGAAATCGTCAAACGCTATACCGCGTCCATCCCTTTCGATTATCGGCTGGCCGAGTTCGATATTCAGGGCTCACTGGCACACGCCGCCATGTTGCACCACGTCGGCGTCCTCTCCAAGGACGACCTCACCGCGATCCAGGGCGGCATGGCCGAGTTGCAGACCGAAATCCGCGCTGGCCAGATCGTCTGGTCGCTCGACAAGGAAGACGTACACCTCAACCTCGAAGCCGCACTGACCGCAAAAATCGGCGATGCCGGTAAGCGCTTGCACACTGGCCGCTCACGCAACGATCAGGTGGCCACCGATATCCGGCTTTATCTGCGCGAAGCGATCGACCGCATTCTGGCGGGGCTTATGGCCTGCCAGACTTCACTTGTCGACCTGGCCGAGCAGCACACCGATACCGTGATGCCCGGCTTTACCCACCTGCAAGTGGCCCAACCGGTGACGTTTGGCCACCACCTGATGGCCTACGTCGAAATGCTGGTGCGCGATGTCGAGCGCATGGCCGACTGCCGCCGCCGCGTCAACCGACTCCCTTTGGGTGCCGCCGCGCTGGCCGGCACCAGCTTCCCGATTGACCGCGCCTTTGTCGCGCGTGAACTGGGCTTTGATGGCATTTGCGAAAACTCGCTCGACGCCGTTTCCGACCGAGATTTCGCCATCGAATTTACCGCTGCTGCCTCGATATTGATGATGCATCTGTCGCGCCTGTCCGAAGAACTGATCCTGTGGATGAGTCCGCGCGTGGGTTTCATCGATCTGGCCGACCGCTTTTGCACCGGCTCTTCCATCATGCCGCAGAAGAAGAATCCCGACGTGCCCGAACTGGTGCGCGGTAAAACCGGTCGCGTAAACGGTCATCTGGTCGCCCTGCTCACCCTGATGAAAGGTCAGCCACTGGCCTACAACAAGGACAATCAGGAAGACAAGGAGCCGCTGTTCGACACCGTCGACACCTTGACCGACACGCTGGCGATCTACGCCGACATGATGCGTGGCGTCACCGTCAAACCGGAAGCGATGCGCGCCGCAGTAATGCAGGGCTTCGCCACAGCGACCGACCTGGCCGATTATCTGGTGAAGAAGGGCATGCCCTTCCGCGATGCCCATGAAGTGGTGGCACGTGCCGTGCGAGCGGCTGACAGCAGCGGGCGCGACCTCGCCGATCTGGCGCTTGGCGAGCTTCAGGAATTCAGCCAGATGATTACGCAAGATGTGTATGACGTACTGACGCTGGAAGGCTCACTGGCCGCCCGCGATCATCTGGGTGGGACCGCACCAGCGCAGGTTCGCGCGGCTATCGCACGGGCCAGAAAACGGCTTTAACCCGTCTGGTTCAATTCGAATCCGGCTGCGACGGCTGCGTGGGGGCTGAGTGCTCGCGGCAAATCCGTCGCACCTCCGGACTGCTGAGCTTTTCCTGCTTCAATCCGCAAAAATAGCTGCGCGGCCCCAGCCGCTGATTGTGGCGGCAGGTCGAACACACGCCAAAACTGCGTTTTCCGCTTTGCGCCTGCACCTGCGCCAGCACCTGCCGCAACACCACCATCGCCGAAGTCACACGCGCCGGGCTCGCGGTTTGCACGATATCGC
>JAGXGP010000039.1 GCA_024636775.1 Hydrogenophilales bacterium
ACCCTCCTCAATGGCCGAGGCGCCGCCGCCGCCCGTGCAACACCAGTTCATGTAACCGGCATCCGGCATCTCGACGAAATTCTGCGCCACCTGATTCATCAGATCGCGTGGTTGCTGGATCACGCCGCCACGCCGCACCAATTGGCAGGGATCGTGGAAGGTCAGGCGATCCGTCTCGAAGCCTTCGGTCTTCAGCAGGCCCTGCTGCTGGAATTCGCCGAGCACTTCGATGATGTGCTTGACGTCGAAGGTGAACGGCCGCCCGATCAGGTTGGCCCCTTCCCAGCGCAGCGCGGTGTAGGCATGGCCACATTCGGGACTGATCACGGTTTTGACCTTGAGCTTTTCGGCGCCTTCGACAATGCGTGAAACAATCACTCGAGCCAGGTCGGAATTGCCAATCTGGATGCCGGCGTTAGTGGCTTCGAACGCCGTCGAACAAAGCGTCCACGTCTTGCCGGCCTGATGCATGATCTTGGCGACTGCCCCCAGGTATTCCGGAAAGTTCATGATTTCCATCGACGACAACATCACCATGTACTCGGCGCCTTCCGCATCCAGCGGGATGGGAAGGCCATAGTCTTCTTCCACGTGTCCCATCTGCGCCTGCACGGCAGGCAGCTTGACGTTCATCGGGCTGCCAACCGTGATGGTGCGCTCGACCGCACCCTTGATGCCTTCAGGCGCATGGCCGGAAGCCGACATGCCCTCGCGGAACTTGCGCACCATGTAGACGATGTCGTTGCCGACCGGGCAGACTGCGGAACACCGCCCGCACAGGGTGCAACTGTTGTAGACCAGCTCCTGCCATTCATCCAGTTCCGCATCGGTCACGGCTTTGGACAGTCCGACCATTTTTTTCAGCCGGCCAATCAGCGTGTATTCCTGTTCGTAGACACGGCGCAGAGGTTCCAGCTTGTGGATCGGCGTGTATTTGGGGTCGCCGGTTTCCGTATAGAACAGGCAGGCTTCGGCGCACAGTCCGCAATGCACGCAGCTGCTGAAGTAACTGGCTATGGGCGCGTCGATGACTTCCTTGAGGACGCGAATGCCTTTTTCGAGTGACGCACTCATACCGGAACCCCCTTATGACCGTTGACCCGACCGTTGTACCAGCGCGAGCCGACAAGTGTGAACGCATGGAACAGCTTGGTAAAGGGCAGCACCACGAGCAGGATTTCCACGCTCAGGATGTGCACGGCAAGCATCATGGTGTAGGGCAACAGCAGATGCTGCACGGCCATCCAGCCCGTCAGCACCGGCAGGAATGTCACCGCCCAGGTGAACCAGTCCTCGAAGGTACTGAGAAAACGCTTGACCGGCTTGTTGATGCGATCGACCAGCACCACTACCATCGCCGCCATCGTCACCACGGCGGCCAGATCCACAACCTGTGAAGGCAGGCCGGGCCATGACAGCCCGATCAGATTCGTAATCAGCAGAATATGCGGCGCGAACAGAAACACGACGATGGCGAGACCCACATGGAAAATGTACCCGCCGATGTAGCTGACCGGTGAACGCTTTAGCATGCCGGGCGGCGGTAACGAACGCCGGAAGACTGTGTGCAGCCCGGATGCGCCGGACGCATGACGGGGTGCAGACAAGTCCGGCTTGCGGCCTAGCGAATAAATCTCGAACAATCGCCACAACACGCCCAGCAGAAAAATCCCTACGGCGATGTTCAGCCCCGTTCCTCGAACCCAGGTCAGGAATAGCAATTCGTTCATGATCATTTCTCCAAATCAGCCAGCGTGGTGGTTTCGTGGGCCGACTTGGCCGCGCCTTTTTTGGCCCGGTTGGCCACGCTGACAGCCACCCCGGCAACCGCACCCACAACTGACGCTGCAGCGACGAATTTGAGCGGGTCGGCTGGTGTCGACAGCGGCTTGTAGAAACTGCCGGCATCCCAGAAATCAGGTTCAGAACAGCCGAGGCAACCGTGTCCGGATTCCACCGGCCACGAGGTTCCACCATTCCACTTCACCGTGGCGCAGGCGTTATAGGTCACCGGACCCTTGCATCCGAGTTCGAACAGACACCAGCCCTGGCGCGCGCCTTCGTCGTCGAAGGTCTTGGCGAACTTGCCTTGATCATAGAACGGTCGGCGGTAGCAGCGGTCGTGGATGGTTTCACCGTAGAAGGCCTTGGGCCGCCCCTTGTCATCCAGTTCCGGCAGGCTGCCGAAGGTCAGGTAATGCGCCAGCACGCCGGTCATCACCGATGGAATGGGCGGACAGCCGGGTATGTTGACGATGGGCTTGTCCTTGATCAGGTCGGACACCGACACCGCGCCGGTCGGATTCGGGTTGGCCTTCGGAATGCCACCGTACGAAGCGCAGGAACCCATGGCAATGATGGCTGCCGCGCCCTGCGCAGCTTCTTGCAGCAGGTCGATATTGGAGCGTCCGCCGATGCAGGAATAGCCGCCGTCCACCCCGAGCGGAATCGAGCCGTCAATGATGAGCAGATACTTGCCCATGTTTTCCTTCATCGCGTTGTGCCGCGCTTCCTCGGCCTGGAAACCGGCTGCGGCCATCAGCGTTTCCTGATAGTCGAGTGAGATCATGTCGAAAATCATGCCTTCGATGGTGGGCGAGTGCGAGCGCGTGATCGACTCGGTACAGCCGGTGCATTCCTGAAACGGCAGCCAGATCACCGACGGTCGTTTGGCGGCAGCCATTGCTTCGGCCATCGCGAGCCCAGCTGCGGGCGGCAGGGCCATCATCGAGGCCAGCGTGGCGCAGTATTTTAGAAAAGTGCGGCGAGAAACGCCCTGCTGCACAAGTGTTTCGATCAACGGACCCTGCATGATGCTAGCCTCCTGAAATATTCGCTACGCCTGATACAACTTTAGAGGTCGGACATCATTAATTCAAGATACTCATATCCTCTTTTAACATCCAGAGGGTGCGCCTTGACCAGTTCAGGCACAAGAGCCACTTCGATGAACTGCGAAGTCACCGCGCCCTGTTCATTGTGGTGTGTGACCCACCAGATGCCGGGACAGGCGGTCTCGTTAAGAGTCGATTCGCCATTGGCCTGAAGGGTGACGGCAATCTCGCCTGTCCCCAGCTTTTCAAGCAGCCAGACGAGATCAGCCGGCGTCAGTGGCAACGCCGATAGATCAATGGCCGTGGTCTCGCCGGTATCGAGCAGACGGCGCACCGATTCGGAAAGTTCGTGTAGTAAGGGGGGCGCATTGCCGGTTAGGCCGACGGGGTCAGCCAGACTGGCTGGCAGCGGATTGATGACGTGGATGGGAATCGTTTCAAGCGGCGACATATTGCCAGTCTTCGATGAGCCCACGAATCGCAGCGCAGACCGGCGCAATTGCGGCGGCAACGGCAGGGGTGGGCACTTCGCCCCAGTCGACAATGTCCGGCTGGATCGCGAGCATGGCTCGTTTTTCTGGCCAGTGCCCCGCGAGAATGGCGATGACGCGCAGGTCGGTGAGCCCGACTTCGTGCACTGTGGATTTGCGATTGCCCATCAGAAATGCGTCCATTTCCTCGCCTTCCAACAATGTCCATTCGCCCGGTTTGGCTTTGATATTGGCGGCATCGACCACGATCAGCGCATCGGCTTCCTCGATCGGTCCGGCCAGCGTGAATGAAAGCGTGCCGCCATCGAGAAGTGTCACATCGGAAAAATGCGCCACCTGAGTTTCGAGTGCTTGCAGCACATGAATTCCGATGCCTTCGTCAGTGAGCAGGGTGTTACCAATGCCGAGCACGAGCGTTTTCATAGCTTCAATCTATCAGTGAGGTGTTCGAATAACAACCAACCAAATCGCTCAAGTATTTGAAATGTTTAAAAAACCTGTGCGTTGTTCAGAGCAGGTGCATGTCTGACAAATCACTTATACTGATTTGAGTGTAGTCACCGATTGCCTTTTATGTGTCTTGCCATTCCCATGCAGATCGAATCGATCGAAAGCTTTACCGCTCGCTGCCAGGCCAAGGGCGTGTGGCGTGACGTAAGCCTGTTCATGATGCAGGACGAGTTGCCCGAGGTAGGCGACTTTGTCATGGTGCACGTCGGCTACGCCATCCAGAAAATAGCCGAGTCCGACGCCCGCACCACCTGGGAATTACTGGATCAGATCCTGGAAGAAAGCGGTGCATGAACTCGCTGTCGCCCAAGCTCTTGTCGAACAGGTGGATGCCGTGATCGATCAGCATGGGGCGACGCAGGCGAGCCTGATCCGCGTGCGCATCGGCCCACTCGCGGGCGTCGTGCCCGAACTGCTGGCCATCGCCTTTCCGCTCGCCGCCGCCGGCAGCCGCATGGAACACGCCGAACTCGATTTCACCCATGCGCCGATCAATGTGCACTGCCAGACCTGCGGCGCGGACACCGAAGCGGCAATAAACCGCCTGATCTGCGGTGCCTGCGGAGACTGGCACACTCAGATCCTTTCCGGTGACGAACTGCTGCTGGAAAGCGTGGAGCTTGAAACGGCGCCCGACGTAGCGTCCAACGCCTAACTACAGGACCTTTATTCATGTGTGACACCTGCGGCTGCAACCTCACTCCCGGCAACAAACACCTCGCGTTCAAGCCCGTCGCCAAGGGCGCGACTGCAGTTTCCGTGTTGAAAGGCCTGCTGGCGAAAAATGACGACCAGGCCGCGCACAACCGCGAACATTTCGACCGGCGCGGCATCCTGGCGATTAACCTGATGTCGTCGCCCGGTTCCGGCAAAACCGCACTGCTGGAAGCCACGCTGACTGCGATCAAGGATGAATTCACCTGCGCCGTGATCGAGGGCGATCTGGAAACCGAGAACGACGCCGAGCGCATCCGTGCCAAGGGCGTTCAGGCACACCAAATTGTCACCGGCACCGCCTGCCACCTCGACGCGCATCTGGTGCACGACGCGTTGCACCACATGACGCTCGACGGTGTCGACATCCTGTTCATCGAGAACGTCGGCAACCTGGTATGCCCGGCCAGCTTCGACCTCGGCCAGCATTTCAACGTCACCCTGCTTTCAGTGACAGAGGGCGACGACAAGCCAGCCAAGTATCCGGTGATGTTCCGCGCGGCTGATGTCATGCTGCTGACCAAGACCGATCTGCTGGCCGTGCTCGATGACTTCGATCCGGACAAGGCTGAAGCGCATCTGCGTAACCTCGCCAATCCCGCGCCGGTGATGCGCTTGTCGGCCCGCAAAGAGATGGGAATGGACGCATGGCTGAACTGGCTACGCGAGCAACACGCCGCCCAGCGCGCCCGTGTAGCGCTGGGTCAATCACGCCGCCCGGCCATCCAGTCCGACGGCATGAAGTTCCACCGCGCGACGGTTTGATGAAAAGCGGCCTGATGACTGACGCTCGCGCCTGGCTGGATAAAATCCGCGCGCTCGAATTCGACCACACCATCAAGATCATGAACGTGTGCGGCGGCCATGAGCGCTCCATCACCCAGGCTGGGCTGCGCGGTGCATTGCCGACATGGCTCGAGCTGGTGCCCGGCCCAGGCTGCCCGGTGTGCGTGTGCCCGGAAGAAGATGTTTATCAGGCGATGCAACTCGCGCTCAAAGATAAAGTGATTCTGGTTGCGTTTGGCGACATGCTGCGGGTGCCGGTGAATGTGAAAAAAGGCGAAGTACGTTCGCTAGCCGAAGCGCAAGCGGCTGGCGCCGATGTACGGCCCATCGCCAGCCCGCTCGATGCCCGAAAGATTGCACTGGAACATCCTGACCAGCCCGTGGTGTTCTTCGCCGCGGGGTTCGAAACCACCACCGCACCTGTGGCCGCCATCTTGGCCGAAGGTCTTCCCGACAATCTCAGCATCCTGTTATCCGGCCGGTTGACTTGGCCGGCGGTGGCGATGCTGCTGGATTCAGGCACCCCCGGGTTCGATGCACTGGTCGCACCCGGCCATGTGTCCACCATCATGGGGCCGGAAGAATGGGGCTTCGTCGTTGACCAGCACGCCATTCCTGCTGCGGTCGCAGGCTTTGAGCCCGAGTCGCTGCTGGCGTCGTTTTATTCCGTGCTGCGCCAACTGAAAAGCGGCGAACCTTTCCTCGACAACTGCTACCGTGAAGTCGCCCATTCGGGCGGCAACCCCACCGCGCGCCGCATGCTCGACGAAACGATGGATATTGTGGATGCCAATTGGCGCGGCATCGGCATCATCCCACGCTCAGGCTATGCACTGAAGTCCGCGTTCGCCAAGCACGACGCGCGCCTGTTATTCCCCGACCACACCGATCCCAGTCGCCGCCGCGCCGGCGAAATGCCGCCCGGCTGCGACTGCGCACAGGTGGTGCTGGGCAAGATCTACCCCAATCAATGCCGCATTTATGGCATGGCCTGCACTCCTAGAAATCCGGTAGGCCCGTGCATGGTGTCAGACGAAGGCGCCTGCCGCATCTGGTGGTCGAGCGGCGTTCGCGAAACCGTTGATGCCTGAACAGGCTGCCGAATACATCACACAACGCATCACCATCAGCGGCCGGGTGCAGGGCGTGGGCTTTCGGCCCTTCGTCTACCGATTGGCGCAACAACATCAAATCAAGGGTTGGGTGCGCAACGTCAACGGCGCAGTCGAAATCCAGGCCGAAGGCGAATTGTCTGAGGTGCAATTTTTTAACGACGCACTGCTCAGAGAGGCGCCCCCGCTATCGGCACCGGGTCCACTCTCCATCATCGCCAGTCAGGCTGAACACGCCGACAGTTTTTCCATCCTCGACAGTCAATCGAGCAGCAACGCCGACATCCATTTGCCAGCGGACGGATTTGTCTGCGCCGATTGCCTGGCCGAACTGCACGACCCAGCAAACCGCCGCCACCGCTATCCTTTCATCAACTGCACCCAGTGCGGCCCGCGCTATACGCTGATTACCGCCCTACCCTACGACCGCCCCAATACGTCGATGCGCGATTTCGCGTTGTGCACGGACTGTCAGCGCGAATACGCAAATCCGCTCGACCGCCGTTTTCATGCCGAACCGATCGCCTGTCCAGAGTGCGGCCCGCACTTGCAATTCGTTTCGGGCGAAGAGACGCTGACAGGTGATGAAAGCGCGTTGGCCGCGACCATTGTGGCTCTGCGGGCGGGAAAGATTGTCGCGGTCAAGGGGGTGGGCGGCTATCACCTGCTGTGCGATGCACGCAACGATCAGGCCGTCGCCACGTTGCGCGAACGCAAGCTGCGCCCTGCAAAGCCGCTGGCGGTGATGCTGCGCAGTCTTGAAGCCTTGCGTGCTGCGGTGCACGTTGCGCCGGGACAGGAGGCATTCGTTGCTTCGCCTGCTCGCCCCATCGTGCTGCTGCCCAAGCGCGCTGACGCAGACCTGTCCGATCTCATTGCACCGGGTCTTGCGGAAGTCGGCTGCCTGCTGCCCTATTCGCCATTGCACGATCTTCTACTGAACGACTTCGATGGACCGTTGGTGGTCACCTCGGGCAACCTCTCCGGCGAACCGGTGCTGACCGACAATCACGAGGTACAAACCCGCTTGAGCCATCTCGCAGATGCTTTTCTGCACCATGACCGGCCCATCGTGCGGCCCGCCGACGATCCAGTCTTCCGGGTAATCGCCGGGGCGCCGAGGCCATTGCGTCTTGGGCGCGGGCTCGCCCCGCTGGAACTTGAACTGCCTAAGCCGCTACGCGAACCCGTGCTGGCGCTCGGCAGCCACATGAAGAACACCGTGTGCCTCGCCTGGGGCAAGCGTGCCGTTGTCTCACCGCACATCGGCGAACTCGACACCCCCCGCAGCCTCGACACGCTGGCGCAAGTCGCCGCCGATCTGCAAGCCTTGTATCAGGTGAAAGCGGCTCGCCTGTTGCTCGACCGCCATCCTGGATACGGCTATCGCCGCTTCGCCCGCAATAGTGGGTTGCCGTTGGCCGAATTTTGGCATCACCACGCGCACGCCTCGGCACTGGCATGGGAATTCCCAGACGTACAGGATTGGATCGTGTTCGCCTGGGACGGCGTCGGTTTTGGCGAGGATCACAGCCTGTGGGGCGGCGAAGCGTTCACCGGCACGCCCGGTCACTGGCAGCATGCCGCCTCGTTTCACCCGTTTCATCTGCCCGGCGGTGACAAGGCCGGTCGCGAACCCTGGCGTGCTGCTGCAGCACTGCTGTGGGAGACCGGTCGGCCCGCGCCATTTGCACCCGAGCCACTGCATCAGGCTTGGTCGCACAAGCTGAACAGCCCGGCGAGTTCGTCGGTTGGTCGCCTGTTCGACGCCGCAGCGTCCTTGTGCGGCGTCTGCACCCACGCGAGTTTCGAGGGCGAGGGACCGATGCGACTGGAAGCCATGGCCAAAGACGCCGACGGTGCTGCCATTCCGCTGCCCTTGGCGCGTGATGCCGTCGGGTTGTGGCGCACCGACTGGGCACCATTGCTGTCCATGCTCGGCAACCCTGCACGCCCAGCTGCCGAGCGCGCAGCCAGCTTCCACCGCAGTCTGGCGCAAGCCCTGCTCGAGCAGGCCGTCATGTTGCGCACGCAAACTGGCATTCAATCGGTGGGGCTCACCGGCGGTGTGTTCCAGAATCGCCTGCTGGCGGAAACCTGCATCGACCTGCTCGAAGCTGCGGGCTTTTCCGCTCACCTGCCTCAAGTCATACCGGTCAACGATGCCGGATTAAGCTTTGGCCAACTCATCGAATTTCTCCACCAACAACCATGAACGACACCCGCATTCTTCTCGCGCACGGCAATGGCGGCCGCCTGATGCGCGAGCTGATTACCGACATTTTCGACCGCCACCTCGGCAACCCGCTGCTCGACACCGATGCCGATTCGGTGCTGCTGCCGCACGTGGACGGCGA
>JAGXGP010000040.1 GCA_024636775.1 Hydrogenophilales bacterium
CCGGCCTGATAGCTCTTCACTGCCATTATGTTCGCTCCTTAAGCATGCTGATTCAGACAAAAAATTCCAAATCCTTAATTCCTGGTTGCCTTGTTGCGCAAAACCAAGCCCTCAGGAAACCCTGAACAAAACCCCCTGCAATTAAGCTAGAGGACTTATTCAAAGCTTCCTTTATTACTGAGCCATCGCCGTAAAGGCCATAGCGGGACCGTTACCTTATCCGCTCGATTGCATAATTAACAATCGATATTCATAATGCAAAGCATAACTAATTCTTATCATTAATTCATGCACATCACGCTGCGTCAAATTCAGGTGTTCGAGGCCGCGGCCAGATTAACGGGGTTTACCCGCGCCTCCGAAGAACTGCACTTGTCGCAACCGGCTGTTTCCATGCAAATCAGGCAGCTGGAAGAACAGGCCGGCATGCCCTTATTCGAGCAAATTGGCAAAAAAATCCGTCTGACCGACGCCGGTCGTACTTTTTACCGCCACGCACAGGGAATTCTGGCCCAGGTCCAGGAAGCCCAGCTTGAACTCGAAGAAATGCGTGGCGTCCGACGCGGTCAATTAAATATTACGGTTGCCAGTACGGCAAATTATTTTGCGCCCCGCCTCCTTGCAACGTTTTGCCAGCGCTATCCAGGGGTAAAAGTCAGCCTGGATGTCAGTAATCGCGAGCATATTCTCACGCAATTAGGCGATTCTGACAAAGATCTCGCGATCATGGGCCAACCCCCCGAAGAATCCAATCTGGTGGCTCACCCGTTCATGGAAAATCCACTGGTGGTGATTGCCGCGCCGAGCCACCCGATGGCCAAAGAACGCGCCATTCTGCCTGCGCGTCTGGCTGACGAGAGCTTCATCAGCCGCGAGCCGGGTTCGGGTACACGAATGGCCGCCGAACGCTTCTTCGACGCCGCCGGCATCCGCCTTACCACCGCCATGGAAATGAGCAGCAACGAGGCCATCAAGCAGGCCGTGCAAGCGGGCCTGGGCTTGGGTGTAGTCTCGATTCACACCCTGGAAATGGAACGCGCATTGGACCGACTGGCGATACTTGACGTACAAGGATTCCCGATCATGCGTCACTGGTATGTGGTGCACCGCCCGGCCAAGCGTTTTTCTGCGGTGGCGCAGGCTTTCCTCGATTTTGTCATGAACGAAGCTGGCAGCCTGCTGGCTCAACCTCGCCCCTGAACTTCCTAATCCGCAAATTTCTCGCGGCGTAGTACCTGCGTATCGGACACAAAGCACGCCAGATGATGGCCCCGCTTCATCAGCTTTTCAATGTCAACCATCACTTCACTCAGCTTCGATTCCGTGATAACCAGCATAAAGAGAATATTGCTTCCGCCTTCCAGTGCACCAGTCTGCAGACCGGCGCTGCCTGCGCCGCGTGCTTCAAGGATGGTGTAACCCGAGGTGGCATGCGCCTCGGCTATATCCACCAAACGCTCTTCCAGCGTCATGTTGGCGACAATGTTGATGAGTTTCATTGGATGGAGTAGAGGCATGGCTGGTCCTGACTCACACACCCGCCAGGCGGGCGGCGAAATAATGGTAAATCGGGATGCCGACGATCACATTGAACGGAAACGTCACCCCAAGCGAGAGGGTTAAATAATAGGATGGATTGGCTTCAGGGATAGCTAAACGCATGGCAGGCGGTACAGCGATGTAGGATGCCGATGCACCCAGTACGGCCACCAGCATGGTACCGCCCATGCCGAAGCCCAGCCAATAGTGGCCCATCAGAAGGCCGACACCACCGCCGACCAACGGCATCAACACACCAAACGCCACCAGAAACCAGCCCACGCGCTTGAATTCGCCGATGCGTTTGCCCGCTTCCATTCCCATTTCAAGCAAGAAAAGCGACAGTGCACCCATGAACAGCGTACTGAAAAAGGGCGTGATGGTAGCCAGCGAATTCGGTTTGACGATGTAGCCAATAAACATGCCGCCAAAAAGCAGAATTACGCTGCCGTTGGTAAATGCGTCTTTCAGCAATTCACCCATATGGTTTTCGCGTGCATCTTCATCATTTTTGGTCTTGCTGCCTCGCGAAAAGCGGGCAAGCAGGAGTCCCACAATGATGGCCGGCGACTCCATGATCGCCAGCATGATGACGGGGTAGGTCTCATAAGTGATCTGCTGCGCATTGAGGTACGCGATCGCGGTTAGAAAGGTACCCGCGCTGACGGAACCGTAATGCGCCGCGATGGCCGATGCATTGAGCTTGTCGAGCCGCCCTGCCAGCAAAATGGCATACGCCAGGATGGGTAAAGCAAACCCCAACACCAGTGCAGCCCCCACGGCTTCAACAGCTTCACCCAAGTGTGCATGCGAAAACTCGATGCCACCTTTGAGTCCGATACCAAGCAGCAGGTAGATCGACAGCGCCTTGGCCAGTTCGGGTGGAAACTTGAGATCGGATTTGACGCCCTGCGCCAGGAACCCCAGCGCAAAGAATAAAACCGCCGGTATCAGCAAATTGCTTAAATCCATCGAAGCTCCTTAACGCCATGCCAGCGGCGCGTCATGTATAAGAGATCAACCTACTTCTGCCGTGCAGGCAGTACGTTGCTGACACCTTATGCAAATCGAAGCATCATGAATAGTTAATGTTTTTGATCAAATCCATAAGAATGGATTATGGATTGGCCGATCGCCGAATCAGGCGGCTTCGCGCAGATAGGCCTTGATGGCCGTCAAGACCGCCTCGGACTTGATCACCAGACCCAGATCGATCATCTCCGACCCCATCACCATGGGCTGCTGGTTATTGGGCGGCACCGGAAGCGACACTAGCCGATTGGCTTCTTCGCGGAAGAACACCGCCGCGACCACGCCGGCGAAGAGGAATTTTTTGCCGCCACCTGATTGCGACTGTCGCAAGGAATCCGGCTGATAAACAAAAACCGGGCTGCCACTGGAGCCGGGATAAACCGCTGCATCAATCAGAAACTCCGGACGGCCTTCGAAATTCAGCTCCATCGGGGTGGCGGTGGTGCCGCGCCGCATGATCGGCATCAGGTTGACCTGATCCCACACCCCGCTGGGGTAGCCGATGAAGATCACCTCTTCCATCGCATCGAGTGCGCGCAAGGCTGCGGCATCAGGCACCAGATGGCTGTCAATCGCGTGGTAATACAACTCCGCGCCCAGATCGCGCGCCGCCTGCTCCAGCGGGCGCAACGGAATGATGGCGAGATCTACGTCCGGGTCCGGGTGAAGAAACCAGGCATGCGAAAAATCATTGATGTTGATCTGGAAGCGTTCACCCAAGGCTGGCTGGCCATGCTGTTTCTGCGTAAACACCAGGCCGCCACTGCGCACGTCCTCAACCAGATGGCGGTTGGTGACCACGAAGGTATGCACACCGCTGCCCGTCGTGTGACTAAACACGAAGGCGGTGCCAGAGCCCTCGCTACCGTCTTCCAGCACCGTATCGACCCGAATGGTGTTGAATAGCAGCTTCTTGGTAATGGAGTTGATTTCCAAGACGTGACTCCGATCAGACTGCAGCCGGTTTGGACTTCACCGGGCAGAACAGGTCTTCCTTGGCGTCATCGCCCAGGCGTTCGTAAATGGCGGAAATGGCCTGATCTTCGGTCGGGAAAATGTTGTCCGGGCCAATCAGCTCAAACAGGCTCGTGTTGCGCATGACATCCAGCACCTGTTTCTTCAGGCCCGAAAACACCAGGGTAATGCCGGCCGACTTCAACCGGTCGATCAGGTGATGCACCACTTCCTCACCGGATGCGTCCAGCTGGTTGATTGCGTCGCCCACGATCAGCACGTATTTGGCATTCGGCCGATCAGCCAAGCCTTCCAGCACCGCATCTTCAAAGTAGGACACGTTGGCGAAATAGAGTGAGCCGTCATAACGCAAGGCCATGATGTGCTCACTGGTCGGCATGTCCGGGTTGACCTTGATGTCACGCAGCGTGCCATCGGTGTAACGACCCAACAGCGCCACGCGCGGCTTCATGGTGCGCAGCAGGAACAGCACGATGGCCAGCCCCGCGCCTATCAGAATGCCGTTATCCAGATGCGGGGCAAACAGGAGTGTGGCAAGGAACGTCACGATGGCAGCGGCGCCGTCGTGCTTGTGCGTATGCCAGGCGTGTTTTACGCCTTCGATATTAACCAGACCGCCCACCGCCATGATGATGATGGCCGCTAGCACAGCCTGCGGCAGGTGATACAGCATGGGCGTCAGGAACAGCAGCGTGACCAGCACAATCACCGAAGTGAACACCGACGACAAGCCCGAGGTTGCCCCCATGTTGGCATTCACCGCCGTCCGCGAAAACGAACCCGAAGACGGATAAGCCTGAGAGAAGCTGCCCACGATGTTAGCCAAACCCTGACCGATGAGTTCCTGATTCGGATCCAGGCGCTGCTTGGTCTTGGAAGCCACGGCCTTGGCAATCGAAATCGCCTCCATGAAGCCGACCAGTGAAATCACCAACGCGGCTGACAGCAACGCGCCCAGTTTGTCCATGTCGAACCTAGGCGCCGTGATCGGCGGCAAACCTTCCGGCACGGTTCCAACTACTTCACCGCCGCCGATCAGTTTGAAATCGCCGTTCTGGGTGACCTTGCGAATCCGGTAATGCGTCTTGTCCAGATTGATGCCTTCAGGGGCCTTGCCAAGCGGATAAACTGCGATCGTATTGTCATCCCCATCGACCTGCCGCACCACCAGTATCCGGCGCATGGTCTTGCGAACTTCACTCGATGTCTTTTCCGCATCATTAAGTGCAAGGTTAGCCAAAGCCACTTCTGCATCGAGTTTGACAGCATCAATGCTGTCATGCCCGGTCGCCTTGACAGCGGCATTGAGTGCTTCATTTTTGGTGGCGATTTCATTGTTCAGCCGATCCACTTCGGTGACTGCCACCACCACTTTGTCGACCTGCGCGCGCAATTCGGCATCAGCCACATGAGCAGCCACACCCTTCGAGTTTTGTTCAAATCCGACCGCCCACGAAATCACTGTCGACAACACCACCGCAAGCAACACACCCGGCACCTTGGGGGCATATTTCTTCAAGCCCCACATCAGCGCCATCGCGCCCACGCCCATGACCAGCGTCGGCCAGTGCGCGTCGCCCACCTGCTTGAACACACCGATGATGTCATTGATGAAAGATTCGCTGCGTGCCATCGGCACGCCCAAAATTTTGGACAACTGCGACAAGGCAATGATGATCGCTGCCGCGTTGGTGAAACCAACAATGACCGGATGCGACAGGAAGTTAACGATGACGCCCAGCTTGAACGCACCCAGCGCCAGCTGAATCAAACCCACCAACAAAGTCAGCATGATCGCCAGCGCGATGAAGTCTTCGCTACCAGGGGGGGCCAAAGTGGCCAGTGCCGAAGCTGTCAGCAGAGATACCACGGCCACCGGTCCAGTGGCCAGCTGGTTGGACGAACCAAACATGGCCCCGATCGCCACCGGCAGGAACGCCGCGTACAGACCGTAATACGCTGGCAAGCCAGCCAGTTGCGCATACGCCATCGATTGTGGAATCAAAACCAGCGCAACGGTCAACCCTGCCAAAAAGTTGATCTTGACCGAATCCGATTTCAACGGAAACCAGCTTAAAAAAGGAAGAAAACGGGAAAATCGGTTCAGCAGAGATTGCATGGCGGCAAGTCGATCAAATCCCGCGCTGACAACGCGGGACGGGTTATATAGATAACTTGCTATTATATCAGCAAACCCTAATCACCTTATCCGACCCCAAGGCATGTTCTCCAACCCCTCCGGCATCACGCGCGCCCTGCAATCTTTCCGTATTGAGAACCAGGCGCTGTGCTACAGCAATTTCATTCCAAAACTCTACAACTGGTGCCTTAAACTGGGCTTTACCCGCGACAGCATCATGCCTTCGCGCGCGTTCTGCTCGGATGAAAGTCAGGGCGTGCCCATCATCCTGCTCGCCAAGCATTTTGGCGTGTTCCCGTTCAACCACGGTCGCGTAGGCGGCATCGTGTCGATCGATCGCCACGGCCCGCACGCCGACCACGGCAAAGACCTGATGCTGCTGCAATCGAGCCATGTCGGCCATGACCCGGAAACAGGTGAGTTTGGTGTCTATCGGCGCTTGCATACCGAAAACGCACACAACAGCTGCAGCTGCGGCAAGATCGGCAACATCCTCGAGTGGTATCGCACCGAATACCGCTATGCCCGTGAAAACGTTCGCCTGACCCGTTTTGACGGACGACCGGTGGTGCTGGTCGACAACCTGCTGCTGAACACCGAACGCAAGCAGGGGCTGTTTCTCAACCTTGAGCGGCTGGTTCAACACGATGCTGCGGGCAAGTTTTTCACCCTCAATACCCTCAGCACGGCCTACGCGCTGCCGGCGTCCGATGCGCTGCTCGAACGTCTGGGCGAATCGTCATGGCCGGAACAAGGCAGTGTCGAAATAGGCGGCCGGCTCGCGCCCGAGGATTTCTACTTCAAGCACATTTTTACCAATCACGACCCTTTCCAGGATCAGCTCGAACGCAACATGCTGGCGCCCATGCCCTGGATCGTCAGCGCGAAACATCCCTTGCTGACTGCGGCCTGCGTCAACACCCAGGCTGAATTCGACCGCACCTACCGCAGCCTGGCCCACAATCCCGCCATGATCGACAAGAACATGTTGTTCATTTCCGGCATCAACATCGATCTGTCGCCGACCGACCAGACCCACTTCCCGCTGACTCAGTTTGTACCCTGGGCCGCCTATCTGCATCTGGCTGATGGCACACGCCAGATTCTCGAGCAGGACGAGTTGCTCGAGACGCTGGCCGGCATGCCCATCGACAACCCTGCTCAGATCCATTTCGACGAATCGATCGAAATCATGAGCCGCGTGCCCAAGGTGCAAATTCAGCTCTAAACCAATCTGCTATATGCTCTCGGGCGCGCAATTAAAAAAATCAAGCGCCTTGGTACAAAGGGATCCCTGCCCTGCACCAGCTTTTCGGCTGGACAGGTTCTAAGAAGCTGTCGTACCATCCGCCGGCCGGGGCACCAGTCCCCCGGCGTATGGGCTGACAGCCCGCAAGACGGTGCCCCGTCCAAGCCTGGTTAATCCAACCAACATGGAGTGAGACACTTGGACACCGCAACTTCTTCATCTGCACCCGCGCCCGTCACCTTGGGCGAAGCCTTCAAATATTGGCTCAAACTCGGCTTCATCAGCTTTGGCGGTCCCGCCGGACAAATCTCGATGATGCATCAGGAATTGGTCGAAAAACGCCGCTGGATTTCCGAACACCGCTACTTGCATGCGCTCAACTTTTGCATGTTGTTGCCTGGCCCGGAGGCCATCCAGCTGGCGATTTACATCAGCTGGCTGATGCATGGCGTCAAGGGCGCAGTGGTCGCCGGCGTGTTGTTTTTCATGCCGGCCTTTCTGTTGCTATCGTTGTTGGGCGGTATCTACCTCGCCTGGGGCGATGTTCCCCTGGTGCAAGGTATCTTCTACGGCATCAAGCCTGCCGTCGTGGCGATTGTGCTGTTTGCTGCCTGGCGAATCGGCTCGCGCGCGCTGAAAAATGAAGTGCTGTGGGGAATGGCAGCGCTGGCCTTCATCGGTATCTTTGTGTTTGACATCAGCTTTCCCTGGATTGTGCTGTCCGCGGCCATTCTCGGTGCCATTGGCGGCAAGCTCATGCCCGCCAAGTTTAAGAGCGGCGGCGGTCATGGCGCCTCCAACAAGGAATACGGCCCGGCGATTATCGACGACGATACCCCCACGCCCGCCCACGCCAGGTTTTCCTGGACCAAACTGGCCATCACGGTCATCGCGGTTATTGCGATCTGGCTGGCGGCCATGCTCCTCCTGCGTGGCGATCAAGCGCTCACTGAGATGGGCAGCTTCTTCACCAAGGCGGCTTTCCTCACCATCGGCGGCGCCTACGCGGTGTTGCCTTATGTGTATCAGGGCGGCGTCGAGCAATATGGGTGGCTGACCGGCCCGCAGATGATGGACGGCCTGGCACTGGGCGAAGCCACACCTGGGCCGCTGATCATGATCGTCACTTGGGTGGGCTATCTGGGCGGCGTGGCCAAAGGGATATTCGATAACCCTGTCGCCGCTGGCCTGGCTGGCGCGGCCGTTGCGACCTTCTTCACCTTCCTGCCGTCCTTCCTGTTCATCCTCGTCGGTGGTCCGCTTGTGGAAGCCACGCGTGGCGAACTCAAATTCACTGCGCCGTTAACCGGTATTACCGCTGCAGTCGTCGGTGTGATTCTGAATTTGGCCGTGTTTTTTGCCTGGCACACCTTCTGGCCACAAGCCAGCGCAGCAGATCCATTCGCCGGGGTCTTCGACTGGTTCCCGGTCATCGTCGCCATTGCCTCGTTCGTCGCGCTATGGAAATACAAAGCCGATATCATGAAAGTGATCGGCATCACCGCGCTGCTTGGCCTGATTCATTCGTTTGTCATGTGAGGACACTATGGAACTGACCCCCCAACCCTTGAAGCAATGTGGAAGCGGCAGCACCACGGAGAAAAATCCGAACGCGCCGCGCACCATTCCGGCATCGGAAGTCAACCCCGATGCCGTGCTGGTATTCGACGTGCGACGCGAAGCTGATTACGCCGCTTCCAATGAAATTATCCCCGGCGCGATGTGGAAGAACCCTGAAAAAATCGATATCTGGGTCAACGCCCTCCCACGTACGCTGGATGTAATCATTTACTGCGTACGCGGCGGTGGCGTTTCCAATAGCGTGGTCGACCGGTTGCAGGCCGAAGGGGTGAAAGCCCGTTTCATCGAAGGAGGAATCGAGGCTTACAAGGCCGCTGGCGGCAAGGTCATGGCCAAATGAAGTGGGTGACCCGCGAACGGCCCAAGATCGACCGCATCGCCTGCCCCTGGCTGATTGCGCGTTTCATCGACAAGGACGCCGAGTTTCTCTACGTACCCGCGGCAGAGGTGCTCAACGTCGCCGCGAAAGCCGGCGCCACGCCCTATGATATTCCCGGTGTGGAATACGGGCACGTCGGTGAATTGTGCAGCTTCGATGCATTTCTGCGCTTGCACGATCTGACTGATCCCGCCTTGCAGAAACTGGCTTTGATCGTGCGCGGAGCCGACACCGCCCGCCTCGACCTCGCGCCGCAATGTGCCGGCTTATTGGCGCAGTCGCTGGGTTTGTCTGCGCTCTATCCCGACGACCACGAGATGCTCGGCCACGGGATGACCATGTATGACGCGTATTACGCCTGGATTAAACACGCCCGCGGAAAATCCCATAGCTGGACGGTTCCAGTGGGCGCACTTACCCGTCCGGGTAGTTGACTAATTTACTGGGTTATTCTATCGTGTGGCGTTAAGCTTATTCATTAGCAAGGACTAAAACATGGAACGCGAAATCAACGGCAAGATGGTCGAAACCGACCCCGAAGGCTATCTGGTCAATCTGGAAGACTGGTCGGAAGAACTGGCCGTCGAGCTGGCCAAGGAAGACAATCTGGAACTCGGTGAAAACCACTGGAAAGTCATCAACCACATGCGCGAGCAATTTTCCCAGAACGGCACAGCCCCCAACCTGCGCTTCCTGCAAAAAGGCCTGAAGGAAGAATTTGGCGCCGAGTGGGGCGACAAGAAATTCCTGTTCGAGCTGTTCCCGTTTGGACCGGCCAAACAAGCGGGCCGTTACGCTGGCACGCCGAA
>JAGXGP010000041.1 GCA_024636775.1 Hydrogenophilales bacterium
CTCGATATCGCTGAAGTGGTCGACGCCGAACTTGAAGTCCTCCCATGCCGCGCCGACCTCCCAGCCGTGGAAGTCGGTCATGTCGAACAGGATGCGCAGATTTCTGTGCTGCCGGACGAGTCGCTCGAATGCAGGCACAAATTCTGTGTAATCGTCCTTTACCAGCTTGCCGCTGACGTGAACGGCGAGCAGCTTGCCGTACTTTTCTTCATTGAGTTGAATGGGCATTGGATGCACCTTTGCTTTAGTTCTAGGCTAAGACCAGCCTGATCGTCGAAAGATTCGTCAAACCAACCCGTCAAGACGTGAAAGTGCTGTGCAGCAACTGAAGGTGAAAAGGGGCTTTCCCCGCGTCCAGCTCTGACACAGACCTAGTGCGTGATATTGCCGCTTCACCTTACGCCTCGTCCTCCCAATAGCCGGGATGTCCGTAATGTTTGAAGATGTTCACTTCCTGCTCACGATTCAGCTGCGCCGCCGCATCGTACGGCGGGGCGTCTTTTACGGATTGCCGTGTCAGGTCGACCGACACCGTGTTGTCGGACCAGCTGACCTTCTGGATCCACTGCGGTGCGATGAGTACCAGATGGCCGAGCCACCAGTTGCTCGTGTTGACGATGAGATATCGAATGGCCCAGGTCTCTTCGTCGACGAGCAGGCCCTGTACGTGGCCTATATCACCATCGACCGCCTGGATGTGATAGTCCATGACCGCTTTACAGCTGCGCAGGTGGGGATCGTCATCCTGGTGCTGCGCCGCATCAGCTCGTGCGTGTGCTTCCTCCGCTTCTGGATGTTCGGCATGCGGTGTCGAGACGAAGCCAGCGTAGCTCGGCATCATCATATTCGGGTAAATTCCCCCGCCCCAGATCCCGGCACCCCCCCAATAAAAGGGGTAGTCATAATACCCAAGGTACTGTATTTCGTGCTGCCGCGAGACTGGCTTCTCGGTGTCGATGTCGGGACTGTTTTTAACCTGCTCCTGCGTGATCGAAACGGGCAGTATTTTCTCCGTCCAGTTCGGGTTGCCGATCGCGATTGGCGAGATCAGCACTTTTCGGCTCGAAAGCCAGGTTCCGGTGTCGACAACGAGATAGCGGATGACCCACCTTTCGTCATCGAAGTAGAAATCCGTTACATGACCAATGGTGCCGTCGGTCGCGTGGATTGAGTAGTTCTCAAGATCGTTCATGCTGCGTAACATGTGTTTCTCCTTCAAGAGACCGAACAGGCAAATTCGACGAATTGAAAAATATACCTTCGCGGCAGAGGGCGAAGGTGACAGGGGTCGTAATGAAATTTACGTGTGGAGGATGCGCGTGGTGGTGTGCACGCGTCTGTACGCTGTCACACACAGCAAGATTGCAAGGGCTAGTGGGGTTTCAATGGCCTTTCAACGATCCCCTCTGCTCAAAAACACATAACAGTCTCTAGCTCATCGCCGGTACCAATGGAAGAAACGGGTCGGGAGATCACATTCGCAGAGGTTAAAGCGGACACTCGGCTTTAATGATCCACGAACGGCCGGTCTGAAGCGCATAGCAGACTTGGTTTGATCAGTACGCCACCGGCAGCAATGGCCGATGAGCAGCCGTCCGGTAACGACTTCACCGGCCATCTCTTCATGGCCGAGTGCACGCATAAGGCACCACGCCACAAAGCGGCCGCACGTAGTCTGTCAAGGGGATCTAGCGTGCTGCCGACCTTAGTGGTGCTGGATTTAGGCTGTTCCAAGATCTCCACTACGTCATCAACCTCGATCTCAAGGAATTCCGCTTTCAATCTCAAGGGGTTTGGGCTTCATTGATCATTTGACGGCATTCGCTGTCGAGACCCGGCCCGGTTTCAATCAGGGGCAACAACGCCAGCAGGGGATTAATCAGGCCCAGCGCCACCACGCCGAGTCCACGCGCGGCTAGTTTCGTCTTGTCCAGCGACACCTGCGGATCGGCGAAACTGCCCTGCACATGAATCGGCGTGCGCAACGACACCAGGCTCAGTTTGCGCGATATTGGCGTCAGCGTCAGGTCGAGCTGTTCCTTGCCGAGGTCGATGCTGCCGCTACCGCCAATGCGAGTGATGTCGGTATCGAAAACCAGGATATTGGGCTGCATGACGCCCTGCTTGACGTCGAAGTCGGCCACCCCGCAGCGGATGCGGATGGGTTTGTCGCCGCTGATCTTGAGTTGCAGGATTTCAAGTAGATGCAGTCCGACCGACTCCATCATCAGCTTGCTGATTTCACCGTCGTTGACCACCATCGCCAGCTTGCCATCGGCGCTGCCCAGCATGGCCGCTACGGTATCGCCCCGCCCTCGCAGGCGGATGTCGCCATTGAGCTGGCCAATGCTGGTCTTGTTCTGGTCAAAGGTAGGAAATAGCTGGGCAAGGCTGATTTTTCGTGCGTTCAGATCGGCGTGCGCCCGAATCGGTTGCTGGCGTGCATCGAGCACGAGCGAACCTGCCAGGCTGCCGCCCGCGACGCCAACACGCAGCGGGTCGAGGGTCAACACTGCGTCCTTCAAGTGCAGGCGGGTGGAGAGCGTATCGATCGGCAGCGCAGCGTCGTGCTTGATTGATGCCGCTTTGAATGTTACATCGGCATCCATCTGCGGCCAGCGTTCGCTGCGAAACGGCGTACTCGGCAACACCCGGCGCCCTGCAGCCGGTTGGTCAACAGCAAGCTTGCCGGATGCCGATGCAGTCGATGAATGATCGCTGCCCACCAGCGGCCCCAGATCGGCCAAATTCAGTTGGCGCGAAGCCAGTGTCGCCGTCAGTTTGCTGCGCTTGCCGCCGGTGTCTACCTGAAATGTGCCGGCTATGTCGCTACGCCCGATTCGGCCGGAGAAATTCTCGTAACGCCAGCGCTGCGACTGATGCAGCAAACGCCCCTGCGTGACATAAGGCGGTGTATCCGGCAAGACAATGCCGAGCAGCGGATAGAGCTGGGCCAGGCTGCCGCCGCTCAGGCTGATTTTGAGATCGATCGCGGAAAGCTCGGCCAGATTGGTGATCGTGCCGTCGGCGCGCACCGTGGTCGGGCCAATTGTTCCGGTCAGTTTCAGTGGGTACGGCGTCTTGAACTCGCGCAAGGTCAGCACGCTGGCACCCTGGGCTTGCGCCTTGAGCTTTAGGCCACGGTATTGCCCCTGCGCGGTGACACTCAGCGGCGTGTCTGTTGCAGTCGACGCGTCAAGGGTTTCGACGATTGCGCTGATTGCGGTTTTTTGCCGCACGTCGCTATAGCCTATACGGCCTGCTTTGATGGCGACATGGTTGACCGTGATGCGCGCGCTTTCATCGCGCTGCTGGCGGTCGAGCAGCCAGTTTTTTCTGCCGTCGGCAGCCTGCTCGAACAATGCCACGGCCCGATCCAGCTTCACCTCGTTGAGCACAATACGGCCGCTCAACAGCGGCACCATGGCGAGTGAAAAGCCGACGTTGCGGGCTTCGAACATCTGTTTTTCATGCGCCCAGGGCGGATTGGAAAATGCCACGTTTTCTGCTTGTATCCGCGTGTGTGGCCATCCCAGGTGTACTTTCAGGTCGCCTTGCAGCAGCAAGGCGCGACCGGTGGTGTCATGAACATGGCTGCTGATCGGCCCGCGCAGCCAGTTCCAGTTGCTGGTTATGGCCAGCACCAGGACCGGCAGGGCAACCACGGAGAGGATGATGGCCAGTCCAGCTAATACTCGTCGAGGCTGCATACTGTATTCCGATCTGGAGTGGTTTGAGAATGCGCCCACAAAAGCATCTAGCGTGATTTGAGTGTCGCCCAGTCTGACTATCGTTTTGGGAGATCTCTAACGAAAAAAGACAATATATAGAACGATAAAGTGCACTTCAGTATCGAGACCTATATACGCTTTTCAGCTCTATCTCAAGATTCACCCTCTGGGAGAGTAATTAAGCACGAGTTCACCAATTCGTTAGCATTAGCGCATTCGTTCATGTTGATGTCTGTGCGCCAGCACACCTAACATTCTTTATCAATGACCGGTAATTGCTGCCACATTGCTGCCACACGAATTGCTTGTGCATTTGAATGTTATTTAACCAAAGCTCACCCGCTGCGGAGCCAGGTCGTTAGACCTTTCTCCGTTCATGTGTTGTTATTCTATTGTTCACGAGCGAAATGAGACACGAATCCACTTGATGACTCAGCCCATTACATCCGGTCAGACTACCCCACGGCCTCCACAGACTTTTGCCAACAAAAATGGCACTGTCGTGCTGGTTGGCGAAGTGTTGGCGGATATTTTTCCTGATCGAGCGGTATTGGGGGGTGCACCATTCAATGCAGCGTGTCATCTCCAGGCTTTTGGGCAACATCCCGTTTTGATCACTCGCCTGGGGGAAGATGCCTTGCGCGATGAGGTGATGAATGCGATGAACCAAAAGGGGCTGGACACACTTGGGGTCCAGTTCGACAAGCACTATCCGACAGGACAGGTCCATGTGCATATCGAAGAGGACGGGCATCGCTTTGAAATACTACCGACACAAGCTTACGACTTTATTCATCCGGGCGTGGCGCGCCTGACGCTGCTCTCGACGCATCCTGCGCTGGTTTATTTTGGCACGCTGGCACAGCGACATACGGTTTCCCGGCAGGCATTGAAAACCTTGTTGAGAGGCGCCCAGTCAACGCGGTTTCTGGATATTAATTTACGCCCCCCGTGGTATGACCCCAAAACCCTGACCCATTCACTGCAGTACGCAGAAATCGTAAAGCTGAACGATGCCGAGTTGGGCGAGCTGGCCACGATGTTCGGCTTGTCGGGGGCCAATCCCCACGAACAGGCCTGGGCATTGATGAACCAATTTGATCTTGAACAAGTCCTCGTCACCTGTGGCGATGCGGGCGCCTGGCATCTGGATCGGGACGGGATGCTGGCTGAGACGGCCAGTTCGAACCAAATCGTCAAACTGATCGATACGGTGGGTGCGGGTGATGGGTTTGCCTCGATTTTCATGCTGGGGTCGCTATGCGGTTGGCCTATACTCAAGACGCTGGAGCGGGCCAACACTTTTGCTGCTGCGATCTGCGAAATTCGTGGCGCGGTGCCTGATCAGATGGCATTCTATGAACCATTCAAAGAAGCGTGGGGCGTATGAAAAAACAGTCTCAGGCCGCCAAACGGCCTTTGTACATTGTATTGATCAGCGTGCATGGCTTGATTCGCGGCCAGCAACTTGAGTTAGGGCGCGACGCGGATACCGGAGGGCAAACCAAATATGTCGTGGAGCTTGCCCGGGCGCTGGGCGAACGAGGCGATGTCGAAAAAGTGGTTTTGTTGACCCGACGCATCATCGACGATCAAGTTGACGCGAACTACGCTGAACCGTATGAAGCCTTGTCGGATAAAGCGGGCATTGCGCGCATTGAGTGCGGCGAACAAAAATATCTGCCCAAGGAGATGTTGTGGGATTCGCTGGAGTGTTTTTCCGACAACGCCCTGGCTTACCTCAAACGCCAGAACCGACTACCCGATGTGATCCATAGCCATTACGCAGATGCCGGTTATGTTGGTGCACAGCTTTCTCACCAGTTGGGTGTTCCGCTGGTCCACACCGGCCATTCACTAGGGCGTACCAAGCGCAAGCAACTGCTGGCCAGCGGCATCAAGCGGAGCGAGATCGAGACGGCCTACAACATCTCACGCCGCATCGAAGCGGAAGAAACCACGCTGGGGGTGGCCGAGCGCGTCATCACCAGCACGCAACAGGAGATCGAACAACAATACGGCCTGTACGATTTCTACCAGCCCGACCGCATGCGGGTGGTTCCGCCCGGCACGGATATGGCGACCTTCTTTCCGCCTCAGGGAAACGAAAAAGACAGTGATATCGCGCGCACGCTCAAGCGATTTTTGACGCAACCTGGCAAGCCGATCATTCTGGCGCTGTCGCGGCCCGACCCCAAAAAAAACATCGTTACCTTGATTGAGGCCTATGGGGAGTCCCCTCAATTACAGGAAATCGCCAATCTGGTTATCGTGGCGGGAAACCGCGACGACATTCAGGACATGGAAAGCGTATCTAAAAGCGTCCTCAACGATATCCTGCTGGCCATCGACCGCTTCGACCTCTATGGAAAAATTGCGTATCCCAAGCATCACAAGTCGGATGAGGTCGCCCTCTTCTATCGACTAGCGGCGCTTTCACGTGGTGTGTTCGTCAATCCAGCGCTGACCGAGCCATTCGGCCTGACGCTGATCGAGGCCGCCGCCTGCGGCTTGCCAATCGTGGCAACTGAGGATGGGGGTCCCATCGATATCATCAAAAACTGCCAGAATGGACATTTGATCAATCCGCTGGACAAGCCAGCGATGGCAGAAATCATCCTCCAGACCTTGTCGGACAAGCAGGAATGGCGACGTTTGGCCAAGAACGGTATTCAGGGTGTGCAACGTCATTATTCGTGGCAGGCGCACGTGGAGAAATATCTGTCGGTGATTCGTCCCTTGGTGGAGAAAACGGAACCGATCACCCGAATGAACCTGAGCCGACGCCCGGGCGTGTTTCGTGACCGGGCGATTTTCACCAGCCTCGATCTCAACCTGATCGGCGACCGTGTATCGTTGGCGCGGCTGCTAGAGACCATCCAGGCGCATCGCAAGTCGACCATCTTCGGCATCGCGACCGGTCGCCGTCTGGACGATGCACTCGACACCCTGCGCAAATACAGTATTCCCGAGCCCGGCGTATTGATCTCCAGCCAGGGCACCGAGATTCACTATGCGCCGAACCTGACTCAGGATACCGAGTGGACGCGCCACATCAACCATCTGTGGAATCCGCAGGCTGTGCGCGACATTCTCAAGGAGATTCCTGGTCTTGAAAAACAGCCGAAACGCTTTCAAAGCGAATTCAAAATCAGCTATTACATCGACCCCAAGGTGGCCGATCTTAAGGAAATCCGGCATACCTTGTTGCGCAACGAGCAGACGGTCAATACCGTGTTCTCTTTTGGTCAATTCCTCGACGTGCTGCCGATTCGGGCGTCCAAGGGACTTGCCCTGCGCTGGTGTGCAGACCAGTTAGGCTTCCCGCTGAAAAATACACTGGTCGCAGGCGTAACCGGTGATGATGCCGACATGCTGCGCGGTAACACCCTGGGGACCGTTGTCGACAACCGGCATTTTGACGAACTGTCCGAGTTGGCCAACGTTGAAAACATCTATTTCTCAACGCAGGCGAATGCAGCGGGCATTCTTGAAGCACTAGACTATTACCAGTTTTATGAGGACGAGGTTGAAAACGCCGCACCATGAAGCCGCTGCTGCTATGCACCGACCTCGACCGTACGTTGATCCCCAATGGTCCCCATCCCGAATCCCCCGCCGCCAGAGAGCGATTTCGGCGCCTGGTGCGTTGCGACGAAGTGACGCTGGTCTATGTCAGTGGTCGGCACCGCGCCCTGATCGAGCAGGCCATTGCGGAATTCGACCTGCCACAACCGGATTACGCCATCGCGGATGTCGGTTCAACGCTTTACCAGACCGACTCGAGCGGTTGGCATCAGTGGGATCGATGGGACGCGCAAATCGCTCCGGACTGGCGGGGTTTATCTCATGATGCGCTTCACGCATTATTGAGTGGTTTTCCGGCACTGAAGTTACAGGAACAGGAAAAGCAAAATCGTCACAAACTCAGTTATTACGTTTCGCTCGAGGCCGACCGCCAGCAATTGATGAAGCAGATGGACGAGAAGCTGCAGCAAGCCGGCATCGAGGCCAATCTGATCTGGAGCATCGACGAACTGGCCCATGTCGGATTGCTGGATATCCTGCCGGCCAGCGCCAACAAGCTGCATGCCATCCTTTTTCTGATGCAGCAAAAAAGTTTCTCTCTGGAAAACACGGTTTTTGCTGGCGACAGCGGAAATGACCTCGACGTGCTGCTCAGTGACATTCCGTCCGTTCTGGTCGCCAATGCCGATGCCCTGATTAAAGCTTCGCTTGAAACGGCGCTCCAGGACAACATGTACCGTGCCCAAGGCAACTACCTGGGTATGAACGGTAACTACAGCGCCGGCATACTTGAGGGAGTCGCGCATTTTCGACCGGATGTCGATACCTGGCTACGCGAACATAATTGATTTAAGCCGCACTGCGTTGTGCGGCTCCATATAACAAACTTGAGACTCAACATGTACGAACAGGCTTCCCACGCACTTCTGAACGAAATTCTGCAAAAATTGAATCCTGAAATAGGTCGCAGTCGGTTGCGCCATTTCTATACTCGCCTGGGAGCGAATTTTTACGCCATTCATACGCTATTCCAGCTGCTGTATGGCGACCGTCCCGATTTCAAGAAGCAAATGGTCAGCCTGGTCGAAACGCTCGCGCTGCGTTATATCGAGCGCGCGCCGCATCTGCGTAAAACGGATCTTGCGCGTGAACGCGACTACAACTGGTTTTTGAATCAGAAATGGGTCGGTATGGCACTGTATTGCGATCGCTTCGCCGGTGACCTCCAGGGCTTGCGAGATCACTTGCCGTACCTGCAGGAATTGGGAGTGAACATGCTGCACATCATGCCCATACTCGACTGCCCGCCTGACAACAGCGACGGTGGCTATGCCGTACGCGATTTCTGCAAGATCGATCCACGATTCGGCACGACGGCTGATGTGGCCGCGCTCGCCGCTACGCTCAATAAGCGCGACATGCTGCTGGTGCTGGATGTGGTGGTCAACCACACCTCCAACGAACACGAATGGGCCCAGCGGGCACGCAAGGGCGAAAAGAAATATCAGGATTACTACTACGTCTTCAGCGAGCGTGAGACTCCTGACCTCTACGAAGAAACCATGCCGGAGATCTTTCCGGCCACCGCACCCGGAAACTTCACTTGGGACGAAGAAATGGGGCAGTGGGTCATGACGGTATTCCACAATTACCAGTGGGACCTGAACTATCGCAACCCGGAAGTGTTGATCGAAATGATCGACATCATTTTGTTCTGGGCGAACAAGGGTGCCGACATTCTGCGACTGGATGCGGTGGCGTTCCTGTGGAAGAAAGTAGGCAGCGTATGCCAGAATGAACGAGAGGCTCACCTACTGTTGCAGTTGATGAAAGACTGTTGTCAGGTCACCGCACCCGGTGTGCTGTTCATCGCTGAGGCTATCGTTTCGCCAAGTGAGATCGCAAAGTACTTTGGCGAGGATGCGATCAACGCCAAGGAATGCGAGATTGCCTATAACGCCACCTTCATGGCCCTGCTTTGGGATGCGGTCGCAACCAAGAATGCGGCTTTGCTCAATCAGGGGATCAAAAGCCTTCCGACCAAACTCGAACGGGCAACCTGGCTCAACTATGTGCGCTGCCACGACGATATCGGCCTCGGTTTTGACGATAACGATGCCCACCTGGCGGGCTATGATCCTGTTCAGCACCGGCGCTTTCTGATCGATTACTTTACCGGGAGGTTTCCGGGATCGCCTGCCCGAGGCCTGCCGTTTGGCGAAAACCCCAAAACAGGGGATGCCCGGATTTCCGGATCGCTCGCCTCATTGGTCGGACTTGAGGCCGCGCTCGAAAGCAAGAATGAATTGGCTATCGACGACGCGATCAAGACCATCCTGCTGCTGCACAGCATGATCCTTTCGTTCGGCGGGATTCCCCTGCTCTACTATGGCGATGCAATCGGTATGCTTAATAGCAAGGAATACCTCGAAGATCCCGGCAAGCGGGACGACAACCGTTGGACACATCGGTCCCACTTTGATTGGGACAAGGCAAAAAAACGCCATCAAACCGGAACCGTGGAACATCGGATATATACCGCGCTCAAAAAACTGATCGCGCAACGCAAGGATACAATGGCATTCGCCGATTTCGACAACCGTCAATTGCTGACGGTGGACAATCCCAACCTGCTGGTGTTTTCCCGAACCGATCCGAAAAACAACCGCAATCGCGTGTTGGTCATCGGCAACTTCAACGTTGAGGAGCAAACGCTTCCTCTCGCTGCATTAACGCCGCACGGTTTTTTTCTACAGGAAAGCATGAAAGACCTGTGCTCGGGCGGACGCATCGAGGTGGAAAACGATGCAATCATCCTGCCCCCGCTGTCTTTTTATTGGCTCACCGACTGACACGTTGGACACGCCAACCGAAAGGCAGTCCCCGATGACGGGGTCGATCCAGTATCAACAGCGCTGACATCCCAATATCCGAACGAAAACAGACCATCGCGAGATGGTCTGTTTCTGTGCGTACAGTTGTCAGGCAGCGGCGAGCGCTTGTTTACGGTAGCGGTTGAGGTCGCGTGTGGTCTCGAACGTCTGCCCCAGCAAGTTCGACAGGTTGCGTAATATCGCGCCTATCACCTTGTTTTCCCAGGTTTCATCAAAGCGGATTTGTTCGTCGAGCCAGTGCTCCATCCACTCCGGGTTTGGCAGACGCGACTGGATGGTGTCCATGGGAAACAGCGCTTCATTGACGTGCAAGTTTGTAGGGTGCAACGCCTTGTCGGAGCGCTTGCTCGACGCCATCAGGAAACCAATTTTTGCGAAGGCTGCAGCCACGCCACTGCCGCCTTGCTTCAGTGCACGTTTCATGTATTGCAGGTAGGCGCCGCCGTGACGGCCTTCGTCTCTTGAAATGGTTTCGTAAATCTTTTTGATCACAGGCTCGGTGTGCCATTCCGATGCGCACTTGTACCACTGTGTGAGTCGTACTTCGCCGCAAAAATGCAGCATCAGGGTTTCCATCGGCGGGGCCGGATCAAACGGGAAACGAATCGCATGCAATTCTTCTTCCGTCGGCATGAACTCGGGCTTGTAGCGCCGCAAGTATTCCATCAATACCAGCGAATGCTTTTGCTCTTCGTAAAACCAGATCGACATGAAGGCGGAGAAATCGCTGTCATGCACGAAGTCGCGCAGGAACATCTCTGTTGCGGGCAATGCCGCCCATTCCGTGATGGCATTCATCTTGATGGTCAACGCCTGTTCATCCGACAATTTAGTGGCGTCGAATGTATCCCACGGAATATCGGTTTCCATACTCCAGCGGGCGCGTTCAAGTGATTTGAATAGTTCGATATAAAGCATGTCAGGGGAGGCGCAGGTTTATTCGGGTATGCCCCGATGCGACATTGTTGTCTGAGTAACTGTCATTTTAGTGTCAATCCGGAACTTGTGCCGTCGTGATTCAGGAATAAGCAATTTTCAGCACAGTCTTATGATGGAATTGATGCATGATTTTCCAACCCGACAGCAGGAGAAAATGGACATCAATGACGTCGTAATTCATGTCAATGAAACGCTGGACGCCCAAGCCAGGCATGATCTGGAAGAATCTTTACGGTCAATCAATGGGGTCATTGTCCCACGCTTTAACGACTGCCGAACCCATTTTCTGGTGATGGCCTATAACCCTGACCTAACCCGTTCCGGCGTGCTTCTGGATGCAATCAATCGACAGAGCTATACCGCTCAGAGCTGTGGGGGTATTTGAGGTGCGGCTTCAGCTGGCGACCGCCTGAGCGCTTTACAAAACCAACTCGGCCTTGGCCTGTATCAGCGCCTGTGCCAATCGAACGCCGCTTTCCCACGCACGCTCAACCCCTTCGCCGGCAATGCCATCACCAATCAGGGCGACCCGGCTTTCCCGGTCGCTTAGCCAAAAGCCCTCTGCTGTTGTCGATTCCGGACGTGCATAGCGCCACAGGTGGGACACCTCGACTTCAACCGGCCAGGGCAAGCCCAAGAGTCCCATTAATGCTGAGGCCGCACGCGTACTGGCTTCTTCGACTGAGGCCTCAAGGTAGGTTTCTGCAAACTCGTGACTGCTATGCACGACCCATAAGCCGGGGTTGTCGGATGACTGACGTACGGCAAGCTTGAGCAAATGATCGTCAAACTTGATGACATTGGCTGTGGGCCCCCCTTCCCAACGCATCAAGAACGACCAGATCGGACGATAACGAATTTCGCCCAATCCATCGCGCAGCAGGGGCAGTGCATCGAGTAGAGGTAAAGCCTGCGGCGTGGGCACGCTGCAGATCACGCAGTCGAAGTTGCCCATTTCCCGGCCATCTTCAAGAATGATGGTGCGAGCCTTGAGCGCTGCAACGGCCGTGTTGGTGTGCAATTTTGCCTCGCCGAGCAACTCGTGCACCAGTTTGGAGGGCTCAATATTTAGTCGGTAGTGGTTTTGCAGCTGTGCCTGAACCCACGATATCGTGGCGCGCCCTTGCAATACGTCACCTCGAACGGCCTCAAGCCAACCCTGACGTACCCATTGCCGCAACTGGCTCCGGAAGGGATCGCGTTGGGCGGAGATAAATGGCGAACCCAAGGACGCCCAGCCCTTTTCCAGGCGTTTGGTCGATAAACGCCCACCCACGCCGCGCGCCTTTTCGAATACATCCACGTCCCAGCCGGCCGCTGCTAGATGCCCCGCACAACTGGCGCCCGCTATTCCCGAACCGACTATGCCTGCTTTGAGTGGGGGGCTTGATGCGTCGGCACGATTAGCGCCGCGGTCTACCCCTTGCGGGTCAGTATTTGTCATAAGTTTGATTCCTTGCAGTGCTGTCAGGCGGTCTGCGGTATGACCGAGCGGAAACTCGGTGTGTTCTGGATTGAAAGCCAATCAACAAAACATATCAATTTGGGTTATTTGTAAAACGTACTTTATCAGATAATCATTAAGTACTAATCAACGTGGTCTGCAAGGTTATGCTTGCGACTCTCGGGTCAGCAATAGCTGCATGGCGACATGCGGAATCCCGGCTTCTTCATAGACAGACCCAACCGCCTCAAAACCTGCCGCCGTATAAAAACCCGCAGCATGCGTTTGTGCACTGAGCTTGAGCACAACATGCCCGCGCACTTTTGCGACGTGCTTGACTGCGGTCAGCATGGCGTTGCCAATTCCATACCCACGCCAGGCCGGCATCACGGCCATGCGACCCATGTGACCGTCAGTCAACAATCGAACACAGCCAACAGGCGTGCCGTCGAGGGTCAGGGCAAGGATATGCATGGCTGTTGCATCATGCTCATCCCATTCCAAGGCTTCGGGTACGCCCTGCTCTTCGATAAAGACCGCTCGTCGCACCACACTCAAGCGCGATGCATTGTGTGCCCAGTCGGTTTCGTGCAAGGTGAAGTCAGCCATACTCTCTCAGTCCCCCACTCGCACAAACCGTCGGGCGGCTCGGTGGCCGCGTGCAGCCTGCACGCTTCGCAACGTCCATAAACCCGCAACAAAATAGCTGCCGGTGATGAGCAAGGCCTGGCGATGGTTGCCCTGCGTCATCCAGCTGGTGACGCCATAGGTCAGCGGGCCAATGATCGATGCGAGCTTGACCGCCAACCCCCATAATCCGAAAAATTCAGCCTGGTGTGCCGGGGGCGCCAGCAGGCCGACCATGGCACGGCCTGCCGACTGCGAGGCACCCATGCACAGGCCAGCCAGATTGGCTGCCACCCAGAACATGCGTTCGTCGGGTGCGGCCCAGGCCATCAGCACCATGATGATCCACCCTACGAGTGTGAATGCAATGGCCCGCACATGGCCGATTCGATCCTGCACGTGACCGAAAGCGAATGCGCCGATAGCGGCGGTAATGTTGACCAGCAGAACCAGCAGTATGGTTTTCTGGGTCGTGAAATGAAAAACCTCGCTGGCGTAAATGGCGGCCAGGGTAATTACTGCCTGGATACCCGCCTGGTAGAACACGGTGCAGATTAAAAATTTTTTTAAATCAGGCAGCTGACGCAGATGGCTCAACGTGTGGTTAACCTGTTGCCAGGCGCTGCGCGCGGTACGTTGTGGTTGCGGTTGAGCTCGTTCTCGCAGCATCAACAATGTGGGCAGGCTCGCCAGCGCAAAAATCGATGCGGTAATAAGCATGGCCACCGGCACAAAATCAACTGCACCCTGCCCCGCCGCTTGTGCCCAGCTGATGTAGGCCAGACTCGCGCCGAGCGACACCAATCCGCCCACATAACCCAAGGCCCAACCCCAGCCTGATACCCGCCCCAGCGCACGCGGATGCGCCAACTCCGGCAGGAATGCCGCGATCAGGTTTTCACCGGTCCCAAAAAAATAATTGGAAACCACCAGGGCGATGATTGCCAGAACCAGCGCGCCCGGCGCCGCAAAGTAGAGCAATGCCGTGGCGCCCACACAGCCCAACGTAGTGAGCCACAGCAGTGCTTTCTTGTTGGCATGCGCGTCGGCATAGGCACCGATCAGCGGCGCAGTCAGCATCACCAGTGCGTAGGAAAAAGACAGGGCCAAGGTCCAGGCAAAGGTTGCCCAGGGTGCTTTATCCGCGACAACAGAAACAAAATAGGCACTGAACACGGCGGTGATGACCACTGTCGTGTAGCCTGAGTTGGCGAAATCGAACATGGCCCAGGCCCACACCTCACGGCGCGGCACACCGGGGCGCAACAAGGCCTTCATGGCCCGGCGTCGCCTTCGGACTGCTGTTGCAGGGCCCACATGTGCGCGTACACGCCATTTTTCGCCAGCAGCGGGGGATGTCGGCCGCGCTCGACGATATGTCCACCTTCCATCACCAGGATCTCGTCAGCTTCGACTACAGTGGACAAGCGGTGCGCAATGATGAGGCTGGTGCGGCTGCGGGCAATCTCCAGCAGCTCGGCCTGAATCGCTTTTTCGGTTTTGGTGTCGAGTGCGGAGGTGGCCTCGTCCAGAATCAGGATGGCTGGATTCTTCAGCAGCGTGCGGGCAATTGCTACCCGCTGTTTCTCACCGCCCGACAACTTGAGGCCACGTTCTCCCACCACTGTGTCCCAACCCTGCGGCAGTATTTCGATGAAATGCAGGATGTGTGCAGCGCGCGCGGCTTCGATCACTTCGTCGCGGGTGGCATCAGGGCGGCCATAAGCAATGTTGTAATAGATGCTGTCGTTGAACAGAACGGTGTCCTGCGGCACCACACCAATGGCGACACGCAGGCTGTCTTGTGTGACCTCTCGGATGTCCTGGCCGTCGATGCTGACACTGCCCGCTCCCACATCGTAAAACCGGAATAACAAGCGCGCCAGCGTCGATTTTCCGGCGCCACTTGCACCCACCACAGCCACGGTTTTGCCAGCAGGAATGCTGAAGCTGACGTCATGCAGGATCGGCCGGTCGGCATTGTAGGCAAAGTCCACGTGGTCAAATTTCACTGCGCCCGCCACCACCTCAAGCTCTCGTGCATCGGGTGCATCCTCGACTTCACGCGGCCGTTTCAACAACGCGAACATGCGCTCAACGTCCGTAATCGATTCCTTGATCTGGCGGTACATCACACCCAGAAAACTCAGCGGCTGGAACATCTGCAGCAGAAAGGC
>JAGXGP010000042.1 GCA_024636775.1 Hydrogenophilales bacterium
GAACCGGAGGGCCCCATGATGGAAACGTATTCGCCCGATGCGATTTCCAGGTTGATGTCGTTGAGCGCACGCACTTCCTGATCACCCATGTGGAAGACGCGGTTGATCGCGGTGAGGCGGATCATTTCGCGGCTTTGGGCTTGACCTTGACGCCCGCTTTCACGCTTTCCTGATCAAACGACAGCAACACCCGGTCTCCCGCTTTCAGTCCACTCACCACTTCGGTGAACGCCCAGTTGGCAAGTCCGGTTTTCAGGCTGCGTGATTCCAGCTTGTCGTCAGCGCCCAGCACCAGCACGGTGCCGTCCTGCTGGATTGCCTGGGTCGGTACGCGCAACACATTGTCACGCTTCTCGATGATGGCTTCGACATCGGCGCTGTAGCCCACCAACAAAATCTGTTTGGGCGGCGTGTCGAAATCGGCTTCGACATCGACCGTGCGCGCCTGCTTTTCGACTTCGGTCACATAGGGGGCAATGCGTCGCACCTTGCCGCTGAAGGTTTGGCCGGAGATGGCGTCGAGCGTGATGCGTGCTGTTTGCCCGGGCTTGATCTTGGGCGCATCCACTTCGTCCATCGGCGCGCTCACATAAAGGCAGGAGTCATCGATCAAATCGACCGCGGGCGGGGTGGGAATCCCGGGCGGAGAAGGCGTGGTGTATTCACCAACTTCACCGGTGACGCGGGCCACAATGCCGGCAAACGGCGCGGTGAGCGTGGTACGTTCCAGCCCCGCCGAGGTCACGCGTATCTGGGCTTGTGCACGCTTGACGTCTGCGGCCATCGCATCGCAATTGGCTTGGCGGGAACGGGCTTGGGCACGCGCGTCCTCAACACTCTGCGGGCTGACAAATCCTTTGTCGGCGAGCTGCTGCGACCGGTCTGCATCGCGTTTTGCATTGTCGGCCATGATGCAGGCCTCGCGGCGACGCTCTTCGCTGGTCGCCAACTGGCGGGTGGTCACCTCGCGTTGTGCGGCCAGATCGCGGTTCCACAGCTCAAGCAGTGGCTGGCCCGCTTTGACGCGGTCGCCTTCCTTCACCCACAGCTTCACGATTTGCCCGCCGGCCGCCGGCGCCAACTTGGCGCGCCGGCAGGCCTTGATGGTGCCGGCGCGGGTGTTGACTACCGTGGATTCCACAACGCCGCGCCCGATCGTGGCGAGTTCGACTTCGGGTGGTTTGGGGCGGGTAAAGTGCCAGCCCGCATAAGCGAGCGCAGTGGCGATCAACACAACGACAACAAGGCGAAACCAGGTTTTGGGTTTGGGCATATTCAGGGGGAAGCGGCATTGAACCAGGCCAATGTACCATTCGGCCATGTTGAAAACCATTGTTCCCGCTACGCTCGAATTCAAGGAGGGTGTCCCGTACTCCACTCTGTACGGTGACATCTACCACGCTGCAGAGGGGGGCGCAGGTCAGGCGCGCCACGTGTTTTTGCAAGGCTGTGGCTTGCCCCAGGCCTGGGCGAAGCAGCCTTCGTTTGTCATGCTGGAAACCGGTTTCTGCACCGGGCTGAATTTTCTGACGACCTGGGCTGCATGGCGTGCGGACCCGGCCCGTTCTGCGCGGCTGCATTTCCTATCGGTTGAAATGCATCCGTTTCAGGCTGACGATCTGGAACGCCTGCATGCGCAATGGCCAGAATTATCTGATCTCTCGCGTGAACTGCTGGCGAACTGGCCGATGCTGACGCCGGGTTTCCACCGCATTGCGCTGGATGGCGGCCGGGTGCAACTGACCTTGATGCTGGGCGATGCAACCGATTGCCTGCCGCAGGTGCAGGCTGCGGTGGATGCGTTCTATCTGGATGGTTTTGCACCTGAGCGCAACGCAGCACTCTGGCAGCCCAGCGTGTTTAAAGAGGTGGCACGGTTGGCCAAGCCCGGTGCGGTGGTAGCAACGTATACCGTGATGGGAGCGGTGCGTCAGGGGTTAACCGAAGCGGGATTTTCGTGTGTAAAGCGGGATGGTTATGGCGGCAAGCGACATTGCCTGACCGCACGTTTCACGGGTAAATTCAATGAAGTTGAATCGTCGCGACCCAAACATGTTGCAGTCATCGGTGCCGGAGTAGCGGGCGCGGCGTTGGCGCATGCACTGGCGCAACGTGGTGTGGCGGTGACCGTGCTGGAGCGCGGCGCAGAATTGGGATCGGGTGCATCGGGCAATCCGATGGCGGTATACCGACCGATGTTGTCACGCGATGACAACCGCGCCAGTCGCCTGACGCGCGCGGCATTTCTGCATAACCTGCGCGCTTGGACTGCATTGGGTGAAAACGTGAAATGGTCGCGCTGCGGCGTGCTGCATCTGCCCAAGGATGAAATAACGGCGGCCAAACAACATCAGGCGCTCGACAACGCCGCGCCACCTGTGGAATTCGCGCGCTGGGTAGAGCTGGACGAAGCGCGTGAGCTGGCGAACTGGCCGGTTGATGGCGCCGGACTGTTTTTTCCCTCAGCAGGTTGGGTGGAACCGGTATCCCTGTGTCGCGCCTGGCTCGACCATCCGGCCATTCAGTTAAAGACGAACTGCACCGTCGAAAGCTTGCGCGCCCACGCGTCAGGCTGGCAAGTGCTGAATGGCGAAGAGTCGGTATTACTTGAGGTGGATGCGGTGGTGCTGGCGAACGCGCGGGATGTCATGACCCTGGTACCCGATCAGACCTGGCCGCTCCACACCGAGCGCGGGCAGATTACACAGTTGCCCGCTGGTTGTTTGCCGGAAATCCAGCGTGTGATTGCACGCGAAGGGTATATCGCACCCGGTGCATTTCAGCCACTGGTGGGCGCAACCTATGAACACGATGATGATGACACGATACCACGACGGGAAAGTGATCTGGCCAATCTGGCACGGCTCGAAGCCATCTTGCCGGGGGCCGGAAGTCGTTTCGATGAGGACGACGTGAGCGGCCGAGCCTCGCTGCGGGCTTTGCTACCCGACCGGCTGCCGATTGTAGGCGCGGTGACCGGGCAAAATGGCTTGTATGTGGCGGCGGGCTATGCTTCGCGCGGTGTGGTGTGGGCAGGGCTATTGGGCGAGGCGTTGGCCGATCAAATGACCGGGCAGCCGCTGCCTGTGGAAATGGAATTGATGCGGATCGTAGCGCCGGATCGTTTCAAGCGCTGACCCGTTGTGGAGGGGGAAGCCTAGGCTGCAGTCAGCGGTTTACCCTTGTTTGAGGTCACGGCACAACCGGCCTGGTCGTACATGCCACCTTGGCTTTTTGCCGCCTGAACCAGCACATTCAGCGCCTGGCGAGTGGAATTGAGGCGCAGTTCGATCAGGGTGCCGATGCGCTGGTTCATTGCCTGAGCCTGCAGTTCCATGGTTTGCAGCTTTTCCCACGGAGCGATGTGCTCGGGTTGGTTCTGTTGGGCGAGCCAGGCGCTCATGCCGGTGTAATCAGCCGTGAGGCCGGCCGCGATCAGGTCATCATGACGCGTGCGGACCAGGGTATTGAGGGTTTGGAGTTGTGCCATCTTGAGGCCATTCAGTTTGGGCAGCAGGTCGGCTTCACCGTCGACCAAGGCCTGCTCTTCCTGCGATAGTACGTTCAGCAAAGCCTGCCATGCATCGCATTCACGCGTGAGTTTGGTCAACAGCACCGGGCTGCCGGCCATGACCTCATTTTGCGACATTGAGCATTTCCTTTACGGAATTAAGTAATTGATCACTGATGTTTTCAGTGTTGATGCTGTACTGGCCCGATGAAATGGCTTGCTTGATGTTGTCCACGCGTGCCCGGTCGACCACGGGAATCGCTGCCAGCTGGGTTTCCAGTTCCTTCAATTGGGCAGACTGCTGACTCAGGCTCACTGCAGTAGCCTGTTCGGTGCTGACATTCTTGCCTGTCTGATGCTGGCTGGTGCGATTCTCGACGGAGGGGCTCAGGGTAACCTGTGGCAGGCTGGGCTCGATTTTCATGGCAAATCCTGATTCTTTAGGGTGGAACGGGGGGTGTCGTACTACATTAATACTACTATCGGCACACCCACAAGTTTCTGAAGCCCGCTTTTCTCAAAAAGCCACAATTACCTGTTGCCCGTCTTCCGCAATACCACTGATCACCTGACCTGAGCGTGTCTTGACGCGCACCCGGTCGCCACGGCTGGCATTGGCCAGAGCCTGGCCTTCACTCTGGACCGAGAATCCCGGGCCATTCAACACCACGCGGGTGGTTTGCCCTTGCTGGACGACCAACGGAGCGCGCAACGAGGCGGTACGAAGCGGGGCACCCGCTGCCAGTCCCGACACCGTACGGTAGCCCAGCATGTCATCCATATTGGTGATGACATCGGCTGGCAGGCTGCCCAGGTCACCCTCACGCAGCGTGAAGTCGGCAGCAGTCAAGATGTGATTGGCGGGCAAGGGTTGAAGCGTAACGGCATAAGCCCCGACCACGCTTACTTGTGCTGACAGGTAAACCGTCCACGCTGTGGGCGCCATACAGCGTACGCCAACCGAAATCCGCCCGATGCGGCGACCGCCGACGGACTGGAATGCATCCAGCGCTGCGCAGGCAGGCAAATCTACCCGTGGCTGTTTGACCTCGATCGATACTTTTCCTGGCTGGCCTGCATTTTGGGTTTTCAGAAACTGCTCGGCATGCGCCTGTATCGCGGCAGGGTCTTGCTGGCCTGCAGCCTGAATCATGGTCGACAGGCTCAGCAACACAAGCGCCAGCCCCAAATTGCGGGCGGACCAGCCTGCCTGGATAGATCCTGCGCTCATCCCATGCTCCTTAAGTCGTTTCTCACAGTGACTCATTCTAAGAAGCACGCCAAGGATTGATACGCCGAAATGAACGGGATTATTGCCGCTTATCGTGCGATTGGATGGACAGGTGCCTGTCTAGGATGCAGTCATCGCAAATAGGCTTTGCACAGAGGTGACCACCATGCTGAACCGGTTGGATGACATGCTGAATTTTCATACCCAGGCGCTACGCGTACGCGACCAGCGCCAACAGGTGCTGGCGTCGAATATCGCCAACGCCGACACGCCCAACTACAAGGCGCGGGATGTGGATTTCAATACCGCGCTGCAAGGCGCGCTCAAAGGTGCAGCCTCAGCGGGTGGTGTGGCGGTGGCTACCACCGCGCCCGGCCACATGAAAGGCAACGCCAGCTTGGCGAATGATGCTGGACTGCTTTATCGCACGCCCTCCCAGGGCAGTATCGATGGCAATACGGTGGAAATGGACACCGAGCGCGCCGCCTTTGCCGACAACGCCCTTCATTATGAATTCAACCTCAACCGGCTCAGCTCGCAGATCAAAAGCATGCTGTCCGTGATTCAGGGATAAGGAGTAGCCCATGTCTTTAGCAAATATTTTCAATGTGGCCGGATCAGCCATGAACGCCCAGTCGCAGCGCCTGAACACGGTGGCCAGCAATTTGGCCAACGCCGACAGCGCAACCAGCGCGAATGGCGAAGCGTACCGGGCCAAGCAGGTGGTGTTTGCCGCTACCCCGGTGGGGTCAGATGGCGCAACCGGGGTTCGGGTGGAAGCGGTGATCGACGACCCGTCGCCGATGAAGATGGTGTACGACCCGAAGAACCCACTCGCCGACGACAAGGGCTACGTGACCATGCCCAACGTCAACGTGGTCGAGGAGATGGTCAACATGATTTCTGCTTCGCGCTCATATCAAACCAATGCGGAAATGATGAACACCACCAAAACCCTGTTGCAGAAGACCCTGGGTTTGGGTCAGTGAATCGCCTGAAACCGTAAAGAGGACACGCCATGACGACCGTACAAGACACCAGTAATGTCACCAACCTGTTTGGTGCAGGCGCATCAGCCGCAGCCAAGAGCAGTACCCAGGAAACGGAAAGTCGCTTCTTGAGTTTGCTGATTGCGCAGATGAAAAACCAGGATCCGTTGAACCCGCTGGATAACGCCCAGGTGACCAGCCAGATGGCCCAGTTGTCCACGGTGCAGGGCATCGAGAACATGAACAAGAGCCTGGAGGCGCTGGCAAGCAGCATGGGTGTCAACCAGATGGCGCAGGCAGCCAATTTGATTGGCCGCGCAGTACTGGTTCCAGGCAACACACTGAGCCCTGAGCAATTACAGGATGTGATGGGATTCGAGCTGTCTCGCCCGGCTGAAAGCGTCAGCGCAAGCATTCACGATGCGTCGGGTGGGTTGGTGCGCACCCTTCCTCTTGGTCCCAGGGATGTCGGCGTGAACGTGCTGGCATGGGACGGACTGACAGACACCGGCTCCACAGCACCAGCAGGGCAATACACCTTCAAGATCAATGCCCTTCAAGGTGGGGAACAGGTCAGCAGCACATTGCTGAATCTGGGCATGGTCAACAGCGTTTCGCAAAATGACCAGGGTGTGCAGCTAAACCTGGCCGCGAACAAGAGCGTGGGCTATGCCGATATCCGGCAGATTTTTTAATCCGTAATAACCCGCCGGTTAGGCAAACCGTCATCCATTTACACAAGGAGTAGGACATGAGTTTTCAGCAAGGTTTAAGCGGTCTTAATGCCGCAGCCAAAAATCTGGACGCCATTGGCAATAACGTCGCCAACGCCAACACGGTGGGTTTCAAGCAATCACAGGCGCAATTTGCTGACGTGTACGCCAATTCCCTTAACGGAGGCGGGGGTTCGCAGGTCGGCATCGGCGTCAAAGTGGCACAGGTCGCTCAGCAGTTCACTCAAGGCAATATCACGGCCACCAACAATGCGCTCGACATAGCCATCAACGGCGGCGGCTTCTTTCGTATGGAGACCAATGGCGAAGCGACGTATCAGCGCAACGGACAGTTCCAGCTGGACCGCGAGGGATTCATCGTCAATCCAACCGGCGCCAAGCTCACAGGCTATCAGGCCAATTCCAGCGGCGTATTGCTGACGGGTGCGGCAACGCCATTGAGCATCAATACCGCTGATCTGGTGCCGCAGGTCACGACCACGGTCAATGCGGTTCTCAACCTGGATTCGCGAGGTGCTGTGCCTACGGTGACGCCATTCAATATGAATGACCCGCTCTCCTTTAATAACTCTTCCGCTGTGTCGGTTTTTGACAGCCTGGGCAATTCGCACACCCTGCAAACCTTCTACGTCAAGACGGGCCCCAACGCCTGGGACGTGCATGCCTCCATGGATGGCGACCCAGCGATTGCGGCTGGGGCATTGACCTTTGACTCCAGCGGCGCCTTGACTGCGGGTTCTCCGATGACCATCCCGCCGCAAGCCCTCACGACAGGCGCAAATCCGCTCGGTTTTCCGATCGACTTCACCGGCACCAGCCAGTTCGGTTCCACCTTCAGTGTCAATACGCTGAACCAGGATGGCTACACTTCCGGGCGGCTGGGCGGCTTCAATATTGGCGCCGGCGGCATCATCCTGGGCCGTTATACCAACGGCCAGTCGGCTGTGCTGGGCCAGGTCGTGCTGGCCAACTTTGCCAATCCCAATGGTCTGCAGCAGCTGGGCAACAACCAGTGGGCCGAGAGCTCGACTTCGGGCACGCCGCTGGTGGGCTCACCCAGTTCGGGCAGTCTGGGTGTGTTGCAGTCGTCCGCAGTGGAAGATTCCAACGTCGACCTGACCGCCGAGCTGGTCAACATGATCACTGCGCAGCGGGTGTATCAGGCCAACGCGCAGACCATCAAGGCACAGGATGCCGTACTGCAGACGCTGGTTAACCTGCGTTAAGCATTGATTGATTGACTAAGGAGGCAGCATGGATCGAATGATCTACACCGCCATGACCGGCGCAAAGCACATCCTGGAACAGCAGGCGACGACTTCACACAATCTGGCGAATGCCACGACCACGGGTTTTCGCGCGCAGGTCGACCAGTTCCGTGCAGTGCCGGTTCAAGGGGCTGCCTTGGCAACCCGCGCCTTTGTGGTGGATTCCACCACCGGCAGCGATTTCCGCGCGGGCGCGATCCAGCACACCGGACGCGAACTTGATATGGCCGTGCAGGGCCAGGGCTGGTTTGTGGTGCAGGCCGCAGATGGCACCGAGGCCTATACCCGTAACGGCAGTCTGAAAATCAATGAAAACGGCATTTTGCAAACGCCCACTGGACTCAATGTCCTGGGCGATGGCGGCCCGTTGTCGATTCCGCCTGGGCGCAACGTGGCGGTGGCCAAGGACGGCACGGTTTCTCTCGTACCCGATGGCTCGGCCGCCACCGGACTCACTTCGATCGGGCGCCTGAAACTGGTAAACCCACCTGTAGCCGATCTGACACGCGGTGACGATGGCCTGTTTCGGATGAAAAACGGCACGTCGGCAACAGCCGATCCCAACGTGGCGTTGATCAGCGGATCGCTCGAGTCGAGCAACGTCAATGTAGTCGATGGAATGGTCAACATGATTTCGCTGGCACGCCAGTTTGAAATGCAGATGAAATTGCTTCAAAACGCCGAAAGCAACGATAGCAAAGCTACGCAATTGCTATCGATGGGCGGTTAATACCCCGATTACTTAAAGGAGCCGACATGATTCGCTCACTATGGATTGCCAAAACCGGTCTGGATGCGCAGCAAACGCAGATGGACGTGATTTCCAACAACCTCGCCAACGTCAGCACCAGCGGTTTCAAACGCGCGCGAGCGGTGTTCGAGGATCTGCTGTATCAGACCATCCGTCAGCCGGGTGCACAGTCGTCCGAACAGACACAGTTACCGTCCGGTCTGCAGATTGGTACCGGCGTAAAGCCGGTGGCGACCGAGCGCATCTTTACCCAGGGCAACCTGCAGCAAACAGGTAACTCCAAGGATGTGGCGATTCAGGGCAATGGCTTTTTTCAGGTGCTGATGCCCGATGGCACGACTTCCTATAGTCGTGACGGCTCATTTCAATCCGATGCCAACGGCCAGATGGTGACCTCCAGCGGTTATAGCGTGCAGCCCGCCATTACCATCCCGGCAAACACCCAGAGCTTGACCATTGCGCGTGATGGCACCGTGTCTGTGACGCAGGCAGGGGTGGCGACGCCGACGACCATCGGGACGCTGCAACTGGCCACATTCATCAACCCGGCTGGCCTGCAAAGTCTGGGTGAAAATCTCTACGGAGAAACTGCTGCATCGGGTACGCCGAGTTCCAACGCCCCGGGCAGCAACGGGGCCGGCACGCTAAATCAGGGCTACGTCGAAACCTCGAACGTCAACGTGGTGGAAGAACTGGTCAACATGATCCAGACCCAACGCGCGTATGAAATCAATAGCAAGGCGATCAAGACGTCTGATGAGATGTTGCAACGCCTGTCGCAGCTGTGAGATTGAACATGAATACGCTGCGTAATCTTGGATGGGTGGTGCTCCTGCTTGGCCTGGCGGGCTGCGGCACCACACCGTCTTCCATTCTGGATAAGCCGACCACGGCGCGTCCCGAGGCAAAGCCCACTCAGGCCGCCAGCAACGGTGCGATTTACCAGGTGGCATCTTATCGCCCCATGTTCGAAGACCGGCGTGCGCGTCAGGTGGGTGATGTGTTGACCATCGTCATCAATGAAAAAACCCAGGCAGGCAAGCAGGCCTCATCCAATGGATCGAAAGACAATTCAGTTGATGCGTCGATCAGCGGTGTGACCGGTATTCCCCTCAAAACATTCCAGGGTCTGGGCGTTACCGCAGAGTCGGCGAGCCAATATGCCGATAAGTCGGCCATCAACTCCAGCAATAACTTCACTGGAAACGTCACCGTGACCGTAATTGAGGTTTTGCCCAACGGCAACCTGGTTGTCGCGGGCGAAAAGCAGATCGCGCTCGACAAGGGGGTCGAATTTATTCGTTTATCCGGCGTCGTCCAGCCTGACACGATCCTGGCCGGCAATACGGTTTCGTCAGCCAAGGTAGCAGACGCACGTTTTGAATATCGCACCAGTGCCAAGTTTGATTCAGCCGAAGTCATGGGTTGGCTAGGGCGTTTTTTCCTGAGTTTCATTCCTTTATAAGGGTGGGTTCCATGAATTTTCCACGCCTCTTCCTGCTGGGAACGCTACTGCTAAGCGGTCTGGCCCATGCCGAACGCATCAAGGATATCGCCTCCATTCAGGGGGTTCGTATCAACCAACTGGTGGGCTATGGCCTGGTGGTTGGACTTGACGGAACCGGCGACCAAACCACGCAAACACCTTTTACCACCCAGAGCATTGTCGCCATGCTGGCGCAAATGGGCATCAACATGCCGCCGGGCGTCAACATGCAGTTGAAGAATGTGGCTGCGGTCCTGGTGACGTCTGAGCTGCCGCCGTTTTCCCAGGCGGGACAGACCATCGACATCACGGTGTCTTCGATCGGCAATGCCAAAAGCCTGCGTGGCGGAACTTTGGTGATGACACCGCTGAAAGGCGCGGACAATCAGATATATGCGATGGCGCAAGGCAGCATGGTCGTAAGTGGAGCCGGGGCTTCGGCCAACGGTAGCCAAGTGCAGATCAACCATTTGAGCGTGGGGCGGATCCCCGCCGGTGCAACCGTTGAGCGCAGCGTGAATTCTGCGCTTGGCGAATCCGGCACCATCAATCTTGAACTGCGCCAAAGCGATTTCACCACCGCCAGTCGCGTGGTTGACGCTGTCAATACGCGCTTTGGCAAAGACACGGCGCGCGCCATCAACGGTCGCGTGATCGAGGTGCGTACGCCTGTGGGCGCAAGCGACCGGGTGACGTTTCTGGGTGTAATCGAAAGCCTGGACGTCAGCCCGGCCCAAGCCATGGCCAAGGTCATCATCAATGCGCGCACAGGCTCGGTGGTGATGAACCGTTCAGTCACGCTGGATAACAGCGCGGTTTCGCACGGCAATCTATCGGTGGTCATCAGCTCCGAGCCCATCATCAGTCAGCCGGCGCCTTTTTCCAAAGGTGAAACGGTGGTGACCGCCCAATCGCAGATTGAAATCCGTCAGCAACCCGGCGAAATCATGTTGCTCAGAAACAGCGCTTCATTGGCCGACGTGGTGAAAGCACTGAATTCCATCGGTGCCACGCCACAGGACTTGCTGGCGATTCTCCAGGCTTTGAAAGCATCGGGTGCGCTGCGCGCTGAGTTAGAGGTGATCTGATGATCAACGGCGCCGACCTTTCCTCGAAGTTCACCCTCGATACCCAGGGGCTCAACCAGCTCAAGCTGGATGCGAAGCAATCTTCGCCCGAGTCGTTGAAACAGGCTGCGCAGCAGTTTGAGGCGGTGTTCATGAACATGCTGATGAAAAGCATGCGCGAGGCGACGCCGCAGGACGGCATGTTCGAAAGTGAACAAACCCGGATGTACACCTCGATGCTCGATCAGCAGTTGACCCAGCGCATGGCCAGCCGTGGCATCGGTCTGGCTGATGTGATGGTGCGTCAGCTTTCGATCGCCATGTCGATTCCGCCCGAAGTCGAAGGCGCAACGCCTGAGGGTGGCGTGGCTGCGCCGGGATTGCCGGCGCAGGGTTTCCCTTTGAATGCACCCGGCTTGGTCGTGCCGCAATCGCAATCGCAATCGCAGCCGGCGCTGCCCGCGTCCACTCGGGTGAGCGATAACCCGCAAAGGGAATCCGATCTACTCCGCGCTAAAGCGCAAGTGGAGTCGTATATCCCACAAGGGGATCTCGAGCCCCTTTCTGGGAACGCCGATCTACTACGTGCTACAGCGCGTGTGGAGTCGAGTGCGCCGCCACACGTTGACGCTTTTGTGCAACGCATGCTGCCGCACGCTCAGGAGGCAAGCGCCAGTACCGGCATTCCACCACAGTTCATGATGGGTCAGGCTGCGCTGGAAACCGGCTGGGGCAAGTCGGAAATCCGTGGCGCGAATGGCGAGAACAGCTACAACCTGTTTGGGATCAAAGCCGGCAGCGGATGGCGCGGCCGCACGGTCGATATCGTTACCACCGAATACGTCAATGGAAAGCCGCAGAAACAGGTAGACACCTTCCGCGCCTACGACTCCTACGCCGACTCATTCCGGGATTACGCCAATTTGCTGCGTGCGAACCCGCGTTACCAGAATGTGCTGGCCCAGGGTCAGGATGCAAGGGGGTTCGCGCAAGGCCTGCAGCAGGCCGGCTATGCCACCGACCCGAATTACGCACAGAAGCTGACCAGCGTGATCAAGCTGGTTGAACGGGCTTGATTACAGGAGCTAAAGAATATGTCGATGCCTCCGATTCACCTTATAAGCGTCATAAGCGCCCAACTTCTCTAACTTACCTGTGCATAGATAGATGGCTTCCAACATACTCGGTATTGGTCAAAGCGCCCTCACCGCCGCGCAGGTAGGGCTTAGTACAACCGGCCATAACATCGCCAATGCGGCGACACCGGGCTACACCCGCCAGGTCATGGTGCAGGGTGCGGCTATGGCGCAGGATTTTGGCTTTGGGTTTTTGGGGCAGGGCACCGAGATCTCCACCGTCAAGCGCGTATACAACGAGTATCTGTCCACCCAGGTGCGCAGCGCCCAGACCACAAAAAGTAGCGCAGACGTTTATTACAGCCAACTCAAGCAGTTGGACAACATGCTGGCTAACCCGACATCCGGGTTGTCGCCTGTCATGCAAAATTTCTTCAGCGGCATCCAGGAAGTCGCTTCCAATCCCACGTCGATTCCCGCGCGGCAGGCAGCGCTTTCATCTGCCGAGTCCCTGGTTTCGCGATTCCAGAGCATGGCGAACCGCCTGACTGAGATATCGGACGGGGTTAACAGCCAGCTGGTGTCGAGCGTCGGCGATATCAATACTTACGCCGCGCAGATCGCACAAATGAACGATGCGATTGGCCGTGCGCTGCGGGCAACAGGACAACCGCCTAACGACTTGCTTGATCAACGCGACCAGCTGGTTCTGGAATTGGGTAAAGAGGTCAAGGCGACTGTCGTCAAGCAGGGCGATGGAGATTACAACGTATTCATAGGCAACGGACAGCCGTTGGTGGTGGGCGTAAGCACCTACAAACTTTTCAATGTCACCTCGCCGACCAACCCCGAAAAAGTCGAAGTGGCCTATAAGGCCAGCAATGGCAGCACGGTCGTGGTGGGCGACGCCGCGCTGGTCGGTGGCAGACTGGGTGGTCTGGTCGAATTCCGCAACAAAACACTTGAACCCGCACAAAATGCGTTAGGCCGTATTGCTATTGGCCTGGCGAGCACTTTCAATGCCCAGCACCAGCAGGGGTATGACCTCAATGGCGTGGCTGGCGGAGATTTTTTCTCGGTACCTGCGCCGGGGGTCAGGGCGAGTGGCAACAATACCGGCACAGCTAGCCTCAGTGCCAGCATCAGTAATGTCAATGCATTGACCACCAGTGACTATCAGGTCAGTTACGACGGTAGCAATTACCAGATGACCCGGTTGTCGGATGGCACCACCTCGACATTTGCCGCGTTCCCGCAAACCATCGACGGCGTTGATGTCAATCTGGCCTCCGGCACAGCAATGGCGGGCGACATTTTCCTGATTCGCCCCACTGCCAGGGGGGCATCCGGACTGAATATGGCCGTTACGGATCCGGCCGCTATCGCAGCAGCGGGTCAAACCGGCGCGGTGGGGGATAACACCAATGCCTTGAAACTGGGTGAGCTTCAAACAGCCAAGACACTGGGCAATGGAACGACAACCTACCAGGGTGCATTTTCACAACTGGTCAGCCAGGTTGGCAACAAAACACGGGAGCTGGAACTCACCAGCACCATCACGGGCAACCTTGTCTCGGAATTGTCGACGGCCATGCAGTCCGAGTCCGGCGTCAATCTCGATGAAGAAGCCACTAATCTGCTCCGCTATCAGCAGGCCTATCAGGCTGCTGCGAAGGCCATGCAGATCGCAAGCGAACTGTTCGACATGTTGCTCACCATCGGACGATAAAGGGATATCACCATGCGTATCAGTACCCAAACCCTGTTTGAATCCGGTGCAACCCAATTAGGCACTTTGCAATCCGACCTGGCCAGGACCCAACAGCAAATTGGTTCCGGACGGCGCATTCTCAACCCATCAGATGACCCGATTGGTGCCGCCCGTGCCCTTGAGATATCGCAATCGCAATCGATCAACACTCAGTTTGGCGCCAACCGACAGCAAGCGATGAGTGCACTTACCGGTGTCGAGGCCACGCTGTCGGGAGTGACTGCGCTGATGCAGGAAGTGCAAATCACGATTGTTGCGGCAGGAAATGTCGGGCTGGGCGATACCGAACGGGGTTTTCAGGCGACTGAACTGAAAGGCCGTCTCGAGGCTTTGTTGGGATTGGCCAATTCGAAAGATGCGCTGGGCAATTATCAATTCTCGGGATACCAATCGAACACACCGGCATTTGTTCAGACAGCGACCGGTGCGTCGTATCAAGGCGATATGGGTCAGCAGGCTTTACAGGTTGAAGCCACCCGCCAGATGGCAGTGGGTAATCCCGGGCAGTCTGTTTTTCAAGGGGGTGCACCGGGGGGCGCAGCCGATACTTTCAAGACCCTGACCGATCTCATCACTCTGTTGAACACCCCTGTGGTGACGCCGGCTGACAAGGCCAATCTGGATGCAGGCCTGGCCACTGCCGGGAACAACATGAAGCAGTCGCTGGACAATGTGCTGACCATCCGCGCTTCGGTTGGCTCACGCTTGCAGGAAATCGATGCGCTTAATGAATTCGGCACCGATCGCAGTCTGCAGTACACCCAGTTGTTGTCGGAAATTCAGGATCTGGATTACACCGACGCCCTGACCAAGCTTTCACAACAGCAATTCACTTTTGAGGCGGCCCAGCGGTCGTTCTCAATCATATCCAAGCTGTCCCTGTTCAGTTTCATGTAATGCCATGGTAGCCAACAACAATATGACGCCACGAGAGCAGATGAATCAACAGGTCTTGCACCTGTTATCCGGTGTGTCTACGCATGGTGATCAGCATCTCGCTGAAGTCGAGCGCGACCTGGTGCAAATGGACGTGTTGCTTGAAGAAGCCATCAAGAAGCTCGGCGAGAGTTTCATGGCGATACATGCAGCAATCAGAAAACAGCAGGAAGCACTGGACAGCATGATGGCGGAGGATTTGTCTGCGCCAGATGCAGCAGTTCATCTGGAAAAAATTCGCACCGAGATTAATTCCCATGTTGGCGCGGCTCTGACCGGTCTGCAGTTTCAGGACATGACCAGCCAATTGATCCGCCGCATGGTGCAGCACCTGACCGGGCTACGCACCGTGTTTGGCGAGTTGGACGCCAATGAGTCAGTCTTGCCTGGATACAGCAATGAGGCATTACTTGAAAAACTGAATCGAATCAGTGACCGGGTAGGTGCACGCTGTTCTGAGCAGGAAGGTGGCATGCGTAAATGCGTCAATCAGAGTCACATGGAAAGTGGCGAAATCGAACTGTTTTAAACAGCTTGGTTAATTGAATACACAACAACAGTCCTGGTAACAGGAAAGGCGATAAATGATGGCTAAAACAATTCTCACTGTAGATGATTCCGGTTCGCTTAGGCAGATGCTGGCATTCAGTCTGAGAGACGCTGGCTACGACGTGGTCGAGGCGGTTGACGGGCTCGATGGGCTAGAAAAAGCCAAGCAGAAAACTGTCGACTTGGTACTGACCGATCAGAACATGCCGGGCATGGATGGATTGAGCTTAATTAAAGCCCTACGCGCTATGAAGAATTATGAAAGCGTGCCGATTCTCATGTTAACGACTGAGTCTGGCAGCGACATCAAGGCGATGGGCAAGGCTGCAGGGGCGACAGGTTGGCTGGTTAAGCCTTTTGATCCAGCACGTTTGACTGAAGTAGTAGGAAAACTGATCGGCTAGAAATAGCAATCAATCATGCAGTGTGACAATGACGGAGTTCAAGAATGACGATAGATATGAGCCAGTTCTACCAGGTGTTTTTCGATGAGGCATATGAGTTGCTCGCCGAAAAGGAGAAGCTGTTGTTGGCTCTTGACGTCTCGGATCCGGATAGTGAAGATCTCAATGCAATTTTCCGTGCTGCCCACTCTATCAAAGGGGGCGCAGCCACCTTCGGTTTTAACGACATCACCGAAGTCACCCACATGCTGGAGTCCCTTCTCGACCGCATTCGCAAAGGCGAAATGGCGTTGACGCCTGAGCATGTGGATGCCTTCCTGGTGTCCAAGGATGTGCTGACCATGCTGATGGAAGGCCATCAACATGGTTCAAGCGTTGACCAACCCGCAGTGGATAGCGTCTGCCAAAGGCTGAAGGCCTTGTCGCTGGGGACAGTGGCAGAAGTCGCTCCGACACCCGCCGTCGCAGCGCCCGCGCCCGCCAAACCCGTGGCTGAAGCAGTCGCAGATGCAAACGGTGAATTCCATTTCCGCATTGAGTTGCCCGAGGTGCCGCAGAAAGATGTGGACGCGCTGGCGGCAGAGCTGGGCCTGCTGGGGACAATCGAGCAGGAAGTGCTGAATGACAAGCGCGTGGTGTTTAATCTGACCACCAGCGAGGGCGAGGACAATATCGTTGCGATTTGTTCGTTTGTGCTTGACCCGGACGATCTCAAGATCACGTGTGGGGACACACAAGCTGCCGTGCAAGCGAGCGATCCCGGCTACGAAATCTTTGTGCCGGAACAAGTGGCTGCGGCTATTCAGGCGCCCGCCGAAGAAGCTGAGTCCAAAGTGGAACAGCCCGCAGTAGAAGCCAAGAACCCGGGCCGGCGCGCCAGCGATAAGGAAAACTCCGGTCAGGAATCCTCGTCGATTCGTGTGGGTGTGGAAAAAGTCGATCAACTGATTAACCTGGTGGGCGAATTGGTCATCACCCAGGCCATGATCGAACAGCGCATCGGCGCACTCGATCCCCTCCATCACGAGCGTCTGCTCAACAGCGCCGGCCAACTGGCACGCAACACGCGCGACCTGCAGGAAGCCGTGATGTCGATCCGCATGATGCCGATGGATTACGTGTTTTCACGCTTCCCGCGCATGGTGCGCGACCTCGCGGGAAAGCTCGGCAAGAAAGTCGAATTTGTTACACGCGGTGCGGCAACCGAGCTCGACAAGGGGCTGATCGAACGCATCGTCGATCCGCTGACCCACCTGGTTCGCAACAGCGTTGACCACGGTATCGAAATGCCCGAAAAGCGCCGTGCTTCCGGCAAAAGCGAAACCGGCAAGCTGACCCTGTCAGCCGCGCATCAGGGTGGCAACATCGTGATCGAGGTCAGCGACGATGGCGGTGGCTTGAATCGCGAAAGAATCCTCGCCAAGGCCAGGCAGCAAGGCCTGCCTGTATCGGACAGCATGCCTGATAGTGAAGTCTGGCTGCTCATATTTGCCCCCGGCTTCTCCACAGCAGAAGCGGTGACCGATGTATCGGGTCGTGGCGTCGGCATGGATGTGGTCAAACGCAACATCGCGGCGATGGGCGGGATTGTGGAAATTCGCTCGGTTACCGGCTCGGGCACCACCATCGCCATTTCGTTGCCGCTGACCCTGGCGATTCTCGATGGAATGTCAGTCAAGGTCGGCGAGGAGGTATACATCTTGCCGCTGGGCTACGTCATCGAATCGTTGCAACCCGCTGCCGAAGACGTCAAGGAAATTGCGGGGCAAGGGAAAGTGGTCAAGGTACGTGAAGAGTACCTACCGCTGATCCCGCTGCATCAGATTTTCGCTATTGAACCGAACTTCACCGATCCGTCGCAGGGCATCGTCGTTATTCTCGAAGCCGAGGGTAAGAAAGCTGCATTGCTGGTCGATAACCTGGTTGGACAGCAACAGGTCGTCGTCAAAAATCTGGAGTCGAATTTCCGCAAGGTGGCGGGCATTTCCGGCGCCACCATTTTGGGCGACGGCGGCGTTTCTCTGATTCTCGATGTTTCTGCGCTGTTGCGCTCAAGCCGCCAGCTCAACGTTGACCCCGTTTTTTCCTGAAGCCTCCAGCTCAGACCCACAGGAACAAGTTAAAGGACACCATCCATGTCATACAGCACACAGACACAAGCACAAGCCGGAGAAGCGGAAGGGAAAGAGTATCTGGCCTTCACTCTGGCCCAGGAAGAGTACGGCATCGACATCCTGCGAGTGCAGGAGATTCGCGGTTATGAACCGGTCACCCGGATTGCCAATGCGCCCGATTTCATCAAGGGTGTGGTGAACCTGCGCGGCATCATCGTGCCGGTGGTCGACATGCGCATCAAGCTCAACCTGGGCACCCCCACCTACGACCAGTTCACTGTGGTGATCATTCTCAGCATTGCGGGTCGCGTAGTGGGCATGGTGGTGGACAGCGTATCAGACGTCATGACGTTACAACCCGAACAAATCAAGCCCGCTCCCGAGATGGGAACAAGCTTCGACAGCGATTACCTCATCGGCCTCGGCACGCTCAATGAGCGCATGCTGATCCTGGTGGATATCGACAAACTCATGACTAGCCCCGAAATGGGTCTGATCGAGAAATTGGCAGCGTAGTGCAGAAAGGCTGCCGATATATGCAGTTTTATACCGGCAACTTTTCGGGTCTGGTTTAAAGGAATGAGGATAGAAACATGTTGAGAAATCTGAGCATCAAATCGCGGCTGGTCTTTGTGATCGGCTTTCTGTCCGCACTGTTGGTGGTGGTCGGGACGATCGGATTGACCAGCCTGGGTGCCACCAACAATGCCCTGAAATCCGTCTACGAAGAAAACGTGATCGTGCTGGGCACGCTGGAACGGGTTTCCGCGTTAATCAACAAGAATCAAATTATTATTGCCGAAGCCGTATCCGGCCAGCTGTCGGCATTCCCTGAAGATGTAGCGGTGGTCGACAAGCAAATGGTCGACGTCAAGGGCTGGATTGCGGAGATCGACACCCTCTGGAAATCCTACATGGCAACCCAGCTGACGGCCGAAGAAGTGAAACTGGCCGAGGAGTTTTCCACCAACCGCAAGAAATATGGTGGCCAGGGTCTGATGCCTGCGGTTGCTGCTTTGACCGGCCATGATTTCCAGCAGGCAGGGGAAATATTGCAGGGTGCGATGAGAGAGACCTACCCACCCGTGCGGGCCAGCGTGGAGGCGATCATCAAGCTCCAGCTCGATATCGCAAAAGGCAAATTTGAAGCTGCGCAATCCCGTTTTACCCTGGTGCGTAATATTTCCATTGCGGTGATCGTGTTCGGGGTATTGCTCGCTGCCTTTATCGGCCTCTGGTTGATACGTGCAATTTCCGGGCCACTGAATGAAGCCGTCCGAATTGCCAGGAGCGTCGCAGCGGGTGATCTGACGCACAGAATCGAAGTGCAATCCAATGACGAAACCGGCCAGCTCATGCAAGCCATGAAGGACATGAATGACAGCCTGGTGAATATTGTCAGCCAGGTGCGCACCGGTACCGAGACCATGGCGGTGGCCTCACGCGAAATTGCGTCTGGCAACGCCGACCTGTCGAACCGCACCGAATCGCAGGCGTCTTCTCTGGAAGAAACCGCCAGCTCGATGGAAGAACTGACCAGCACCGTTAAACAGAACGCCGAGAATGCGCGTCAGGCCAATCAGCTGGTGAGCACCACCGCTGACATCGCAGTCAAGGGCGGTCAGGTCGTTGGTCAGGTGGTCGACACCATGGCCTCGATCAAGGAAAGCTCGCGCAAGATTGCCGACATCATCGGCGTCATCGACGGCATCGCCTTCCAGACCAACATCCTTGCCTTGAATGCTGCAGTGGAAGCGGCGCGTGCCGGTGAGCAGGGCCGCGGGTTTGCCGTGGTCGCCTCCGAAGTGCGCAATCTGGCTCAGCGCAGCGCCGGTGCAGCAAAAGAGATCAAGGCGTTGATCGAGGATTCGGTCGGCAAGGTCGACAACGGCGGCAAGCTGGTCGACGAAGCCGGCAAGACCATGGGAGAGATCGTCAGTTCAGTCAAACGCGTCACCGACATCATGAGCGAGATTGCAGGAGCAAGCCTGGAGCAGAGCTCCGGCATCGAGCAAATCAATCAGGCCATCACCCAGATGGACGACATGACGCAACAGAACGCCGCGCTGGTGGAAGAGGCGGCGGCGGCGGCCGAGAGCCTGCAGGACCAGGCCGGCCAGCTGGCCCAGGCGGTGAGCGTGTTCAAGCTGGATGGCATGGCTGGCAGTCAGCAAGCGAACCTGCCGGTGTTGAGCGACAGGGTAATTGCGTTGCCGAAAACCCCGAAGGCCAAGCCTGAGGCGGCATCTGCTCCGGCCGCACGCCCGAAGAAGCTGGCTGCTGCCGGTGGCAGCAATGAAGAATGGGAAGAGTTCTGATAGAGGGTCATTCCATTGATTTCATCTGCACTGAGCGTTTTTTTCAGTACAAGTGAATCGAGTGGGTGGGCCTGTTGGTAACAATTAACGTAGTGTTGAATTAGAAGGTGATGCAATGAAACTCAAGTCAAAAATCATATTGAGCATGGGGTCGGTTTTCCTGCTTTTCGGCGTGGCAATCGGCGTGGCGCTGACCGGCATGCAGACCAACAAGAACCGGTTCGAGAGCTTCCTCGAACAGGATCTGGCGCTGGCTCAAGCCGCGAACCATTTGTATGCTCACGGCCTGCAAATGGGTCAGGCTTTGCGCAACGTCGTTATGGACCCGGCCAACAAGAAGGCTTACCAAAATCTGGAAGCATCGGCGGTCGAGTTCAAGGACACCAGTAAAACGGCATTGGTCCTGGCAGCAGGGAACCCATCTGATCTGGCGGTTCTGCAAGAAGTGGTGGCATTGCGCGAACAACAAATTCCCATCCAGTCCAGAATTGCCACGCTTGCAGGCAGCGACCAGGTTGCAGCCATCGAAGCGATCAGTAAGGAGGAGACGCCGGTTTGGCGCAAGATCCGGGAACACCTGGTGGACTTTACCAAGGCCAAGCAAGCCGCTGTTGAGCAGACCAAGGCCGAGATTGCCGCTTATAGCCAGCGCATGCTGATGATCACGCTGGTGTTACTGGTGGTGGCATTGCTGGCCGCTTCGGTGATCGTTTTCTGGCTGGTCCGTCACATCATGAGCCAGCTGGGCGGTGAGCCTGCGTATGCCGTTGAGGTGGCCCACGCGATCTCGGTCGGCGACTTCTCCCGTGCTGTCACCCTTGAAAAGGGCGATACCTCAAGCTTGCTGTATTCCATCAATGCGATGCGTGAGAATCTGACCGGAACCATTGGGGAAATCCGTCAGGCAACCGAGACCATTTCGGTTGCCTCGCGCGAGATTGCGGCCGGCAACGCCGACCTGTCGAATCGCACTGAATCGCAGGCCTCCAGCCTGGAAGAAACCGCCAGTTCGATGGAAGAACTGACCAGCACCGTCAAGCAGAACGCCGAGAACGCCCACCAGGCCAACCAGCTGGTGGTTTCAACCGCCGACATCGCGGTCAAGGGCGGCCAGGTCGTCGGCAAAGTAGTCGACACCATGGCTTCGATCAAGGACAGCTCGAGGAAGATTGCCGACATCATCGGTGTCATCGACGGCATCGCCTTCCAGACCAACATCCTGGCGCTGAACGCTGCAGTGGAAGCGGCGCGTGCCGGTGAGCAGGGCCGC
>JAGXGP010000043.1 GCA_024636775.1 Hydrogenophilales bacterium
CGCAATATCGAAGATCACTGGACCGTGTTGTATCGCGGAGGCTTTTATCGCGGCGGCGCAATCCACATGAGCGCGCTTGCCGGTATCGACCAGGCGCTATGGGATATCAAAGGCAAAGCACTCGGAGTCTCGGTGAGCCAGCTCTTGGGCGGCCCGGTGCGCGACAGTATCCGCGTCTACTCCTGGATTGGCGGCGACCGCCCGGCAGATGTCGCAGCAGCCGCCAAAGATGCTGTGGCGCGCGGGTTTACTGCTGTCAAGATGAACGGAACAGAAGAATTACAGTTCGTCGATTCGTATGAAAAAGTTGAAGTGGCCTTGGCCAATGTGGCGGCGGTGCGCGACGCAGTCGGCCCCCACGTCGGCATCGGTGTCGACTTTCATGGTCGGGTCCATAAGCCGATGGCCAAAGTCCTGATCAAGGAGCTCGATCAATACAAGCTGATGTTCATCGAAGAGCCCGTACTCAGCGAAAACTACGAGGCACTCAAGGAACTGGCGCCGTTGACCAACACCCCGATCGCTCTCGGTGAGCGACTCTATTCGCGCTGGGATTTCAAACGAATTCTCAGCGAAGGCTATGTCGACATCATCCAGCCGGATGTCTCGCACGCCGGCGGTATCACGGAAACCCGCAAGATTGCCACCATGGCCGAAGCCTACGACATCGCCATGGCGCTGCACTGCCCGCTCGGCCCGATCGCGCTGGCCGCTTGTCTGCAGGTCGATGCAGTGTCGTACAACGCCTTCATCCAGGAGCAAAGCCTGGGCATCCACTACAACCAAAGCAATGACTTGCTGGACTATCTGACACAGCCGGAAGTCTTTGCCTATGACAAAGGCTATGTGACGATTCCGCAAGGTCCGGGATTGGGGATTGAAATCAATGAAGAGTACGTCAAGGAGCGCGCCGCTATCGGCCACCGCTGGCGCAACCCAATCTGGCGCCATAAGGATGGCAGCTTCGCCGAATGGTAGAGAATCCCTTTGCTCTCGGGCTGAATTACCCTTTGACGGCGCCCATCGTCAGACCCTTCACCACGTATTTCTGGAAAATCATTGTCAGGATGATCGCTGGCGCCATGATAGCCACGGCGGCAGCCATCACGCCACCCCAGTCGACTTCGGCATAGGACAGAAAGTTGTAGACGGCGATCGGCAGGGTTTTGGTTCGCTCCATACTGAGCACTTGTGAGAACATGAAGTTGTTCCAAGAAAAGATAAAGGACAGCGTTGTGGCGGTGATGATGCCAGGGCCCGACAGGGGCAGGATTATCTTCAGAAACGCCATCTGCCGCGTGGCACCGTCGACCATGGCCGATTCTTCGAGCTCGCGCGGAATCGTGCTGAAATAGGTCGACATGATCCAAACCACGATCGGCAGCGCGATCAGCATATGCGACAGGATCAGCGCGACATAGCTGTCGATCAGGCCGAGTCGCGAGAAAATGATGTACCAGGGCATCAGGAAGGAAATGCCAGGCATCAGGCGCGCCAGCAGGATGAATACGGCGAGTTTTGTCTGGGCGTAGCGCGAAATCGAATAGGCCGCCGGCAGTCCAAGCAGTAACGACATGCCGACCGCCACCGCCCCAACGACGGTCGAGTTCAGGAAATATTTCAGGAAGTCCTGTTCCTCGAAGACCTTGCGGTAATTTTGTAGCGTGGGTTCAAAGAACAGCTTGGGCGGCCAGGAGATGATATCCACCTGTGTCTTGAACGACGAGGTCAGCATCCACAGAAAAGGGAACAGCACGATCAGTGCAATGATCAGGACCAACAGGTAGAACAGAAGGGTGGGAACGAATTTTTTTTTCATCGCAGCATCCTCATTTTTCGCTGGATTCGCGCAGTTTCATGATGCCCAGGCTGCATAGCAGCACAACCAGGAACAGCGCCACTAGAATGACCGACGACTGGCCAATGCGGAAATACTCGAAACTGTACTTGAAGCCCATGATGTTGAGCGTCTCCGACGCATAACCGGGGCCGCCGCCGGTCATTGCAAAGATGATGTCAAAGGTCTTCAGCGCATCGATCAGGCGCAGAATCATCGCCGTCAGAATGACCGGCATGACCATCGGGATGGTGACATAGCGCAGAATCTGCCACTCGCTGGCGCCGTCCACGCGCGCAGCTTCGACCGGCTCCTCCGACAAACCGGCCAGGCCAGCAAGCACGATCAGGGTGATCATGGGCGTCCACTGCCAGACATCAACCATCACCAGCGACGCAATGACGGTGTTTTCGCTCGAGATCCAGCGCCCCTGCGGGAGCCCAAGTGCGTCGAGGGTGAAGTTGAGCAGGCCGATGGTCGGGTCGTAAAAAAGATTGAAGACGATGCCCACCGCGATCGGCGTGGCCACGAGCGGTAGCAAGAGCAGCAGCTTGGCTAAGCTCTTGCCAACGAAAGCGCGGTTCAGAATCAATGCAATGGCAACACCCAGCACGACCTCGACTGCCACGGCAAACACCGTGAAAGTGAAGGTTCGGCCAAGGGCGTGCAAAAAACGTGGCTCGGAAAAAACGCGCAGGTAGCTGTCGAGACCGACAAAGGACGGCCCCATCCCCGAGGTGAGATTCCAGTTGGTAAAGCTCAGGTACAGGGTGTAGAGAATCGGAAACACCATCAACAATCCGATGAAGACGATGGCAGGTAGCGGAAACAAAACTCGTAAATTTCTCTCGGTAAAGCTGGACTGAATCATGACTGGCCTTCTACGCGAAAGTTCTGTTGAGCGATTTCGACCTGGCATGCGGACCGTCCACCGGGGTGAACGGCGCGCGTGCCAGTCAACCGACAGGGCACTTATTTGCCGTATTCGCCGCTTTCCTTTAGCAGTTCGTTGACCCTATTGGCTTTTTCCTTGGCTAACTGATCAAGCTTGTTGGAAGTGCCCTTGGTATTGATCGACTCGATGACCAGTTCGCCGATGAGGTCGCGCGCTTCGCCCACGGCGCTCATATAAGGTCGGTCAACCGGTGTGCCGTTCTCGGCCGCAAAGGCGCGGGTCTCGATCAGACCGGGATTCATCTTGCTGCGCACGACCGGGTCGACCCAAACCGATGAACGTGCCATCGTGATGTTGCCCATCATGCCTTTGATCGCCATTTCCTTGCTCGACGCCCAGTTCAGGAACTTCAGGGCCAGGTCTTTCTTCTTGGACTGGTTAGCTACCGAGATGCCCCAAGATGAGACGATGAAAGGCGCATTGGTCTTGGGTCCGGCCGGGAAGTTGGCAATGTCGAAGTTGGCTACCGGGATTTGCGTCTTGGACTGATCGACAATCTGACCGTAGAACACCGAGGCGTCGGTCCACATCGCGATCTTGCCGGCCTGGAACAGCGGCATGATGTTTTCCCACGACATCGAAGTCACCCCTTTCGGGCCATAGTTGCCGAGCAATTTGCCGTAATAGCGTACCGCGTCGATGGCCGGCTTCGAGTTGAAGGCTGCCGTGCCTTTGTCGAGATACTGACCACCGTAGTTATAGATGTAGCTCGAGACCTGGGTTACGGCTGCCGCACCTTTGCCACGCGAGGCGATGCCGGCAACGCTTTCGGAATTGAGCTTCTGGGCGGCTGCCTCGAGTTCGTCGAAGTTGGTCGGCACCTTCAACCCGGCCTTTTGCAGCAGGTCCTTGCGGTAGTAGAGCACTTGCCATTCGGTGACCAGTGGGACGATGTAGGGTTTGCCGCCAAAAGACGCGGCGTTCATGATGTTTTTCGGATAGTCGCTGAAGTCGTAGTCAGCCAGGGGCGCGTACCAGCCGTTTTTCGAGAACATCTTTCCTTCCTGCAGTGGACGCGTCATGAAGACATCGACGGTGGAAGACTTGGTGGCGAATTCGGTGGTGAGCTTTTGCGTCAGCTGGCTCTCCTGCAAGCTTTCGACGTTGACCTTGATGCCGGTGTCTTTCTCGAACTGTGGAATTGACAGCTTCAGCAATTCACCGTAAGGGTGGTTGGCCACCAGCACGCGGATTTCACCCGATTGCGCCATTGCACCCGCGCAAAGGCACAGCGAAGACAGTGCAACCCCGATTTTTGACAGTTTGTGCTTCATGAAAATCTCCAAGTTAAAAAAGTAAAGTACCACCCAACCTAAACGATTGCGTCTGAGGTGTTCTTATCGAACACGTGCATGTTGGCCATATTAAAATCAATCTGGATCGTTTCACCCACACCGATCGGCTGCTTCGGCACGGCCATGCGCGCCACCAAGCCATACGCGCCGCAGCTCAGGTGCGCAAATATCTCGGAGCCGAGCAACTCCACCACCTCGGCCTTGGCGCTGATCGTGCTGCCGACGTCGGCACCCGGTCGATGCAGAGCAATGTCTTCCGGACGAACGCCGAAGACCACCTCCTTACCCGCGTGCGCAACCAGATTGGCTCGGAAATCTTCAGGCATGGCGACGCGGAAGCTACCACCATCAATGAATAACTGACCGGCCTCGTTGACCAGATGGGCGTCGAAGAAATTCATCGCCGGCGAGCCGATGAAGCCCGCGACGAAGAGGTTGACCGGTTTGGCATAGACTTCCATTGGCAGGCCGGTTTGCTGCAGTGCACCTTTGTGCATGATAAAAATTCGATCGGCCATGGTCATGGCCTCGACTTGATCGTGCGTGACGTAAATGATGGTAGCGCCGAGTCGCCGGTGGAGCTTGCTGATCTCGGCCCGCATGGCCACCCGCAGCTTGGCGTCGAGGTTGGAGAGCGGCTCGTCAAACAAAAACACTTTGGGCTTGCGCACAATCGCTCGGCCCAAGGCGACGCGCTGACGCTGGCCACCGGAGAGCTCCTTGGGTTTGCGCTCAAGCAGATCCTCGATGCCCAGTATGTCGGCTGCTTCCTGTACCCGTGCATCGATCTCGGTTTTGGAAAATTTCCGGATCTTGAGTCCGAAACCCAGGTTGTCCCGCACGTTCATATGCGGATAGAGAGCGTAATTCTGAAACACCATTGCGATATCCCGATCCTTGGGCGCCATGTCGTTGACCAGCGTATCGCCAATGAATATCTCGCCCGAGGTGATCGCCTCAAGGCCGGCGATCATGCGCAGCGCCGTGGACTTGCCGCAGCCAGAGGAACCCACCAGCACTGCGAATTCCCGGTCGTGGATTTCGATGGAGAGGTCATCGACGGCGGTCACTGCATTGAACCGCTTCACCACATTTTTTAAAATTACGTTAGCCACGCTAGAGGTCCCTTTTATGATCCGCACAATCGCACCGACCCATCGGAGTGCGGGCAATCACCTTGCGCGCCCGCGGCAACAGTTTACCCGTCGCCTGGTCGATATGGAGAATCACCCAGATACTCGCCAGCGCGTCAGCCGTGGTGCCGCACAGCGCACCACCGGCACCCGTGATAACGGCTGGTCTTCCAGCTAAATCGAAACGCTGCAACACGGGAATACTCATACGCAGTCAAGCCAATCGACGATGATGTCTATCAAGTGTTCCGGAGTTTGCGTGGCATCTACGCGTAGCACCCCAGGTTCACCTAGCGGAGACTCTAGAGCGGTGAATTGGCTCGCCACAAGACTGGCCGGGAAAAGATGCTCGATGGCTCGCTGGGTGACGCGCTCGTGCGCAGTGCGCGCATCAACATCCAGAAACACAAAGCGCAAACCCGGCGCATGGCGGCGCAAACGATCACGATAAGCACGTTTTAGTGCTGAGCATGTCAACACCGCGCCGGCGGCGTGCTGTTCCAAGGCTTGGCCAAGCGCTGCGAGCCAGTCGGCGCGGTCAGCGTCGGTCAATGCCAAACCCTGGCGCATCTTGTCGCGGTTGTGTTCAGAATGAAATTCATCACCCTCGACCAGCGGCAGCCCCAAGGTTTGAGCCAGCAACTGTCCAACAAAGGACTTGCCACAACCTGCAACGCCCATCATGACGACCGATTTCATGTTTTGGCTAGTACTATCTTAAGCAATACAAAAAACCGGAATAAGTCTGAGCTACTTCCGGTGGAAGCTAAACCCTTCGGCAAAAATTTGTGATGCTTTGAAGTTTAAATTTCTGCCGGATAGCGCTATCATAGCGACGAATGATGGTATTTCAAGTAAGGGTAAACCCGTATTTATGAGTGTTGCACCTCGAAAAATACGATCCTCGGGAAGCGTCACGCTGGACGATGTCGCTCTATCGGCCGGTGTCAGCCGCATCACGGCCTCACGTGCCTTGCGTGGTGAGCGTAGCGTCGGGGCTGAGCTGGTTGCGCGCGTCTCGGTGGCCGCCACAGCTTTGGGCTATGTGCCCGACCCAGCCGCGCGCGCTGGCCAGTGCCCGCGGTCACTCCGTCGTCGTGTTGATTCCCTTGTTATCGAAAAATTTGTTTGTGGACTTGCTTGAGGCCGTGCACCGGGTACTGCATTCGGCCGGCTACCAGATATTGATCGGTGTAACGCATTATCAACCCGAAGAAGAAGCCTTGGTTTCGAGCTACCTAGCCCATCGTCCGGCGGGTTTTTTTACTCACTGGTTTTGACCGCACCGCAGGTTGCCAAAATCTCCTGACCCAAAGCGGCGAGAAGTGGACCGGAATTTTGAACCGCGCAATAAGTGGGAACTCTTGGCATAAAGCCCGGCCAAAGACGGCTGGGCAAGAAGGAGTTTTCGATGGTCAAGAAATCAGCGCGACGCACCCGTCGCACACATACGCCGGCGTTCAAAGCCAGGGTGGCCCTGGCCGCCTTGCGCGAGGACAAGACAATGGCCGAGCTTTGCAGTCAGTTTGAACTGCATGCCAACCAGATTACAGAATGGAAGCGCCAACTGCTGGATCATGCCGCCGACGTCTTCGGTGGTGCGCCAACACAGAAGGAGCCCATAGACCTAGTGCCGCTACACGCCAAGATCGGGCAGCTCACGCTGGAGAACGATTTTTTCGAGCGCGCGCTCGCCAAGGCGGGATTGCTGAGCGCAAAGCCATGCTTGACCGCAAGCACGACCTGTCCATCACGCGCCAGGCCAAGCTGCTGGGCATCAGTCGGGGCACGGTGTGCTGCCTTCCTCGACCAGCCAGTGATGCTGACCTGGCGCTCATGCGTCGCATTGACGAACTGCATCTGCAGCACCCCTTCATGGGCGCTCGCATGCTACGTGATCAACTCACCCGCGAGGGCGTACACGTCGGGCGGCGTCACCTCAGAACGCTCGTGAAGCGCATGGGCATCGAGGCCTTGGCACCCCAACCCGGCACCAGCAAAGCTGCACCAGGCAACAAGATCTATCCGTACCTGCTGCGCAAACTGTTCATCATCCGCGCCAACCAGGTCTGGGCACTGGTCACCACCTGCATCCCAATGGCCAAAGGCTTTGTCTATCTCACTGCCGTGGTGGATGTGGCCAGCCGCCGGGTGCTGACCCACAACGTGGCCGTCACGCTGGAAGCCTGTCACGCCAGGGAGATCATGCAAGAGGCCCTTGCACAGTATGGCACGCCGGAGATCGTCAACACGGATCAGGGCAGTCAGTTCATGGCCGATGAGTTCACAGAGGTTGTATTGGCCAAAGGCTGCAAGCTGTCCATGGACGGGCGCGGCTCCTGGCGAGATAACGTGTTTGTCGAGCGGATCTGGCGCAGCGTGAAGTACGAGAGGGTGTACCTCAAGGCATGCGACAGTGTCAATGCAGCGCGTGCCGACATAGCCGACTATTTCGCCTGGTACAACACCCAAAGGCCCCACTCCAATCTGGAGCGGATCACGCCCGAGCATGTTTACCTGAACTTGCTGCCAAAACTGTCCGAGGCTGCATAAAATGGAATCCTTGGTGCACCCCGAGTTGCCCACCGCCGCCGTGGACAACTCTGGACCTTTGGCAACCCGCCCGGAGTCCACTTATAAATCGGGGAAAGTTGTTCAAACAAACGGAGCCACTTCTGAGAATGGGACGAATGCAAATACTTTTTCGTTTTCCAGCTTCAACTCGTTGCTGGCTTGTACCCGCGCTGCTGTCGATCGTCGCGGTTGCGGGTTGCGCCTTGGCACCATCGGTACAAATCCAGGCGCCGGCTTCCTCGACGGTCGGCGCCGACCTGACGCGAGCTCATTCCATTGATGTCGAACACAGCCAGGCGTTTGCGCGCTGGGTGGATGAGTTCAGGACGAGCGCACGCGCAGCCGGCATCGATGAGGCCACGCTCCAGATCGCATTCGACAATGTCCGGCTCGTTCCACGCGTCATCGAGTTGGATAACGCGCAACCCGAGTTCACCCGCCCTGTATGGGTCTACCTCGACAACGCGCTGCCAGTGCAGCGAATCGCCGGTGGCCAGGACAAGCTGCTGCAACTGCGCCCTGTTGTCGAGCCCCTCGCAGCACGCTACGGCGTTCCGGCAGAGACCCTCGTCGCAATCTGGGGCATGGAG
>JAGXGP010000044.1 GCA_024636775.1 Hydrogenophilales bacterium
ACCTGGGGGCGTCTACAGTCAACCTGCGCGTCTACTTTTGGATCAACGGCCGCGAACACAGTTGGTTGAAGGTGCGTTCTTCGGTGATCCGGCTGGTGAAACGTGCCTTCCAGGAACATGGCATCTCGATGCCCGACGAGGCCAGGGAGGTTGTCTTCCCGCGAGGTATCCCCATCACCATGCTCGAGGGGAAACCAGCAGAGGTGCACGCTGCTGAAAAGGGGAAACGATTCTCCGCTGAAGCGCGGCATAAAGAACTCGATGTGGTGTCCACGAAAGCGGAAGCCGGTTTATACAGCGAGGCCACTGTCATCAAGGAACAGGCACGGCAGGCACAACCGCTGAAGGAAGGGGAGAATCTCTTGCCGGGTGCTTCCGCAACCGTCGCCGAGAAACAGACGAAAGAACCAAATCCATAACGAAAAAGAGAAGAGAAGGCATGGTTTTATGAAACCGAACAGAGAAACGCCACGTAAAGCCCGTTTAGCAAATTCCGGCGCGGTCGTCTCGGTATGTGGCAGCGTCGTGGATGTTCGGTTCGATCGACAATTGCCGGCGATATACACGGTGCTGCGCACAGGAGCGGAAAAACAGATCGTCATCGAGGCACTGTCCCAGCCCGATGCGCATCGCATGCGTGGGATTGCGCTGACGCCCACGCAAGGCCTCGCCCGCGGCATGCTGGTGAAAGACACTGACGGGCCATTGCAGGCGCCGGTCGGCAAGGACATTCTTTGGCGTATGCTAGACGTAAAGAAATCCTCCCTCGAGTTGGCACTCGCTCCCCGGAGTTTTCATAAGCTGAATCAAATCAAAGGCGCCCAGGATGACCATTCAACTCAGTGAAGAAAACGGCGGAAAAACACTCGCCGTTCACGTCAGCGGTAAGCTGGTCGAAGCGGATTACGCGCAATTTGTGCCTGAGTTCGAACGACTCGTTCGGCAGCACGGAAAGATGCGCGTACTGTTTGACATGACCGATTTCCACGGCTGGGAAGCCAGTGCGATGTGGGAGGACACCAAGTTTGCGATTCATCACTTTGACGACATCGAAAAGATCGCGATGGTCGGAGAAAACAAATGGCAACATGGCATGGCGACGTTTTGCAAGCCATTCACGAAAGCGACGGTCCGTTACTTCGATCACGCCGACGCCGCTGAGGCGCGGAAGTGGTTGGACGAGGCCTGACAGAACCCCATGAGTCCGCCCGAAAAAGCCCGCCAACCCATGCAGTCTGAAGCCGAAAGTGCGTTAGCGAATTCAGGCGTGGTCGTCGCGGTGCGCGGCAGTGTCGTGGACATTCGCTTCGATGATCAGTTGCCTCCCATCTACACCCTGCTGCACGCGATGGAAGGGGAAATCGCCATTGAGGTGTTGGCGCAACTCGACGCGCACCACGTGCGAGCCATTGCGCTGACCCCCACCCAGGGACTGGCCCGCGGCATGGTCGTGGATTCCACGGGCGGACCGTTGAAGGCGCCGGTAGGCAAGGAAATTCTTTCGCGAATGTTCGATGTGTTCGGAAACGCCATCGACCGCCAGGCGGCTCCGACGGACGTCCAATGGCGCACCGTCCATCGGGCCCCACCGGCGCTGGCGCGCCGTTCTACAAAATCCGAGATCTTCGAGACGGGGATCAAGCTTATCGATGTGCTGATGCCGCTGGAACGCGGCGGCAAAGCCGGCCTGTTTGGCGGGGCGGGCGTGGGCAAGACGGTGTTGCTCACCGAGATGATTCACAACATGGTCGGGCAACAGGAAGGCGTGAGTATTTTTTGCGGTATCGGCGAGCGCTGCCGCGAGGGCGAGGAACTCCACCGCGACATGAAAGCAGCGGGCGTGCTGCCGAACATGGTGATGGTGTTCGGCCAGATGAACGAACCTCCGGGCGCCCGCTTTCGCGTTGGCCATGCCGCGCTGACGATGGCCGAATATTTTCGCGATGACGAACATCGCGATGTGCTGCTGCTGATCGACAATATTTTTCGTTTCATCCAGGCGGGCATGGAGGTGTCCGGCCTGATGGGGCAGATGCCGTCGCGCCTGGGTTACCAGCCGACCATGGGCACCGAGCTGGCGCAACTGGAAGAACGCATCGCCAATACGGATACCGGCGCAATCACCTCGATCCAGGCGGTGTATGTGCCGGCGGACGATTTCACCGATCCGGCGGCGGTGCATACCTTCTCGCATCTTTCAGCGTCGATCGTGCTGTCGCGCAAGCGCGCGAGCGAAGGGCTTTATCCGGCCATCGATCCGTTGCAGTCCAGTTCCAAAATGGCCACGCCCGGCGTCATCGGCGAGCGGCACTATGCCCTCGCGCAGGAAATCCGGCGCACACTCGCGCAATACACGGACCTCAAGGACATCATCGCCATGCTCGGCCTGGAGCAGCTTTCACCGGAGGATCGCAACGTGGTTGGTCGCGCCCGGCGGCTGGAGCGTTTTCTCACCCAGCCGTTTTTCACCACCGAGCAATTTACCGGCCTTGAGGGCACACTTGTCAGCCTCGACGATGCACTGGACGGCTGTGAACGCATCTTGCGTGACGAGTTCAAGGACATGCCGGAGAGCGCGCTATACATGATCGGGACGATCGCTGAAGCGAAGACCAAAGCCCAGGCCGATCCGGAGCCCCAACCCGCAGACGAACATGCCGACAGCACGCATGAATCTTAAGGTTCTCCTGCCCTTCAAAGTCTTCGCCGAGAAGACCGGCGTGTCGCGCATCGTCGCAGAGTCGCGCGACGGCGCATTCGGACTGTTGCCGCACCGGCTTGATTGCGTGGCGGCACTGGCGCCGGGGATACTGGTTTTCGAGACCAAAGATGAAGGGGAGGTGTACATCGCCGTCGATGAAGGCATTCTGGTCAAAACCGGCACCGACGTCCTGGTCTCCGTGCGCAACGCGATCGGGGGCGCCGATCTCGGCAAGTTGCGCGAGTCGGTCGAGCAGGAGTTTCTGGAACTGGATGAGCAGGAGAAAAGCGTGCGTTCGGTTCTGGCGAAACTGGAAAGCGGATTTGTCCGGCGCTTCGCGGCGTTTCATCATGAGTGAAGAACCGGAAATCAAGCCCACGCCGGCCGAGACGGAATTCAGCCATCAGATTGGCGAGAAGGCAGCACGCAAGCTCAAGGCGCAACGTCATGTCACGCAGACCGTCTGGTCCGGTTTGGGCATGATGGGGCTGGTGGGCTGGTCGGTAGTGGTGCCCACGCTGCTCGGTGCCGCACTCGGGCTCTGGCTGGACAAACATTATCCAGGAGGCCATTCCTGGACACTGATGTTGCTGGCCGTTGGTTTGATTCTCGGTTGCTTTAATGCGTGGCACTGGGTGGCCAGGGAAGACAGGGAAATACGCGAGCAAGAGGAGATTGACCATGAATGAAGCCTTGAGCCTGGCATCCGCTTTGATCGCGGGCATCATGCTCGGCGCATTTTTTTTCGGTGGGCTGTGGTGGACGGTTCGCAAGGCGATGGGGTCTGAACGGGTCGCACTCTGGTTTCTCGGCAGCCTGCTGTTGCGGACGGGCATCGTTGTGCTCGGGTTCTATTTCATCCTGGGGGACGATTGGCGGAGGCTGCTGGCGGGACTGATCGGGTTCATCGCCGCGCGCCTGATCGCGATGCGGCTCGCCCGGGAGGCGGAACAGGCGGGACAAATAGCACCGGAGGCCGGCCATGCACCTTAGCCCCGACGCAATCATTTTCTGGCAATACGGGGTATTTAAACTCAACGCCACGATCGCTTACACATGGGGACTGATGTTCGTGCTTGCGGTCGGTTCAAAACTCGTTACGCGCAGACTGTCCACAGGCCATCAACGTTCGCGCTGGCAGAATCTGCTGGAAATCATCGTCACCGGCATCAACAAACAAATTGAAGAAGTCGGCCTGAGTCAGCCAGAAAAATACCTCGGCTTTCTGGGCACCCTGTTCCTGTTTGTCGCGATGGCGAGCCTGTTCACCATCGTCCCCGGCTATGAGCCGCCGACCGGTTCGCTCTCGACCACCGCGGCGCTGGCGATCTGCGTGTTTGTGGCGGTGCCGCTGTTCGGCATTGAGAAAAGCGGGCTGGGCACTTATCTTCATGCCTACCTGAAACCGACAGTGATCATGCTGCCATTCAACATCATCAGCGAGCTTTCGCGCACCCTGGCCCTGGCCGTCCGCCTGTTCGGCAACATGATGAGCGGGACGATGATTCTCGCCATTTTGCTGACCATCACGCCCTTCATTTTCCCAATCGTCATGAGCGCGCTCGGTCTGCTGACCGGCATGGTGCAAGCCTACATTTTCAGCATCCTGGCCACGGTTTACATCGCAGCCGCCACGCGCGTCCGCAAGCCCAAACCTGAACCCGATGCCAGCATCGAAGCATGAACCACGATTATTAAAGGAGATAACATGGATAGCATGACCATTATCGCGGTGGCATCAATTGTCACTGCCGGCCTGACCATTGCAATAGGGGTCATTGGACCTTCGCTTGGCGAAGGCAAAGCGGTTGCCACGGCGCTGACCTCGCTGGCGCAGCAGCCCGATGCCTCCGCCACCATCACCCGGACGCTATTCGTCGGCCTGGCGATGATCGAATCCACCGCCATCTACTGCTTTGTAGTCTCGATGATTCTCATCTTCGCCAACCCGTTCTGGAACCTCGTCATCGCCCAAGCCGCGGGAAAATAAGCCATGCTGATCGACTGGTTTACCGTCGGCGCGCAAGTCGTCAACTTCCTCATTCTTGTGTGGTTGTTGAAGCGCTTTCTTTACAAGCCCATCCTTGACGCCATCGATGCACGCGAGAAGCGGATCGCCAAGGAACTGGCAGACGCCGACGCGAAAAAGGCCGAAGCCCAACAGGAGCGGGACGAATTCCAGCACAAGAACGAAGCGTTCGAGCAGCAGCGCACCGCGCTTATGAACAAGGCAACAGAGGAAGCAAAAACTGAACGCCTACGGCTCCTGGACGAAGCGCGGCAGGCGGCCGATTCCCTGAGTGCCAAGCGGCAGGAAACGCTGAGAAACGATGCCCATCACCTGAATCAGGCCCTCAGCCGCCGGGCCCAACAGGAAGTGATTGCCATCGCGCGTAAGGCGCTGACGGATCTCGCCGAGACAAGCCTGGAAGAACGCATGGGTGACGTGTTTGTACGCCGCCTGCGCGAGATGGATAACCAGACAAAATCAGGACTCGCCGTGGCCCTCAAGTCAGCCTCTGACCCTGCGATCGTGCGCAGCACGTTTGACCTGCCTGCGGCGCAACGCTCCGCCATCCAAAACGTACTTAACGAAACCTTCTCGGCCGACATTCAAGTCCGGTTCGAGACCGCGCCAGACCTGATCAGCGGCATTGAGCTCACCTCGAATGGACAAAAAGTGGCGTGGAGCATTGCGGATTATCTGGGCTCGCTGGAAAAAGGCGTAGACGAACTGCTGAAAGAGAAGGACACCGCCCAGGCCCAGGCAAAGAAACCGTCAGACTTGACCCAGCAGATTGGCAAGCGAGCCTATGCGTTGTACGAGGAGCATGGCAGCAAGGAGGGGCTGGCAGCTCAGGACTGGGAGGAAGCGGAGCGCGAGATTCGGAACGAAACGCCCAAACCCGTCAAAACCGAGCCTGAACCTGAAACCAAGCCCAAGTCCGAAGTCAAATCTGAGGCCAATGCGGAACTTGAACCAGAGGCCCACCCCGAAAACAAAGTGGCCCCTGAGTCTGCAGCTCAAGCCGACCCTGAATCTGCAGTCAATGCCGAACCCAAGCCTGAGGCCAAAGCGGAACCAGAAGCCAATCCTGAAACAAAGAACCCATGACCACGGAACCTGAGAACCTCCAGGCCGTTTTCGACAGCGCGTTTGCTGGAATAAGCCAGGCGCGGGAAGCCTTTACGCCTGAACTCAGGCCACGGGAAGTCGGCACGATCACCAGCATTGCCACCGGCATCGCAAAAGTCTCCGGCCTCCCCGGCGTGGGGTTTGAGGAGGTGCTGAAGTTTCCCGGCGATATCTATGGCATCGCATTCAACGTCGACGAAGACGAAATCGGCGTCGTTCTGTTGGGCGACTACTGGCACTTGCAAGCAGGCGATGAAGTCGAACGCAGGGACCACGTGGTGGACGTTCCGGTAGGGGACGGATTGATCGGACGGATCATCAATCCCATGGGCCGTCCGCTGGATGGCAAGGGTCCGGTGCTTTCCGGAACGCGCCTGCCTGTCGAACGCCCTGCCCCGCCGATCATGGACCGCGCGCCCGTCACTGTTCCCTTGCAAACCGGCATCAAGGTCATCGATGCGCTCATCCCCGTTGGGCGCGGCCAGCGCGAGTTGATTCTGGGCGACCGACAAACCGGCAAGACCGCGATCGCGCTCGACACGATACTCAATCAACGCGACCAGAATGTGCTGTGCGTGTATTGCGCCATTGGCCAGCGCGCGTCCGGCGTGGCCAAAGTGATCGCCGCCTTGCGCGAAAATGGCGCGATGGCGTACACCGTCGTGGTCGTCACCGAAGGCAACGATCCGCCCGGCCTCGCCTATATCGCACCTTATGCCGCGACCAGCATCGCCGAGCATTTCATGGAGCAAGGCCGTGACGTGCTGATTATTTATGACGACCTTACGCACCATGCCCGCGCCTATCGCGAGCTGTCCTTGCTGCTGCGGCGTCCGCCCGGACGGGAGGCGTTTCCCGGCGACATCTTTTACATCCACTCGCGGTTATTGGAGCGCGCGACACACTTGCGCGCGGAGCTCGGTGGCGGGTCGCTGACCGCACTGCCCATTATCGAAACCGAGGCGCAGGATATTTCCGCCTACATTCCAACCAACCTGATTTCCATCACGGACGGGCAGATTTACCTCTCGCCGTCGCTGTTCGAATTGGGTGTGCTGCCTGCGGTTGATGTTGGCAAATCCGTTTCGCGCGTCGGCGGCAAGGCGCAGCGTGCCGCCTACCGTGCGGTGGCGGGCGACCTCAAGCTCGCCTATGCCCAGTTCGAGGAACTGGAAACCTTTTCCCGCTTCGGCGCCCGTCTGGATGAAGACACCCACAAGCTCATCGAGCACGGGCGACGCATCCGCGCCTGCCTCAAGCAGCCTGAATTCGCGCCGGTGTCCGTGGCCGCACAAATCGCCGTACTGCTGGCGTTGACTGCGGAACTGTTTGACGACGTGCCGCTTGACCAGATGATTGATGCCGAAAAAGCTGTGCGCGAGGCAGCGGCTGAGATTCCGGATGAGGTAACCGCACGATTCGATACCGCCGATAAACTCAGCGATGAAGATCGGGCGAGGGTTATCCAGATCGCTCGCAATGCGCTCGAAAGATTCTTGCCCGAGGCGACCGCCAAGCCCAAGCCGGAACAGAAGCGTGAAACGCTTCCCGAACCCAAAGCGAAACCCAATCCCGACACCCTGCCCAAGGGGAAGTCATGATGAATTTGCGCGCCCCCGAATCGCTAGCCGAAACCTACTAACATTAAACTTGACATCGCGTCACGCACCATCCAACAGGAGAACACCATTCAAATCCAGATCAACACCGACCACAACATCGAAGTCCATGAGGCGATGGCGGCGCACTTGCGCAGCACAGTGGAAGCCGCCCTGAATCGTTTCAGCGATCACATCACACGCGTGGAGATGCACCTGAGCGACGAGAACGCCGACAAGAGCGGCCAGAATGACAAACGCTGCCTGCTGGAAGCCCGCATCCAAGGCCGCCAGCCCATGGCGGTTACGCACGAGGCGGCGAGTCTGGGCCAGGCCGTGGACGGCGCCTCCGGCAAATTGGCGCGATCGATCGAAAGCACCCTGGGCCGTGCCGAGCGGCCCGCGGCATCGGCGGACTGGACCGAACCCTCCGAGCCGGAATGAGCGATACCGCCGCGAGCCTGCGCCGCAAGATCGCCAGCGCCGGCGATCTTGAATCCGTGGTGCGCACGATGAAGGCCATGGCCGCATCGAGCATCGGGCAATACGAGAACGCAGTACGTGCCCTGGATGATTATTATCGGACCGTGCAACTGGGTCTGGCCGCAAGTTTCCGGCAGGGCGCATCCGCGGGTGCCTCGATGCACGTATCGCAGCAGGACGATGGCGCAATAGGCGCGGTCGTGTTTGGCTCGGATCAGGGACTGGTCGGGCAATTCAACGAAGACATGGTGTCGTTTCTGGTGCAGACGCTGGCAAGCATGCCGGGTGAAAAAAGGGTCTGGGCAGTTGGCGAACGCATTCAATCGCGTCTTGCAGACACCGATCTGAGTGTAAGCGGCAGTTTTACCCTGCCGAACTCGATTAGCGCGATCACGCCACTGGTCGGACAGATTCTGACCGAGATGGAAGCCCAGCGTGAGAAGGGCGCGATCACGCAGGTTTACCTGTTTCATAACCGCCCCAAGACCGGGGCGATTTACACCCCCGTGAGTCAACGGCTGCTGCCGCTGGACAACCTGTGGCGGCGCGATCTGGCTGCCATCCGTTGGCCGACCCATAATTTGCCCGAGGTCATGAACGGCGGGGAGCAGACGCTGCTGGCGCTGGTTCGCGAATATCTTTTCGTTTCGCTATTCAGGGCGTGCGCCGAATCCCTGGCAAGCGAAAACGCCAGCCGCCTGGCTGCGATGCAACGTGCTGAAAAAAACATCGACGAATTGCTGGAGGACCTGAACCGGACGTTTCACCGCTTGCGTCAGAGCGGTATCGACGAGGAACTGTTTGACGTCGTCTCCGGCTTCGAGGCACTGACCGGGCCATAACCAGGACCGAAAGGATAGTGATGAAAATCAAGTCAAAGGATTACCAGGTACAGGAAGGCGACAAGGTCAATCTCAAGAAGTGGCCGACGCTTGTTGAGCCAGCTTACAAGTCAAAAAAGAAATACCACAAAAAGCTAAAAAAACAGGTGGAGGAGTTAAGCGAATTGCAGCGTCTGCACTACGCGTCCAACCGCTATTCGCTGCTGCTTATTTTTCAGGCCATGGACGCCGCCGGAAAAGATGGCGCCATCCGCAACGTCATGTCCGGCGTCAATCCCCAAGGCTGCCAGGTGTTCAGCTTCAAACATCCGAGCGCGACGGAACTAGATCATGATTTCCTGTGGCGTACCACGCAGTCACTGCCGGAACGCGGCCGAATCGGCATCTTCAACCGGTCCTACTACGAAGAGGTGTTGATCGTTCGTGTCCATCCTGAAATTCTCCGCAGCCAGGGGCTTCCGGACGGCTTGGTCGACGAGAAAACGATATGGGATGAGCGCTATCGCTCAATCGTGGATTTGGAGAACCATCTCCATCGTAACGGCACCCGGATCATCAAATTCTTCCTGCATCTTTCGGAAGAAGAGCAGCGCAAGCGCTTTCTCGATCGCATCGACGAGCCCGACAAGAACTGGAAATTCAGCATGGCCGACATTGAAGAGCGGAAATTCTGGAAACAGTACATGCAGGCCTATGAGGCTTGCCTGAGTGCAACGAGCACAAAAAACGCACCCTGGTATGTGGTGCCCGCCGATAACAAGAAGAACGCCCGGCTGATTGTCTCCCGCATCATTCTGGATACGTTTAATGCCCTGAACATGCACTACCCCGAGACCGACGCCAAGCGCCAGCAGGAATTGCTGTCGATCCGCCAAGAGCTGATGAAGGAAGAACCAGACTGCAACTGAGCGTGGTCGCGTAGGCATCAAACCTTGGGGGTCTGTTATCCGCGGATGCTCCCGATATTCTTCCTGACCGGCCGCTTCGGATGGTGGGGGTGTTGAATCTGGGTGAGGCCCATGCAGAACTGGCGTCCCCCAGTCCGGGATTTGACCGGGGGGGCTGGCGTCTGTAATGCCGCACGAGCATCAGGCAGCGCACAATTTAAGCCGGCTCTGGAAAAGGGTGTCGATCTGATCGCCGCAGACCAGCAAGCGCGCAAACACGTACTGGCGCGGCGGCTGGTATGGCTGATGTTGAGCGCCCGTTAAACGCTTTAAAGCGTTAATGACCTGATATAGGCAACCGCTCCCGGATCGTCGCGCGAGAGCGCGGGATCGGCGTCAATGTACAGTTCGATCATGATGCCGTCTGGATCATGACAATACAACGACTGACTGACACGGTGGTCAGACTGTCCGGCCAACGCCACGCCATGGGCCGCAAGATGGTCGCGAAATGCGCGCAATGTGTCCAGCGAATCGCCGACCTTGAACGCCAGGTGATATAAGCCAACTTGCTTTGGCATAGGTGAAACTGCGTTCGAGCCCACCTCGAGCAGCGCAAGATCATGGTGATTGTCGCCACAGGAAAAGAACACCATCTGGTTGCCGTGCCGCGCCACTTCGTTGAGTCCGAGCACGTCACGATAAAACGGAACCGATGCCTCCAGGCTGCGTACCTTCAACACCGCATGGCCCAGCTTTTTTACCCGTACAGTTTGAACTGTCATTTGTGCATCACTCCGTCAACGTAAAGCCAGCGCCCGTCCATTTTTTCAAAGCGGCTGGTTTCATGCAGTTTGAAGGCGCGACCATTGAGCTTGTAGCGCGCAATGAACTCCACCGTGGCGTGATGCTCATCCACTGGGGTGTGCGACTTGACCGTCAGCCCCAGCCATTGCGGTGCCGGTGTAACGTCGAGTTCAAACCCGGCAGGTCGGGTGTCGGGATGCCAGGTCGCCCGCAAATAATCTTCCAGCCCCAACACAAAAGCACTGTAACGCGATCGCATCAGGTGCTCGGCATCCGGCACGGCTGTGCCCGCATGAAATTTCCCGCAGCAGTTATCAACCGCACGTCCCGATCCGCAGGGACAACTCGCCCCGCTCATGGCTTGTTTGCCGGGCAACTCAGCTTCGGCTGGATATGCGGCCACACCGCGTCGAGCATCATGGATTGCGCCTTTTCGTTGGGATGAATGCCATCAGCCTGCATCAGCCCCGCTGTAATACCTACGCCGCAGACAAAGCACGGCACACGAATAATTTTTTCTTCACGCGCCACCTCTACATACAGCTTCGCCACCGCATCGGCGTACGGCTTACCGTAATTGGGCAACACCGGCGCCTCTAGCAAGGCTACCCAGGCACCGGCCGCCTTGGCCTGACGGATCAAAGTGACCAAGTTCTGCCGGATCACCTTGGGTGGCGTGCCACGCAATGCATCATTTCCGCCCAGTTCAATCAACACGCCTTGCGGGTGCTGCCGTTTCAGCGCAGGCTTCAGGCGTTGCAGGCCATTTTGTGTGGTGTCGCCACTCACACTGGCATTGATCACGCGCCAGTCGGGCGCCTTTTTCTTCAGGCGCGCATCGAGTCGATCCACCCAGCTTGCGCCATTTTTCAGGCCATAGCCGGAACTCAGGCTGTCGCCGACAATCAACAATGAGCATTGGCTGGCCGCCGCCCAACCCGGCAGCCCCAGCAAAACAAGCATCCACACGCGATAATTCATTCACTCACCTTAAATTGAACCTACCTCAATGACGCCTCCCGACAGCGCACAGTTCCCCGCTGAGTCATCCAGCGCATCGCAACCACCAAGCGTTGTCACTGCGCGCGCCTTGTCACAGCGGGTGTCCACCGCCGACAGTACCCTCACCATCCTCAGCGAAGTCGAGCTAGACGTCAAAGCCGGCGAGATCCTCGCTATCACCGGCGCGTCGGGTTCCGGCAAATCCACCCTGCTCGGTTTGCTGGCCGGACTCGATCACCCCTCGTCTGGCGAGATATTTCTACTCGGTGAGCGTCTCAGTGAACTGGATGAAGACGCCCGCGCTCGCCTGCGCGCCGGCCGCGTCGGCTTCGTCTTCCAGTCGTTTCAGTTGTTGCCCGCACTCACCGCGCTGGAAAACATCCTGCTGCCGCTGGAACTGGCCGGTCGCGCCGATGCGCGCGAACGTGCCGTGCACTGGCTTGAACGCGTCGGCCTCACTGCCCGCGCTGCCCACACGCCGCGCCAGCTATCCGGCGGCGAGCAACAACGCATCGCCATCGCCCGCGCGTTTGCAACTGACCCGCAGATACTGTTTGCTGATGAGCCCACCGGCAACCTCGACGCCGACACCGGCGCACGCATCATCGAGTTGCTGTTCGAACTCAATGCCTCCGCCCACACCACACTGATCCTGGTCACCCACGACGACGCACTGGCGTCGCGCTGCCAGCGTCGCCTGCATCTGGTTGCAGGCCATGCCAGCGAGGCGGCAATCGCATGAGATTTCTTCGGCTCGGTCTGTGGTTATTACAGCGCGAACGCAGCAGCGGCGAATGGCGCGTGCTACTGCTGGCATTGATCATCGGCGTGGGCAGCGTCAGCACCACCGGCTTTCTGGGCGACCGCCTGAAGCGCGCCATGGGCGAGCAAGGCGCGATTTTTCTGGGCGCCGATCTGCTGGTTACCAGCCCGCGCGCGATTGAAAGCTGGCCCGCATCCTTAACCCAAAACATCCCGGCGAAATCCAAGCCGCTTTCAACCAGTTCGCTTTCAACAAGCCAAGCTCTCGAATTTTCCAGCATGGTGGCCAAGGGCGATGCGTTTCAACTTGCCACCTTGCGCGCCGTCGACGCGGCTTACCCGCTGCGTGGCAGCGTACGCATCGCGCTTCAGCCCTTTGCCGAAAGCACGTCGCGCCCAGCCCTACCGCCGCCCGGTGCGATTTATGTCGCGCCCGACCTGCTACCGCTGCTGTCAGCCAAGGTGGGCGACAGCGTGCAAATCGGCGAAGCCAGCTTCACCATTGCCGGCGTGGTGGCCGAAGAACCGGGTCAACTCGGTGGCGTGTTTGGCCTCGCCCCACGCGTATTCATGCGCGCCGACGAAGTCGGCAAAACCCATGTGCTGCAGCCCGGCAGCCGCGTCACCTATCTCTATCAGTTTGCGGGCGAACCCGATCAACTCACGGCGTTTAGCGCCACGCTCAAACCCACCCTCGACAGCACCCAGCGCCTGATCGGTTCGCGTGAAGGCGTCGAAACCCTGCGTGGCGCGTTCGCCAATGCCGACCGTTACATTCAGCTCACCGCGCTCATCAGTTTGTTGCTATCGGTCGCCGCCATCGCCATCGCCGCCCATCGCCATGCACTGCGCCATTACGACCAGGCGGCATTGATGCGCTGCATGGGCGCTACCACGGCACAACTGCGCACGCTCTATGCCGTGCAACTGCTAACACTGGGCGTACTCGGCAGCCTGATCGGTGTGGCGATCGGCGCGCTGATGCAGCAAGCGCTTGCGCTGCTGATCCTGCCCGATGCGGCCACCCGACTG
>JAGXGP010000045.1 GCA_024636775.1 Hydrogenophilales bacterium
ACCACGGCACAACTGCGCACGCTCTATGCCGTGCAACTGCTAACACTGGGCGTACTCGGCAGCCTGATCGGTGTGGCGATCGGCGCGCTGATGCAGCAAGCGCTTGCGCTGCTGATCCTGCCCGATGCGGCCACCCGACTGCCCTCGCTTGGCCTGGCGCCGGTGGGGATCGCCGTCGTCAGCGGCCTGCTGGCACTGGCGGGTGCCAGCCTGCCTGCGCTCATGCGTTTGATCCGTGTGCCGCCGCTGCGCGTATTGCGGCGTGATTTGCCGCCGCTGCCGCTGGGCGCATGGATCAGTGCTGCGGTCAGCGGATCGGCACTGCTGTTGCTGATTGCCTGGTATGCGGGTGATGCCAAACTGGTCGGTGTATTTGTTGGCGCACTCGCCGGGTTGGTTTTGGTGCTCACCTTGCTGGCCCGGCTGGCGCTCTTCGCCGGACGCGGCGTCCAGCGTCTGTCGCACGGCCCGGTACGCTTCGGCCTTGCGCAGTTGCTGCGCCATCGTTTCGACAGCACCCTACAACTCGGTGCCTTCACCCTGGCGTTGTTCCTGGTGGCCCTGCTCGCGCTGGTGCGCAGCGACCTGATCGCCGGCTGGCAGCAACAACTGCCGCCCGAAGCGCCCAACTACTTTCTGGTGAATATTGCGCCCTACCAACAGGCAGCCGTGGCCGACTACCTGTCACAGCACCAGCTCAAGGCCTCCGAGCTTTATCCCATGGTGCGTGGCCGCCTCTCCACCAAAAACGGTGTGCCCATCGCCTCCACCCTGCCGCCGGAATTACGCGACAGCAATACCCTGCGGCGCGAACTCAACCTCACCTGGACCGCCACCCTGCCCGCCAACAACGCCATCCTGTCCGGGCAATGGCATGGCAACCAGCGCATTCCGGCTATCTCGGTTGAATCCGGCATGGCCGAGCGCTTGAATCTTGCCGTGGGCGACACGCTCGGCTTTCAGATTGGCGACCAGACCCTCACCGCACACATCACCAGCATCCGCAGCGTCAAGTGGGATTCGATGCAACCCAACTTCTTCGTCATCTTCGCGCCCGGCCAGCTCGACGCCTTGCCCGCCGCCGCCATCGCCAGTGTGTACGTTCCGCCCGGCGCATCCGGCATATTGCCCGGCTTCGTCAAAGCTTTTCCCAGCGTCACCGTGCTCGCGTTGGATAAACTCATTGCCAACATCGAAGCCGTATTCGACCAAATCATCGGCGCCATTCAACTGCTGCTGGGGTTCCTGCTCGCCGCCGGCATGGCTGTCGTCATCGCCACCCTGCTGGCGAGCCTCGACGCAAGGCAGCAAGAAGCCGTGCTGCTGCGAACACTAGGGGCCCAGCGCGCCTATCTGGCGAAAAGCCTGTGGAGCGAATTTTTGGCATTAGGACTGCTAGCCGGCCTGCTCGCCAGCGCCTGTGCCGAAATCGCCATGGCACTGATCTCAGACCGACTGTTCGAACTGCCCGCCCGTTTGCATCCCTGGCTGTGGCTTGCGCTGCCGCTTGCAGGTGCACTGCTGGTCGGCATGAGCGGCTGGCTCACCACGCGTCACATCACGCGGGTGCCGCCGATGCAGTCGATTCGGGCGTTGGGATGAAGTGAATTTATTTGGACTAGAAATGACTCTTGTTGACCCTTTGCGGAACTAGGTTGGTTTGAAAAGCAGACGTTCAACGTAGAGCTAACCGGCGGCGCTTTAGCGCCGTCCAGCGACCGAAGGGAGCGAGGTTGAGCGCCGGGTTAGGTGACACCCCACTTAGCCGTTCAACAGTCTGGACATTGTTTTTCTTCAATGATTTGTCCTTTTGGATATTTGCGTGAGAAGAGAATCTCGTATCGCTTGTACTCATATGATTTATCTAGCGCCAAATTGCGAATAAGAACGGCAGGTTGTTTTGGGTTGGAGATCTCACGCACGTTGATCACGGGGTATGGGCCCAAGTAGCCGCCACCTGCATTTGTCAGCACCACTTGGTATTTTCCCGCTGAGGTATTGCAGGTCGTGACATGTGGGAGTGGCTTATCTGGTACGTTTAAGTCGTCGGGCGTGTGCTTCCAAGTGGAGAGTTTATCGACATTAATTGCACCGGGCTCGGCCGCGCGCGTCTGGCCTTCTTCGTTATATGCCGAGTAATCAATGATGTGCAGTGATTGCGTTGTGCATACGACCTTCATTACGTAGTAGTACCAGTCTGCATTGGCCTGACTGCTAAAAATCAAAAGGCCAGCAAGAGCCAATACTATTTTCATAATTTGCCGCATAAACCTGCCGAAGTCATGTCCTTAGGCACCTAATGTTTGAGATGAGAGAACAAACACCGGCCTGCCGATGTTTGTCCTCTCGATTGATGGGTTAGGCCTCACGGATTGGGAGCCCAACTCTCTACAGCTTTTGTGCGGAGTTCAGTTGCGGCCTTCAGGCAACTGAAGTACTCCAGCGGCCATATGGAACCGCCTTCCGATTGCTTTACGTCCGCTTTGCAGCGTGGATCTCGACTTTGAAGCCAGTAGCGTTGCTGATGACGAAGAGACTTCTGCTTCTCGGGAGACAACTTGGAAATGGTTGCCTTGTACTTTTCGTTTAACAAGAAATCCGCATTCTTGTAGTCACGCACGGCACACGCATTCATCTCTTGTTGGTTCCCTTCGTAGTTACACTGAAACGAGTTTTCAACTTCGGTTGAAAAGCTCGCCGCATTTGCGGTTCCAACGAGGAAAGCAACTACCAGCATGACTCGCATTTTGTGAGGCCTAACGTAGAGCTAACCGGCGGCGCTTTAGCGCCGTCCAGCGACCAAAGGGAGCGAGGTTGAGCGCCGGGTTAGGGGTTGGGCTAAACAATGTGTTGGGTTGAAAGATTAAGCGGTGTTCGGGAATGCTCTCGTTGTTTTTGTAGATCGAGAACATGTTGTTTGGACTGCTCGCGGTATGCGCGAATAACTGAAACAAGGGAAAGAGATGCAAAGAATAGAACTAACAATGCTGGCACTAGCAGTTGCGCTAGGACTACCGCTGCCTCTGTTGCTGTGGGCGCTAAAAGGGGCTGCAGAAAACGTGGTGCAAGGAATGCGGGTAGTAGCAGCGTACTGGTCAGGAGCGCTGACCATCGCGCTGTTGGTGTGGGTAGTAAATCTCTTAGCTCCGCTAGCAAGGACATGAATACCCCTAACAGTTATTCACCAGACCCACCGGTCTGTATTATTAAAATTCGCAGAACATGTTGATGTGCCATAACTGCTTGATTCATGGTTGGTTCGTCGAGGCTGTCTGTCCGCATATGTAATGATAATCCGGACAGAATGTCTGCTGTTGGAGAAATGCTGGAATGACGGCTATTGGCCGATTTCCGACCCTTACCGATGCACCCGCCCAGCAGCCGGATGCAAATCCGCGCTCACCGCTTCACGCTCGTCGAACACAAAGCAGTCGCCGTTGTAATGCGCGCCACCCGTCTCTTCAAAGTATTTGAGAATGCCGCCTTCGAGCTGGTACACGTGGTCGAGACCGATTTCTTTCATATGAATGGCGGCTTTTTCGCAGCGAATGCCGCCGGTGCAGAATGACACGATGGTTTTGCCGGCGTAGTCGTCGCGATGTTGTGCCAGTTTCGCCGGAAATTCGCTGAACACTTCAATGTTGTAATCGACGGCATGTTCGAAGCTGCCCTCTGCGACTTCGTAGTCGTTGCGGGTGTCGAGCATGATTACCGGTCGGCCTTCGTCGTCCGTTCCACGGTCCAGCCATTGCTTGAGCGTGGCTGCGGCCACAGCGGGCGCCCGCGCTGATTCCGGGCGGATCAGCGGGTGCTTCATGGTGATGATTTCTTTTTTCAGCCGCACCCGCATCCGCCTGAATGGCGGCGCGTCGGAGCGACTTTCCTTGGGCTGCAAGTCGGCAAAGCGCGGGTCGCCCCGCAAATGCGCGATGACAGCATCTATCGCCTCGCGGGTGCCCGCCAGGAACACGTTGATGCCCTCTGGCGCAAGCAGAATGGTGCCCTTGAGACCCAGTTCCACGCAGCGTACGGTCAGGTCGGCCTTGAGCGCCTCACGGTCATTGAGGGTGATAAATTTATAGCAGGAGATGTTAACGACAGACACGGCAAAACCCTTTCAGCAAGACGGCATTATACGAAGCAGTTCTGCCTTGCTGGGGGTTTTGATACCCTTCGGGCTTCTCTTCTGCCATTTCCCGACCATGGACGAACAATTACAAATGCTGGAACACGCCCAACAAACTGCGATCGACCTCGCTATTCAGTTCGGGCCCAAGCTGGTGGTAGCGCTGCTGATTTTGGCAGCAGGCTTTTATGTCGGACGCTGGATAGGCAAGCTCACCTACTCGATGCTGGCCAAGCTTGGGCTGACGGAAGCGCTGTGCCAGTTGCTGGTGCGCATCATGCGCACCATGGTGATGGGGCTGTTCGTCATCATGGCGCTGCAAAATCTGGGGGTGGAACTGCTTCCGCTCCTGGCAGGGCTGGGTGTGGCGGGTGCGGGTATAGCCTTGGCGATGCAAGGCGTGCTTGGCAATCTGGCAGCGGGATTGACGATTATTTTTACGCGGCCGTTTCAGGTGGGCGAATACATTTCGATCGCCGACGAGGAAGGCACCGTAGTAGGCATCCATCTGTTCAACACTGTGCTGAGCCACCCCGATCATTCGCGCATCATCATCCCCAATCGCAAAATCGTCGGCGAGATCCTGCATAACTTCGGCACGCTGCGCCAGCTTGATGTGATGGTCGGCGTCGCCTACGACACCGACATCAAACAGGCGCTGGCGGCAATCCGTGAATTGCTCGCTGCGCACCCTAAAATCCTGCAGGAACCTGAGCCCTTGATCCGCGTGTTGTCCCTGGCCGATTCCGGTGTGGAGATTGCCATCCGCCCGTGGACCACTGTTGACAACTACTACGACACCTCGAGCGATATTACCCAGGCCGTGCTGGAAAGCTTCCGCGCGCGTGGAATCAGCATTCCCTTCCCGCAGCGCGAAGTACGATTGCTGGGCACGTCATGAAGCGCGCCAGCCCTGCCACACCCAAGACGACCTTTGTCGATCCGCTGGCGGATGTATTACGTCCCGGTCAGTCGATCGAACTGCTGAAGGAACTGCATATCCTCACGCGCGACGGCAAGCTCAACCAGGACAGCCGTCGCAAGCTCAAACAAGTGTTTCATCTGTGCCAGTTCATCGAACCGCTGCTCGAAGAGGTGCAGGCCCGACAGGAAACATTGACAGTGGCCGACCACGGCGCCGGCAAGTCGTATCTGGGGTTCATCCTCTACGATCTGTTTCTGAAAGCGCGCCCCGGCGCCCATATCTATGGCATCGAAACCCGCGACGAACTGGTGGAGAAGTCGCGCGATCTGGCCGCACGTCTGGGCTTTGACCGCATGTCGTTTCTGAACGAGACAGTGGCGGAGTCAATCACTGCCGAAACCTTGCCCGCGCAGATCGACATCGTCACCGCCCTACATGCCTGCAATACGGCAACCGACGACGCAATCCGGTTTGCACTCGCCAAGCAGGCGCGCCATATCGTGCTGGTGCCGTGTTGCCAAGCCGAAGTCGCAGCGGTGTTGCGCAAACACAAGAACGAATCTTTCGGCAAAACCCCGTTGTCCGAAATCTGGCGCCACCCCATCCACACCCGTGAATTCGGCAGCCAGCTCACCAACGTGCTGCGCTGCCTGCAGCTGGAGTCACACGGCTATCAGATCACCGTCACCGAACTGGTGGGCTGGGAACACTCGATGAAGAACGAGCTCATCATCGCCACTCAGACCGGCTCACCCCGCAAGAATGCGCGCGATCGGCTGCAGCAGATTTTGCAGGAACTCAATCTGCAGGAACTCGAAACGCGTTTTCTCGGCCCGCAATAATCCGGAAACAACCTATGCTTTGATCAGACATAGGATTTTTGGATGACCTGATGCGCCGACTTGCCCTGACACACCTGTTATCCGCTACGGCCTTGTTCGCCGCGCTGGCGGGGTGCGCCACGCCTCAGTACCAAACCCATGTCCGCCTGATCCCGCCGACGGATGCCCAAGGCCAATCCTGCGTACAAGGTTGCGACGTGCAAAAGAACGGTTGCCAGACCGATTGCCAGACGCGTTACCAGACCTGCCTAAAAGATATCGAGCCGCAGGTGGAGGCGAGCTACACCGAAGCATTGAAACACTATGAAAACGAACTCAAGCACTATGCCGCAGCCTTGCGTCACTACGAAATGCAGATGCGCTTCGACTGGCTGAATAGCTACCCGTATCGTCATCCTTATGGTTGGTATACGCGAATGATGCCGACTTTCCCCCCGCCTTATCTGGAGCCGGTCATGCCCACACGGGAAAGCGTGCGCGCGCAGTTGCAGGCATCAAGCTGCAAAGCCGACTGTGGTTGTCTGCCCACCTACGATAGTTGTTTTGTGGGATGTGGCGGGCAACGTCAGGTCGAGACGCTGTGCATCAAGAACTGCCCGCCGGCCAAATAATCTCAGGCCGCAGGATAAAGGGGAATCAGCGTGACCGGCACACTGGTCTTATCACTATTTAGCCAGATTTCCCCGTCCTGGACCATGCATTGCAAGCGCATGCTGCGTTCGGCCAGTGCGGTGAGTGCCTGGCTGGTATCGACAGGCAATTGCAGTACGGTCAGGTTGGTCAGTCGTGTCAGTTTACTGGCGATCTGCTTCCACCAAATTTCGCAGCTGCTGGTGTAACACAACACAATCACTTTTTCGGCACGACTGCAGGCACGACGGATGCGCGCTTCGTCGGGCTGGCCCAGATCGATCCACAATGTGATCTCGTCCGTCAGGCTTTTGACCCACACTTCGGGCTCGTCGACATCAAACAAGCCCTTGGTAAAGGCAATGCCTTCTTGTGCGTTGAGCGCATAGGCCAACACCCGCGCCATCATGCGCTCATCGGTTTCGGAGGGGTGGCGTGCGATCGTCGGCGCATGGTCGGCGTAGTAATTCCGATCCATGTCGACGATTTGTAGTTCAGCTTTATAGATTGTGGCTTTGAGCGCCATGGTGAACTCCATGCATACCGGGGGGTATAAATACCCGAATGGCATCAATTTTCAAATGGCACAAATAAAAAAAACCCCGGCGAACCGGGGTTTTTTCTCCTGATCGTTTTAAATTACGAAACGATTTGGATGTTTGAAGCTTGCTTGCCCTTGGGGCCAGTGGTCACTTCAAAGCTGACTTTCTGGTTTTCCTGCAGGGACTTGAAGCCGCTGGAGTTGATTGCGGAGAAATGTGCGAAGAGGTCTTCACCACCGTTATCCGGAGTAATAAAACCAAAACCTTTTGCATCGTTAAACCACTTTACAATACCC
>JAGXGP010000006.1 GCA_024636775.1 Hydrogenophilales bacterium
CCATTCCTGCCGTGCGATCCACATGATTCAGATGCTGTTGGGTGCGCTCGATTCGCCGGGCAACTTCCGTGCGCGTGCGCCGTATCCAAAACCGATCCCGCCGCACCAGCTGCCGGAAAACAACATCGACATCATCAACGCGCCGAACACCCCGCTGTCGCGTCCGCCGCTCGGCTTCCCGACGCGTCCGGAAGATCTGGTGATCGACGAGTTCGGCAATCCGCTGCGCATCGACAAGGCCTATTCTTGGGAAGTACCGATAGCCTCGCACGGCATGATGCACATGGTGATCACCAATGCGGTCAACCATGACCCCTATGCGATCGATACGCTGATGCTGTTCATGGCCAACATGGCATGGAACTCGAGCATGAACACGGCGAACATGCAGGACATGCTGCGTGCCAAGGATCCCGATGAGCCGGGTCAATACAAGATACCGTTCCTGGTGGTCATCGATGCGTTCCATTCTGAAACGACCAACTTCGCCGATCTGATCCTGCCGGATACGACCTATCTTGAACGCTATGACACGATCTCGATGCTGGATCGTCCGATTTCAGAGCCGGATGCCGCGGCTGACGCGATCCGTCATCCGCTGATCAAACCCGACCGTGATGTGCGGCCGTGGCAAGAGGTGATGGTCGAATTGGCAGGGCGTCTGAAATTCCCCGCCTTTACCAAACCCGACGGCAGCCGCAAGTTCACCGGCTACACTGACTTCATCGTTAACTACGAGCGTTCGCCCGGTATCGGTTTCCTCGCCGGCTGGCGCGGCAAGGACGGCACCAAGTCGCTGAAGGGCGAGCCCAACCCGAAGCAGTGGGAAAAGTATATTGAGAACCAGAGCTTCTTCGCGCACCACTGGCCTGACAACCAGAAGTACATGCGCTTCGCCAACAAGGATTATCTGGATGTGGCAGCGGAAGTCGGTTTTGTCGGCAAGGTTGAGCCGATCATCATGCAGTTCTATTCCGAGCCGCTGCAGAAGTTCCGCCTGGCCGGCCAGGGGTTGTACGATGGCCCGCAGCCGAACAACCAGGTCGACCGCGAGCGTCTGGTGAAGTACTTCGACCCGCTGCCCATGTGGTACGAACCGCTGGAACAGCAGCGTGTGGACAAGGACGAATATCCCTTCTTCGCGCTGACCCAGCGCCCCATGTTCATGTACCACTCGTGGGATTCGCAGAACGTGTGGCTGCGTCAGATCATGGCGCAGAACTATATGTACATGAACGCGCGCAAGGCCTTGGAGATGGGTATCAAGGACTTCGACTGGATCTGGGTCGAGTCGCACAACGGCAAAATCCGATGCCAGGTCAAGACCATGGAAGGCACCCAGGAAGATACCGTCTGGACCTGGAACGCCATCGGCAAGCAGAAGGGCGCCTGGGGCTTGAAGGACAACGCCTCCGAGGCGACCAAGGGTTTCCTGCTCAACCATTTGATTTCCGAGTTGCTGCCTGCAAAGGCGGGCGAGCGGCGCGTGACCAATTCTGATCCGGTGACGGGTCAGGCAGCATGGTTCGATCTGAAAGTGAAGATCACAAAAGCTGCACCGAATGAAACCGGCTCCTGGCCGCAGTTCGATGCGTTGAAGAAATTGCCGGGCGATAACTACGAACGCCCGGATGTGTTGCGTTATGACTCGCGCGATCACGAAAAGAACTGACCAGCAGAATTGAGCAGAACCTAAAAAATTAAGCGAGCAAAACTATGAGACTTGGATTAGTCGTCGACCTCGACGTATGTGTAGGCTGTCATGCCTGCGCCATCGCCTGCAAGGAATGGAATGCCTCCGGCACCATCGGCCCCTTGACCGACTATCAGCCCTATGGCGCTGAGCCGTCGGGCGTTTGGTTCAATCGGATTCGTAGCTACGAAATGGACGAGTATCCGAACAACAAGACAATCAACTTCCCCATGTCGTGCATGCACTGCGAAGATGCCGCGTGCGTCACCGTGTGTCCGACCGGCGCGTCGTACAAGCGTCCCGAAGATGGCATTGTCCTGATCGATCAGGACAAGTGCATGGGCTGTAACTACTGTTCTTGGGCTTGCCCTTACGGCGCACGTGAGCTGGACCGTTCCAGCGGCACCATGAAGAAGTGCACCCTGTGTGTCGACCGCATCTATGATCAGGAACTTCCCATCGAAGAGCGTCAGCCCGCGTGTGTGCTGACCTGTCCGGCCCATGCCCGCATGTTTGGCGATTTCGATGACCCCGATTCGGCCGTGTCACGCACAGTACGAGAGCGTAGCGGCTACGGGCTGATGCCGGAGCTGAATTACAGTCCGACAAACCAGTACTTGCCGCCCCGCAGCAAACCGGTGATCCCGATAGGGCCCAAACCCAAAGGCGGCTTGAAGGAAAGTATCAAGCAGTTTGCCAACAAGCTGGTCCGTCGTTAAACGGCGCTGTTCCATCCATAATTAGCGCCAGGAGAATCCATGCATCCCGCTTTCTCAGTTATCTTTTTTACCGTTGCTTCGGGCGCGGGCTTCGGCCTGTTCTCGCTGTTGTTTATTGCCGATGTATTCAAACTTGGCGGCGGCTTCAGCCGTGAGCAATTGGTTATTGGCGGCTTGATCGCCTTGGGCCTGATCGTGTTTGGCCTGTTGTCGTCCACCTTTCACCTCGCAAACCCGAAAAATGCCTGGCGTGCGTTCAATCGGTTCCGTACCTCGTGGCTGTCGCGCGAAGGGGTGTTTGCCGTGATATTCATGCCGCTGGCACTGATTTATCTGGTTAGCATCTGGTTCGATGCACCCACCTGGCTTCGTGATACCAGTGGCTTTCTGGCTGCCATTCTGGCCTGGATCACCGTGTTTTCGACCGGCATGATCTACGCCTGCCTGAAAACCATCCGTCAGTGGAACAGTCCGTTGGTCCCTGCGAACTACCTGGCGCTGGGTTATGCCAGCGGCAGCCTGTTACTGCTACTGGGCGCAGTGGTCTCCGGTCTCGAAACCCTGCCTTACATCGCGATGTCGGCGCTGATCATGGCCATCGCAGCTGTGCTGAAAGCTATCTATTACTTTTGGATCGGCAGCCCAGGCCTTTCGCCGACGATCAACACCGCAACCGGACTGACCCGTGCCAAGGTTAAGCTTCTGGACACAGGACACACCCATGGCACCTTCCTGACCGAGGAATTCGGGTTTCAGATTGCACGCCAGAAAGCGGGACTCCTCAAAGTTGTGGTCTTTGTGCTGGGTTTTGCATTGCCCGGTTTGATGCTCGTGTGGGTGTTTAATCAGCACGGTGGGGAAATGGCTGCTATCGTTGCAGTAGTCGCGGGTCTTGTCGGGGCTTCAGTTGAGCGCTGGCTTTTCTTTGCGGAAGCACGCCATGTGGTCAACCTGTATCACGGCGCTCAGCGTTGTTAAGACGGCACTAGGGGTGAGTTTGGTTATTCTTCCGGTTCGGGGTATATTAGTAAATACTAATTTCTCCATTGCGGGAGTATAAAGCTATGTTTGGATTATCCGGTTTCAAAGAAATCGATCCCAGCTACGTAGAGGAACTTGCATCCAAGGGCGCGCATCTTATTGATGTACGTACCGAGGCAGAAGTGGCTCAAGGTGTGATTAATGGTGCAATCCATATCCCATTGCATCTGTTGCCGCTTCGCGCAGCTGATATACCTCAGGATAGACCCGTTGTGATTTACTGCCGCTCTGGTGCACGCTCCGCTCAGGCCTGTGCGTTCATGGCCTCTAAAGGGTATGAAAACATGCACAATCTGGCCGGTGGGATCATGGCTTGGGCACGTTCAGGTAACGCGCTGATTCAGTCGAATGGACGCCAAGGTTAAGACTTGACAAGAAATGCCGACTCTTTTCTCTGTTGCGCTTGAATTTCGATTGCAATAGGGAGGCTTCTGGTTTATGGTACCGCAGCTTTTTTTAGTACATTAATGTAAGGAGAATAGTATGGAATTTTCAAAAGAACTTGATGCTCGTGGCCTTAATTGTCCCCTACCTATTTTGCGTGCCAAAAAAGCGCTGGGTGAGGTCGAAAGTGGCCAAGTGCTGAAAATCCTGTCCACCGATCCAGGTTCGGTCAAGGATTTTGCCGCGTTTGCCAAGCAGACCGGTAACGAACTGCTTTCAACCGCTGAAGCCGGCGGCGAATTCACTTTTTTCATGAAGAAAAAGTAATTTAAGCGGCTAAAAGCAGCGTCGTTGGTTCCTGGAGAAATTGCCTCGAACAAGCGGCGCTGTTTTTTTTAATTAAAACAGGAGATTGAGCATGGATACCAAAAAAATGGCAATTATCGCCACAAAAGGCACGCTGGACTGGGCTTATCCCCCGTTCATTCTGGCTTCCACGGCGGCAGCGTTGGGTTACGAAACCCAGATTTTCTTTACCTTTTATGGCCTCCAGCTCGTCCGCAAAGACCTGTCTGTTCTCAAAGTTAGCCCTTTGGGCAACCCCGGCATGCCGATGAAAATGCCATTCGGTCCCAAATGGTTCAAGGACATCAACTGGAACATGCCTAATGCAATCCAGTCCTTGGTACCCGGCTATGAGAATGTAGCGACCGCGTTAATGAAGCAGACCATCCAAAATAATGGCGTTGCGACTATTCCCGAGCTGCGTGAACTGTGTCATGAAGCTGAAGTCAAATTTATTGCTTGTCAAATGACGGTTGAATTGTTTGGCTTCAAGCATTCTGATTTCATCGATGGACTCGAATATGGCGGCGCAGCCACCTTCTTCGAATTCGCGGGCGAGACTGATATTTGCCTGTTTATTTAATTAAATAGCTGATTGCAGTTCAAGAAAAAGGGGCCGAATTCATTCGGCCCCTTTTTTAGTGTGACTTTTGTACCACACATCCTGGCATCAGTTTCGCCGATTACCCCAATTTTCTTGTCTAAACACAAGGGCCAGCGTAGCCTCCGACAACAGCTACTCAATAATTCTAACTGTAGTATTTTTACCCAATAGGAGACAACAATGAAAGTAACACGATTATTCGCATTCATGGCACTGGCCGGTCTGGCTGGCAGCGCTTACGCAACCAATGGTTATTTTTCGCATGGCTATGGCATCAAAGCCAAAGGTATGGGTGGCGCGGCGACTGCGTCCTCAGATGATGCCTTCGGTGGTGCCAATAACCCAGCGTCGATGGCCTTTGCTGGAGACCGCCTGGACCTCGGTGTTGATTTGTTTAGTCCCCGCCGCGAAGCCAGCCGTAGCGGCTCCACCGGCTTGGACATGTCAGTCGACAGCGACAGCAAGTACTTCCTGATCCCGGAATTTGGCTATACCAAGCAGATGTCTTCCACGCTGGCTCTCGGTGTGACGGTATATGGCAACGGTGGCATGAACTCGGACTACGCTGGCGGCCAACTTAATTGTGGTTCTGGCGCGGGTACGGCCAACATGATCTGTGGCTCCGGTAAGCTGGGTGTGGATTTGATGCAACTGATCGTCGCACCCACAGCGGCGTTCAAGGTCGCCCCAAATCATTCGATTGGTGTGTCACCTCTGCTGGGCTACCAGCGTTTCAAGGCAGAAGGTCTGCAAGGCTTTTCGACCAACTCCTCTGATTCCGCCAATCTGACCAACCGCGGCTACGATGATTCAATTGGCTATGGTGTACGCCTCGGCTACATGGGCAAGATCATGCCGACACTCACGGTCGGTGCCGCCTATGCGTCGAAAATGAAATTCGACGAATTCGGCAAATATGCCGGTCTGTTCGCTGAACAAGGTGGCTTCGATATTCCCGAGAACTACAACGTGGGCTTGGCATGGCAGGCGACCCCTGTCATGAAGTTTGCGGTCGATTTTCAGCGCATTAACTATAGCGGTGTGAAGTCGATTTCCAACTCGAGCAGTGCAACATTTGCTTTGGGTTCGGATAATGGTGCGGGCTTTGGTTGGTCTGATATCGACGTATGGAAGGTCGGTGTCGAATACAAGCTTAATCCCAAGATGACACTGCGTGCCGGCTACAATCACGGCGAAAATCCGATCAGTTCCAGCGATGTGACGTTCAACATCCTGGCTCCCGGTATCGTCAAGGATCACCTCACGCTCGGCCTTACCCATGTGTTCGCTACGGGCAACGAGTTGAGCATGAGCTACATGCATGCGTTCAAGAACGATGTGTCCGGCTCGTCCCCCAATTTTGGTGGGACTGAAAAGATCCAGATGTATCAGAATTCTCTGGGCATCCAGTACAGCTGGAAAATGTAATTTTCAGCATCAGTCAGGCTGAGTAAAAGCCGGGGACATATGTCCCCGGCTTTTTTATGCGGCGCAGGCGGGGAGGCTAACCGCCATGACTTCGCCACCCAACAAAAAAGCGCGGTTTGAACCGCGCTTTTTTGTTGGGTACTACAAGAGCAAATCAGCCTAGCCGGGCATGTTGGGCTTCCAGTTTTTCCAGCATGGTGACAAAGTCAGCCAGCCGCGCCTGCTCTTGCTGTACGACGGCCGCGGGGGCTCTGTCGACAAAGCTAGCATTGCCTAATTTGGCTTGCGCTTTGGCCGTCTCGCCTTTGATCCGCGCGATTTCCTTGGTGAGGCGGGCGCGTTCTTCGTCCTTGTTGATTTCCACCACCATCATCAGCCGCATGTCGCCGACCAGGGCGACCGGGGCGTCAGCGTCGGCAAGCGTGGTGACGGCGCTGACGTCGGAAAGCCTGCCGAGTGCGCTGATATATGGTGCCAGCGCGTTGATCACAGCAGCATCCCCTTCGATGACCAGCGGCACGCGTTGGGCGGGCGACAGGCTCATTTCACTGCGCAGGGTGCGGCAGGCATTGACAAGTTCTTTCAGGGTCTGAATGCGCGCGACGCTATCGGGGTAAAGCTGGTCTGCATCAGCCTGCGGATAGGCCGCGAGCATGATGCTGTCGCCGGACACGCCGGCGAGCGGAGCGACCTTCTGCCACAGCTCCTCGGTGATGAAGGGGATGATGGGGTGGGCGAGGCGTAGGGTGGTTTCGAGGACGCTGGCCAGCGTGCGGCGGGTGGCGCGCTGCTGCTCGGGCGTGCCGGTGTTGAGCTGCACCTTGGCGAGTTCCAGATACCAGTCGCAGTATTCGTCCCACACGAATTCGTAGACGGCGCGCGAGGCCTGGTCGAAGCGATAGGCTTTGAAGGCCGCATGTACGTCGGTGATGGCTTGTTGCAGGCGCGCGGTAATCCAACGGTCGGCGTCAGAAAAGTCCATCTGCTGGCTGGCGTCCTGCCCGCAGTCGTGGCCTTCCAGGTTCATCAGCGCAAAGCGGGTGGCGTTCCATAGCTTGTTGCAGAAGTTGCGATAGCCTTCGGCGCGCTGCAGGTCGAACTTGATGTCACGGCCGTGGGTGGCGAGGCTGGCGAAGGTGAACCGCAACGCATCGGTGCCGAATGCGGCGATGCCTTCGGGGAATTCGCGGCGGGTGCGTTTTTCGATGCTGGGCGCTTTTCTGGGATCCATCAGGCCGCTGGTGCGCTTGGCGACCAGATCATCTGCCGCAATGCCGTCGATGAGGTCGATCGGGTCGAGCACGTTGCCCTTCGACTTGCTCATTTTCTGGCCTTCGGAGTCGCGCACCAGGCCGGTGACATACACCTCATGGAACGGGATCTTGCCGGTGAGATGCTTGGACATCATCACCATGCGCGCGACCCAGAAGAAGATGATGTCGAAACCGGTGACCAGCACCGAGGTCGGCAGATAGCGTTCGAGTTCCGGCGTTTGCTCGGGCCAGCCGAGTGTGGAGAACGGCCACAGGGCGGATGAAAACCAGGTGTCGAGCACGTCTTCGTCCTGTGTCAGCTCGCGCCCACCGGCCTGTTTGCGGGCCTCGGCCTCGTCGTATGCTACGTAGTAGTTGCCTTCGGCGTCGTACCAGGCCGGGATGCGATGCCCCCACCACAGCTGCCGCGACAAACACCAGTCCTGGATGTTTTCCAGCCACTGGCGATAAGTGGTGGTCCAGTTCTCCGGCACGAATTTCAGTTCGCCGGTATCGACCGCTTCCAGGCCCTGCTTGGCCATACCTTCCATGCTCATGAACCACTGGTCGGTGAGCATCGGCTCGATCGCGGCGTGGGTGCGGTCGCCGCGCGGGATCATCAGTTTATGCGGCTTGGCGGAGACGAGTTGGCCGCTTTCCTGCAGGGCGTCGAGCATTTTCTGCCGCGCGTCGTAACGATCCAGCCCCTGATATTCGGTGGGGCAGAGCTCGTTCATCTTGGCGTCGAGCGTGAAGATGCTGATGGCCACCAGCTTGTGACGCTGACCGACCAGCCAGTCATTGAAATCGTGCGCCGGGGTGATCTTGACCACGCCGGTGCCGAATTCGCGGTCAACGTAATCGTCGGCGACGATCGGGATGCTGCGCTCGGCGATCGGCAGGCGTACGGTCTTGCCGACGAGGTGTCGATAGCGCTCGTCCTCGGGATGAACGGCCAGCGCGGTGTCGCCGAGTAGCGTTTCGGGACGGGTGGTCGCAATGGTCAGCGAACCGGAGCCGTCTTCCAGCGGGTAGCTGATTTCCCAGATGAAACCTTCTTCTTCGGTGCTGACAACTTCGAGGTCTGAGACGGCTGTTTGCAATACCGGATCCCAGTTCACCAGGCGCTTGCCGCGGTAGATCAGGCCTTCGCGATACAACCGGACGAAGACTTCGGTAACCGATTTAGACAGGCCATCATCCATGGTGAAGCGCTCGCGGCTCCAGTCGGGGCTGGTGCCGAGCCGGCGCATCTGGCGGGTGATGCTGGAGCCGGAGTGCTCTTTCCAGTCCCACACTTTTTCGAGAAACTTGTCGCGGCCCAGTTCGTGGCGCGAGACGCCTTGTGCGTCGAGCTGGCGTTCCACCACGATCTGGGTGGCGATACCGGCATGGTCGGTGCCCGGTTGCCATAGCGTGTTGTCACCGGACATGCGGTGATAGCGGACAAGGGCGTCCATTAGGGTGTGCTGGAAAGCGTGCCCCATGTGCAGCGTGCCGGTGACGTTGGGCGGCGGCAGCATGATGCAGTAGGCGGGGGCTTCGGCGTGGTCCCCGGCTTTGAAATAGCCGGCGCTTTCCCATTGGGCGTACCAGCGCTTTTCGATGTCAGCGGGTTCGAAGGATTTGGCGAGTTCCATGGCGAGCGGGCAAAGGGGGGATTATCCCAAAGAAACCTTGGCCAAGACCAGTAAAAGCCTGAAACAAGTTCAGCCAATACCAATGGTCTGCACCAGGAGCGCCTGGAAATGTGTGTTTAAAGCGAGGGGTCGTGCGGCTTCTTGAGTTTTTCTGCCACCGCGTCGCGCACGATTTCGCGCACATTGACATCGAGCTGGCTGAGCAGGGTGGCCACGGTTTGATCGAGGTTCTTGCGTAATTCGGATGCAACCTGTTGTTCCATGACGGCGGATAACCGGGGCCCTAGCTCGCTCATGAGCTGTTCGGCCAGGGCGGTATTGATGAGCTGGGAGGCGTCGGCCTCGGTTGCTGCGGGTAAAGGCGCGGCGGGTGCGGGTTGCTCGGGAGACACCTCGGGTGCAGGAGGGTGCACTGCGGCTGGCGACACAACAGGCGCTGCAACAACAGGGGGGGTACCGCGCTCAATCACTTGGGTCAAAACCGGAAGCCAGGCATTAGCAGGCGGAGTGGACCGCGGTGCAGGGGCCATCGTCGGCTCGGCTGCGGGTTCGGTGACGTCCGGCGATTGCGGGATATCCCCGCCGCCACGATGCTTTTTAAGCAGCGCATCCATTTTGCTCAAAATTGGGCTGTCGCTCATTGTGGTCTCTTACCCCGCGTGCTTACGCATGTCGTGCGACTGAAGTGCATAGCCGCGGGTCTGATAAAAACGGTAACGCTCGCGACCCCGTTCGCGCCCGGCATCGGTCTGGTCGATGATTTCGACCAGCCGTTCGAAGCGGGCAAAGGCGGGGGGGTGTTCGTGATGCAGGTTGATCATGACGTCAGCCGTGTGTAGGGCATCGGGGTTGGCACCGATCAAAACAGGGGTTTCCGCCGCCAGTGCGTCGGCATCACGGCAGTGCGGCACAAAGCCCAAGACAGGCGTGGTCCACAGCAGGCGGTCGATGCTGTCGGCCACCGCGGCATCCGGCGCATAAATCATGACCTGCTTGCCTTGGCCATGCGCTTTGCTGGCAACGCGCCGGGCAACGTCCAACGGGTTGTCGGCAAAGGTGTAGAAAATGATCTCGGTCACTTGATTGTTCGGTTCAGCAGAAAATGTACCAGCAAGGAGACGGGCCGACCGGTCGAGCCTTTTTTCTCGCGTCCACCGATCCAGGCGGTGCCGGCGATGTCGAGGTGGGCCCAGTGGTATTTTTTGGCGAAGCGCCACAGGAAACATGCTGCGGTGATGGAGCCGCCCGGGCGGCCGCCGATGTTGGCCATGTCGGCGAGGCTGCTTTTCAATTGGTCCTGATAGTCATCCCACAACGGCATGCGCCAGACGCGATCCCAGGCATGGTCGGCGGCGTGTTCGATTTCGCGTGCCAGCGGGTCGTGGTTGCTGTAGAGCGCACTGGGATGGGCGCCCAGCGCGATGACGCAGGCGCCGGTCAGGGTGGCCAGATCGATCACGACGTCGGGATCGAAGTGTTCGGCATAAGTGAGGGCATCACACAGGATCAGGCGCCCTTCAGCATCGGTGTTGAGGATCTCGATGGTCTGACCCGACATCGAGGTGACGATATCGCCCGGCTTGTTGGCCTTGGCGTCGGGCATGTTTTCGCAGGCGGGGATCAGGCCCACGACGTTGAGCTTGAGTCCCAGCTCGCCGATGGCGCGGAAGGCACCAATGACCGCGCCGCCGCCGCTCATATCGTAGTTCATCTCATCCATCTCGCCTGCGGGTTTGAGCGAAATGCCGCCGGCGTCGAAGGTGACCGCCTTACCGACCAGCACCACCGGCTTGTCGCCCTTGGCCCCGCCTTCATGCTTCAGCACGATAAAACGTGGGGGTTTGTCGCTGCCCTTGCCGACCGAAAGGAAGGAGCCCATGCCGAGTTTTTCGCAGGCATCGTAATCAAGAATCTCGCAGCCGAATCCATGTGCTTTTGCGGTTTTCTGGGCTTCGTTGGCCAGATACTCCGGGGTACAGATGTTGGATGGCGTGTTGCCCAAATCTTTGGCGAGGCTGATGCCATGCGCAATCGCCAAGCCGCGCGTCAGGCCGATTTCGCCATATTTGAGCTCGCCGCGTCGTGAAACCGCAAAAATCACACGTTTAAGCGGACGGCGTGCCTCGCTCGATTTGCTTTTCATGTGGTCGAAGCGGTACAGCGCATCCTGAGTGGCGATGACGGCTTGCTCGATATTCCAGGTGACATCGCGCTTTTTGACTGGAATTTCGCTCAAAGTGATGGCCGCTTCCATCGAGCCGGTGTCGCGCAAGGTTTTGACAGCGCAGGCGATGGCATCACGGTAGGCTTTTTCGTGGAAGTCGCGTTCCTTGCCCAGGCCGACCAGCAAAATGCGATCCGCCAGGATGTTGGGTACCTTGTGCAGCAACAGCGTACTGCCGGCGCGGCCTTCCATGTCGCCGCCGCGCAAAATTTCCGACAGATAGCCATCGCTGGCGCGATCGATGTCCGTCGCCGGTGCCGAAAGTTTTCGGCTTTCAAACACGCCAACCACCACGCAGGCCGTGCGTTGCTTTTCGGGCGCACCGCTTTTTATGCTAAATTCGAGTTCGATTTCTTTGTTTTCCATGTCTGTGCTCAAAATAATACAATTTGCTGTTCGAGTGATTATTGGCGCAGGCGAGGCTGATTGTCAAAACGCCCCCTTTTGCACGCACTTCCCCCCCCGGATTTTCAGATGATTTACCGCCGTGCGTTAACTCGCGAGATGGGTCTGGCTACCGGCGCCGTTCTGACGGTGCTGATCGCGATAGCACTGGTGGTGTTGTTTATCCGATTGTTGGGTGACGTGGCACGGGGTGAACTCGCCAATGAAGCAGTGCTTGCTTTTCTCGGCTTCTCGCTGCTGTATTTTTTACCCGTACTGATGACAATTGCGCTGTTTGCCGGCGTATTGTTGCCCTTGTCACGCATGTGGCGAGACAGCGAAATGGTGATTTGGTTTAGCGCCGGTTTGTCGCTCACACAATGGATCCGGCCGGTGCTGATTTTCGCCGTGCCGTTCTCACTGGTGATCCTGCTGCTTTCGCTGGTGCTTAATCCCTGGGCGCAAGCCAAGAAATACGAATACCGCCAGGAATTGCGCAGTCGCAGCGAAAGCGCCCTGGTCGCGCCAGGCCTGTTTGCGGAATCCAGTGCGGGGCAGCGTGTCTATTACGTAGAGTCGCTCAATCCGTTAACCGGTATCGTGCGTAACGTTTTCATGCAGTCGCGCATCGACGGTCAACTGGGTCTAGTGGTTGCACGCGAAGGGGACCATACAGAAATGCCGGACGGTTCACGGTACCTGGTTTTCAAGGATGGGCGGCGGTATGAAGGCATACCGGGGCAACTCGACTACCGTATCGTGCAGTTTGAGCGCTACTGGATGCGGCTGGATCCGGTGGCTGTCGGAGGCAAGGAAACCGGGGTGCGCCAGGCCCCCGTTTCCGAGCTGATTCAGGATGCCTCACCACAGGCGCGTGCCGAACTGCTATGGCGTGTAGGCGTGCCACTTTCAGCAATCGTTCTCGCCGTCATGGCCATTCCGCTGAGTTTCGTCAACACGCGCGCGCGTCGTTCTTACGGGCTGATCGTCGCGCTGCTGCTTTATTTCATCTACAACAACCTGTTGTCTTTGTCTCAGGCTTGGGTGGCGCAAAGCAAGCTCAACCCCTGGGCCGGCATGTTGACATCACATCTGTTGATGCTCCTGGCGGTATTCGTCCTGTTTTACCTGCGTACCCGGCAGCGCGCTTTTAGCTGGAGGCGAACATGAACCTGCTCGCCCGCTATTTGTCCGGGCAAGTGCTGGTTGCTTCAGGTTTCGTGCTGCTGGCGCTGATGGTGCTGTTTGCCTTTTTTGATGTGCTGCAGGAGTTGGGCAGCCTGGGCCGCAACAACTATGGGCTGGGGCAGGTGGTAATCGTGGTGCTGCTCAACATTCCCGGCCATCTCTATGAAATCCTGCCGGTGGCGGCATTGATCGGCACGCTGTTTGCGCTGTCACGTCTGGTGGGTAATTCCGAGTATGCGGTGATGCGCGTGTCAGGATTATCGAACTGGCGGGTGGCGGGCATTTTTACCGTGATCGGGATCGTGTTGTCGTTGCTGGTGTTGGTGCTGGGCGAGTATGTTGCACCGTGGTCCGAGCAAGC
>JAGXGP010000046.1 GCA_024636775.1 Hydrogenophilales bacterium
CATGCCAGTCAATGCCATGCTCGCATTGGGTGGGCCGATGATGCAGGGCATGGGCCGAGCTGGCATGGAGGCGGTATCGCAGGGAATCGGTCTCATCGTATTGATCGTTGTCGTGATCGCGGCTGCCCGAATTTCGCTGGCAGCCGTGGCGTGGGCCGTGCTGGGCGTTTATCTACTGCGTGCCTGGCTGGTGACACGTCTGGCCGCCGGCCTGGTCTTGGCGCCTGCCAGTGCGCTGCTGCGTGCATTGGTGGGCCCCGTGCTGCTGGCTGTGCTGGCCGCATTGCTGACCTGGTCGGCTGATCATTGGCTGGCCGCCGCGCTGCCGCATCCGGGCTTGCGTTTTATCGTGGTGATGGGTGCCGTCGCGATCACCGTCATGTTAGCCATCGGGTTGTGGGGCCGCTGGATTTTCTGCGCCGAAGCGAAAACGCTCATGCATAAGGCGCGGCCGCATCTCGCTCCCCGCGTGGGTAGCCTGCTGCTGCGCTGGAGCAGCACATGAAGGACCCCGTGATCCTGGTTGCCAGCCTGTTGCCCGAACAGGGGTTTTGTGGCGTGCAGACGCATGCCCGGGCCGTCTCGGGATTTGCGCGCAGCCAGGGCTACGAAGTGCGACTGGCCGAGCCGTATCAGGTCAGCCGCTGGATACGCAAGCTGCCCTCCCTGGTGACGCAAACGTTGAAGAAGTTCGATCCGGAAAAAGCCGTCCTGTGGCACCGTGCATTTGCGCTCCGCTTCTTGAGTGCCCGCTTGCGGAAGCACTTGCGCGAACTGGAAGGGCGGCAGGTGGTGATTTATGCGCAGGATCCGCTGAGCGCGCGCGCTGCACTGGCCCTGCGACGCGAGGGATATGACTTTCGAGTCGTGGCGGTCCTGCATTTCAATATTTCGGAAGCCTACGAACATCAACTCAACGGCCACACTCGCGAAGGTGGATTGCTCTGGCGCAGTCTGATGCGCATCGAGCAGGAAGTTCTGCCCCAACTCGACAAGGTCATTTTCGTCTCGGATGCCATGCGCCGCATCGTGCTGGCCCGTAACCCCGACATGGGCGGCGTCGAACAGGCCGTCATTACCAACTTTCTTGAGCACGAGGTCGATCAGCCGGCAAACGTGGCGCCGCGCGCCGACCTCATCTCGATCGGCACGCTCGAGCCCAGAAAAAATCAGGGCTACCTGCTGCATGTGCTTGCCGAGGCCAAGCGCTTGGGGCACCGCTATAGTCTGACCCTTGCAGGAGACGGCCCCAGCCGCAAGGAATGGGAGGCCCTCGCCATGCAGCTTGGCGTTGCAGACCAGGTTGAGTTCCTCGGCTACGTGTCGGGCGCCTCGCGCCTGCTGCCGGGGCACCGCGCCTATGTCCATGCCGCGCGCATGGAAAGCTTCGGCATCGTCCTCGTCGAAGCCATGTCCTGTGGGCTGCCCGTCTTTGCGCCGCCGGTCGGCGGTATCCCCGAGGTGTTCGATGATGGCGTCGAGGGCACCCTATGGCCGCTCGACAATGCCCAAATTTGTGCAGAAAAACTGATCGCCGTGCTCGAAGACCAGGGGACGTGGCAGACCATATCCCATGCCGCCCGGCAGCGTTATCTGGCTCGATTTTCGCCAAATGTGCTGGGCCGGCGCTGGGTGGGTATGTTGACTGGGACGGACTCATGAAGATTGCCTTGATGGGGCCCATCGCCACCGCTGGCATTGCGCCTTACCTGGCCGAGCCTCCGCCTGCCGATTTCCCGCCGGGTATTACTGGCGCACCGTTCATGGGCACCTTGATCGGCGCCCTGCTGGCGCGAGGACATGAAGTGATCGCCATTACCGGTGGCGGTTTTGAAGCGACGCGCGATGCTCATCCGCTCAGCCTGAGGGGCGAGCGCTTCGAATTTCACTGTTGCCCGGCCCGTCGTCATTCCATGCGGCCGTCGCATGGCCGCATGGGCCGCATTCTGGACTTCTACGGCTACGAGCGGCGCACCATGGGCCAGATCCTGGCGCAGGTCCAGCCGGATTTCGTACACGCTCACTGGACTTATGAATACGCCTTGGTGGCCATCGACAGCGGCATCCCTCACCTGGCCACTGCTCATGACGATCCTTTGGTGGTTTTGAAGCTCTTCCGGAATATTTTCCGTTTTGGGCGCTACCTCATGGCTCGGCAGGCACTCGGTCGGGCATCCGCCCTGAGCGCGGTCTCTCCCGTTCTCCAGACCCGGCTGAGTAGTTATACCGCCACCCCTATCGAGGTGATCCCCAACCCCTTGAACCAGAGTTTTCAGGTTGCGGGCCAGCCGCGTGCTGCCCCCGCCAAGGGCGAGCCTCACCGGTTCATCTCGGTGCAGAACGGTTGGATGAACCTGAAGAATGTCAGTACGGCCCTGCGTGCTTTCGCCCTGATACGTCGCGAGTTGCCCCACGCGACGTATCACCTGTTTGGTGTGCACTACGAGCCGGGAGGCCTGGCTCAGACGTGGGCAAGGAAAAAGAAGCTCGCGGAAGGCGTGGTGTTTCATGGGCCGACGCCTCATGAGCAACTCATCCAGGAACTGAAGCATGCAACAGTCATGCTGCATCCCTCGCGCTGGGAATCCTGTCCCATGGGCATTGCCGAGGCCATGGCGCTAGGTCTGCCGGTGGTCGGCGGGAACGACAGTGGCGGGGTCGCGTGGATGGTCGGCGAAGGTGGGCTGGTGGTGGACATTAACCGTGCGGAAGACGTCGCCGCTGCTGCCCTGCGACTGGCGAGCGAAGTAACACTGTATGCACGTTGTTCAGCGGCGGCAACTGAACGGGTACGCGCTTTCTCGCCCGACTTGATTGCCGAAAATTATGAAAAGTCGTATCGCAAGGCAATTGAAGATTACCGGATAAGCAAATGAACATTTTGGCGTTCAACAGATATCCGCAGTATCTGAGACAACTCCGCTGGAATATACACTCCAAGGGGTTATTTCTCTCCAAGCGTATTGAAACATCAGGTGCGGTTTATTGTTATGGTGTCCCCATCATTGAACGGCACCCCGGGTCGAAGATCGTAATCAACAGTAAAGTCAGCTTGTGTTCCGATTCACGACACACCGCGTTAGGTGTGTCGAAGCCTGTGATACTGCGGACGCTTCGGCAAAATGCCTCGATCATAATCGGGGCTGAAAGTGGCCTGAGCGGAACCACTATTTGTGCATCCAAATCGGTGCGCATAGGCCAGCGTTGCCTTGTTGGTGCGGACGTCATCATCAGCGACACTGATTTTCATCCCCTGATGCCTGAGGGGCGTCGATATCGAAGCGAAACAGAGGCTGCTGCTGAGCCTATAGAGATCGGAGATGACGTTTTTGTAGGTGCACGGGTGATTATATTGAAAGGGGTGTCAATAGGAAATGGTTCGGTCATTGGGGCGGGTTCTGTTGTGACAAAGAACATTCCGGCCGGAGTTATTTGCGCGGGGAACCCTGCAAAAGTAATCCGCCATTTGGTGGAGTGAAGGTGATCTTATGACTGAGTTTCCACATATCAGCGCGGCAATGCAGGTGAGTTCCCATGCTTGAGTTCGTGTACACCCTGCTGGGTGGCTTCTTCACCGCGCTGCCTTTTGTCATCGCGTTTCTGTTCGCGCTGGGCCTGGTTTTCCTGGTCGCTGGTTTGTTCATGTCGCCGCTCGTTGGCGCTGCGGCGGTCCTGCTGCTGTTTCTGGTGGAAACCGCACAGGTGTACCTTTTCGGCTTGAAACTTGGCATTGTCGTGTATCCGCAGGATCTGCTGTTCATGCCGATGGCGCTCGTGGCCTTGATCCGTCTGATGCGTCCTGATGCGGCTGTTCGGCTGCCCAAGTCGTTGTGGATGCTGACCGGTGTGATGGCGGTCGCCTTTTTATGGGGGTTGGTCAAAAACGGCACAACTGCAGGCGTCGAGTTTCGCAGCGATTTCTACTTCATGACCGGGATTTTCTATTTTTCCAGCTTTGCCTGGCCGCGCGAGCGAGTTGCCCGCTTGTTAGGCTGGTTGTTTACGGTTGTGCTGCTGGTCATGCTGGTGGTCTGGTACCGCTGGCTGGCCGATGCGATTGGCCTGGACTGGGTCGAGCCTATCTGGCGCTATGCGGACGTGACTGGAATCGCGTTGCGCGTGATCAACTCTCAGCAAACCTGGTTGCTGGGGCTGGCGGTGATCCTGCTGGTGTATGCCATGGCAGTGGGCAATAGCCTTGCGCGTTGGTACTTCACGTTGCCACTGCTGGCGCTGACGGTGCTGGTGCTGCAGCATCGCTCGGTGTGGGTGGCTGCATTTCTCCCGGCACTGCTGGCCTTCTTCATCGTGCGGCAAAACCAGGGCAAACTGGCCAGCCGCATGCTGGTGATCGTTGCCGTGACAGCGGCGATCGCAGGCCCACTTCTGGCCACGGGCAAGTTCAGCGACGCAACCTCATCCGTGGCCGACCTGGCCGTGAGGGCCACCAGCACGACGGAAGGCACGTTCGTGGGCCGGGTCAAAGGCTGGGACGATTTGTTCAAGCAATGGACAGGTTCCGGGCCGCGAGCCTGGCTGGTCGGCGATCCATATGGAAGCGGATTCGAGCGGACGGAGGCCAAGGGAGGGAAAGAGGTCGCGCATTCGCCGCACAACTATTATGTGCAACTGCTGTTGCGTACGGGGGCAGTGGGCTTGTTGGCGTTCCTCCTCTTCAATGTCTACTTGTTCCGAGGCGCCATCCGACTCGCAGGCGGACCACATGACAAACTGACGGGCTACGCCATGCTGGGCGTGGTGATGTCGTTCGCGCTCTACAACATTCCCTATTCACCCACCTATACACAAGGTTTGTTTCTGGGCGTCATTCTTGGCCTGATTCTGCAATATCAGCAAAAGCCCGTTGCCGATGAGAAGCCCGCCAGCGGAATCGGTGCGCGGCCTGTGGCGAGCAACGCGTCATGAAGACACTGATGGCCAGTCATGACTGGCGACCGCCCCTGGGCGGCATCCCGCGCGATTGCATCTGCGATCTGCCGGCGTTGCTTGGCAACCGCCTCAGGGTGGGGGAGATCAGCAAGATGTGCGGGCTCTCGTTTCTCCTGCTGGCTGCGCTGATGGCGCTGGCTGCAGCACCCCTTGCGCATGGAACCACCCTGACGCCCGGCGCACCCAGAATCGTGGATGCCGGTTTCTTCGGTATCCATTTTCACCGCCTTCAATTGTTGCCCGGTGAGGGGGCGACGCAAACCCCTTGGCCACCGCTCAATTTCGGCATGGTGCGTTTGTGGGATAGCCGCACCCGCTGGGCAGATCTGGAGCCGGCCCCGGGCGTATGGAAATTCAGCAGGCTTGATTACTACGTCAATGAAGCCAATGCGCATGGCGCCAAAGTCCTGTACACGCTGGGCTCGACGCCGGGCTGGGCGTCTGCTCGGCCTGACGAGGAGTGCAGCTATGGCAGGGGGTGCGCGGCGGAACCACGTTCTCTTGAAAGTTGGCGCGAATATGTGAGGGTCATTTCGCGGCGCTATCGCGGCAAAGTCTGCTGCTATGAATTGTGGAATGAGCCAAAGTTCTCCGACCTGGCACGCGATCGGAATGCCAAAAGCTTTTTCACGGGAAGCGTGGCCGATATGGTCGAAATGGCACGCATCGCCCGTCAGGTTTTAAGCGAGGAAGACCCCGGCGCCATACTGCTGGCTCCGGGGTTTGTAAACGGGGCAGATCGCCTGGACATGTTTCTCGCAGCGGGTGGCCGTGAGTATGTGCAGGCAATTGCCTATCACTTTTATGCCTGGGATGACGAGAACCGTATGCTGCGGGATATCGCGGAGGTTCGCGCGGCCATGCGCAAAAACGGCGTTGCGCACATGCCGTTGTGGAACACTGAAACCGGTGTTGAAGTACACGCAGCCGACAAACCTGTGCCCAAGGAAACACATAAACGCATATCACGCGAAGAAGCTGCAGCCATGATGGTTCGGCAAATGGTGCTCAGTGCGTTTGCGGGGATAGACCGGCATTTTTACTACTCCTGGGATCACGGCAGAACGGGCATGGTTGACCATGCGGGCCAGCACTACCCAGCACGCGATGCCATGCTGCTGGCGCAGCGTTGGTTGCTGGGTGCAAGACCCGATCGTTGCAACATACAGGCAGGAAATCCAACGATATGCTGGGGCGAGAAGGACGCAAAGCCTTTTGCCATTGTCTGGAATCCCGTTGCGAGTGGAATGCGCGAAGTGCCCGTACCCAAGGGGTTGCGCATTGTCAGCAGCCAGGTTGCCGTTCCGCGCTGGCTCGGATCGAACTCCATTGCTGGAAATGCGAACAGCATGCTGGCCACCCCCAACCCCGCGATTTATTTTTTCGAGTCAGCCACACATGAATTCTGAAATGGCCTGGTATGCCTGGGTGCGCTGGAAGGAAGTCCGGCGCCCATGACGATGAAATTGATCATTGCGTTGATGACGTGCCATAACCGGCGCGAAAAAACTGTGGCCTCGATCGGACATTTCATGTCCTGTGAGCTGCCGGATGGCTATGCTCGCTACGTGCTGCTGGCAGACGATGGCAGCACGGATGGCACCCCAGAGGCTGTGAGTGCGGCATTTCAGGACGTTGTGATCGAAAGGGGTGACGGGAATCTGTTCTGGAACCGCGGCATGTTGTGTGCCTGGCAGCGGGCGCTGGAACTGAAACCGGATTATGTGCTTTGGCTGAATGACGACACTTTGCTTTATCCCGATGCCTTGTCTCACCTGCTTGAGACCGACGCATGGATTCGTGAAACGTCAGGGCAACCCGGGATTGTCGTCGGCTCAACTCAAAACGCGCGAGGCGAGCTGAGTTACGGTGGCGCTGTGACTGGGGAAGGCATGGGCAGATTCAAGCTGCGGAAAGTCGTGCCAGCAGCAACGCCGCAGCCTGCCGAAACCATGAATGGAAACTGTGTGTTGGTTCCAAGGGAAGTGTTTGCTCGAATTGGCTTGCTGAATGGTGCGTTTCGCCATGGCATGGGTGATAACGATTATGGCTTTCGCGCACGTAAGGCGGGTATCCCGATTTGGGTCATGCCCGGTTTTGCGGGACGCTGTGATAACGACAATTTCGCGCAGGGAAGCTTCAATGATCGTACGCTGCCGTTGACGCAGCGCTGGAAGAAAATCATGTCTCCCAAAGGTTTGCCTCCCGCGAGCTGGTGGGTCTTCTGCCGCAGTCATGCAGGATTCTTCTGGCCGCTTTTCTGGGTGTGGCCTTATGCAAAAGTAATCCTGACCTCATTTTTTTCCAGGCAGCAGGCTGTAAAGCGCTGATGCTGGACGTATGCCTTTGGAACGACCATGACCGATCCCGGAAATTTCCCCGCTGCAGCCGCACCCATGCGCAAACTTGAGTCGCCCGGGTTGGTACCCAGGATCGTGGTGTTTGATCTAAGCGTGGCGAGCAATAGCCCGGCAGGAAGCTGTGTGCTGGCCGAAGTGAATGGATTGCAGGGCCAATATCCTGTCACTGTTTTTTCCGATCGCTTCGATGGAGCGGATAGTGGAAGCAAGGACTGGGTGCGGGTGCCGCTGCCGCAGCGCCCGATCTTCATACGGTATTGGCTGTTCCAGGTGCTGGCGCCGCTGCGCTATCTGGTGTGGCGGTTGTCGAATGCCAAACCCACCATTATTCAGACGACCCAGGGTCAGTTCCTCTGGGCTGATCTGGCTTATGCGCATTTCTGCCATCGCGCGTATCTCAAGGGGCAATGGAAGCAGTCAACAGTGACTGGGTTGCGCCGGGTGTTGCGCCGCATTAACCATGGATACAACGCATTCATGGAGCGCCTGGCTTTCCGCCGCGTACGCAAAATTGTGGTGCCATCGCTCGGCCTGCAGCGTGAGTTGACACGGGAATATCCGGAGGTTGCTGGCAAGATTGTTGTGATTTCCAATCCCGTTGATCTTGAACGCTATGCCCGACCGATTGATTTCGACAGGGCACATAAGCGCGCAGAGCTGGGTTACGACAACAGTCACGTGGTGTTTGTGTTTGTTGCCCTGGGGGATTTTGCACGCAAGGGGCTAGGGCTGATTCTTCCTGCCCTGGCGGGATTGACCGCAGAGCGGCTTGGTCGAGCCCGCCTGCTGGTGGTGGGCGGCGGTGCGGGTGAGATCGAGCAATATCGTCGACAGGCTGAAAGCCTCGGGGTTTTGGACAAGATCCGTTTTGTCGGCCTGCAAAAGGATGTCCGCCCCTATCTTTGGGCTGCTGATGTCCTGGCGTTTCCGTCCGCCTACGAGATATTTTCATTGGCAATACTCCAGGCGGCCGCAGCGGGACTCCCCCCTATCGTCAGCCAGGGACTTTACGGTGCGGAGGAATTCGTCGAGCATCAGGTCAATGGTTGGGTCGTGACGCGCGATGAGGAGGGTGTGCGCACGGCATTGAGCGATGCGATTTCACATGTCGAGCGGTTGCCGGATATGTCCACTGCCGCACAGTCTTCGGTGCAGCAGTATTCGCAGGCGGCCTTTGTCGCCAAATGGAATGGCTTGTATTCCGGAATGATGGGCGGTGCCGGTCATGCGTGATAACCACATGGGTTGCAACTCCACCATGCCACTGGTAAGTCCGGGATTAAATGCGGCTGCTTGATATTGAACGTGCCAAGGGCCTTGCCATCCTGCTCGTTGTCTTTGGGCATGTGGTTGCGCGTGAGGCACCTGCCGGCAACGAGTGGTACATGACCTCAAAGAGCGCCGTGTATTCATTCCACATGGCGTTCTTCATGTTTTTGAGCGGCCTCGTTTTCTTCATGCGCGCGGCGCCTGTTGCGAGCTTTCAGGAATATGCGGTGTCAGTGCGCAAGCGTTTCATGCGCCTGATGCCGGCTTATTTCTTGTTTGCCGGATTGGTCCTTGCTGCGAAGTGGGGGGCTCAGTCTTTCCTGCATGTGGACAACCCGGTGGAGGGCTTTTCCTCGCTGATTGATATCGTGCTGTTCCCCATGCAAAGCGTGTCTGCATTCCTTTGGTACATCTACGTCCTGTTCCTGTTTTCAATTGCGGGCGTGGCATTGCTCACTTTCACCCAAGGCCGACTCTGGCCGCTGGTGGCTGTTGGGATCGTTCTTCAGTTTGTGCCGACTATCCACTTTCTGGGGTTGGGCCAGTTCACCAAATATTTCCTGCTTTTTGCCTTGGGGGGGGCTGCTGCCAGGGGCTGGGAAATGTATACAGAGTGGGTCGACCGGCTTTGGGGCGTAGCGCTCATTCTGTTTGCAATCGTGCTGGCCACCGGGTTTTATGCGGGCCAGGCGTGGATCGTCGCAGCCTTACTTTCGATCCCGGCCCTACATGGGTTATGCAGGCGCGAGTTTCCCGGTAGCCGGATTCTCGTATTCATGGGCGGGATGACTTTTTCGATCTATCTGATGAACACCCTGGCGATTGGTTTTACGAAGGCCGTTCTGCTGAAATTCGTCAGTTGGGATGGGGCGAATTTTGTGTTCTTCTTCCCGCTATTGATGTTGGCGGGCGTGTTGATTCCCGTTGCACTGAAGAAATTCGTTTCCCCCAGAATTGGCTGGCTGGATCGGATTACGAGCTAGAGATGCCCTTTGAATATGTTGAAATGGGTGTCTGAGAATGGTTAAGGTTTGCATCGTCCAGCGACGCCTGACCCATTATCGGGTTCCGCTGTTTGTCGCATTGCGCGAGCTGCTCGCCGAGCGAGGCATTCAGCTGGAACTCGTGGTCGGTCAGGGAACGCCGGCTGAGGAGAAGAAGCAGGATGCGGATGAACTGCCATGGGCCAAAACGGCCTCGACACATTATCTACTGGGTGAACAGCTGTGCTGGCAGCCGCTTGGGCGTTTTCTTGAGGGGATGAATCTGGTGATCGTCACCCAGGAAAACAAACTGTTGCAGAATCATCTGCTCATGTTCACACCGCGTCGTTTCAAGCTGGCTTTCTGGGGGCATGGTGCGAATTTGCAAAGCGCAAACCCGAATGGGCTCAAGGAGCGTTTCAAACGCTGGACGACCAACCAGGTGGATTGGTGGTTCGCCTACACGAAGATGAGCGCAAGCCTGGTGAAAGGTGTTGGGTTTCCGGACGACCGGATCACGGTTCTGAACAACGCGGTGGATACGTCCGAACTGCGGCGACTGCGGCAATCTGTCTCGCAGGCAGAAACTCAGGCTTTGCGCGAGTCGCTGGGTCTTGGGATAGGACCGGTGGGCGTGTACGTGGGCTCGCTCTATGCCGACAAGCGGCTGGATTTTCTGTTCGCCGCTGCCGAGGCAATCCGCAGCGACATTCCCGGTTTCCACTTGCTGATCGTGGGGGAGGGGCCGGAGCGGGAAAAGGTTCGGTCCTGGTGCGACGCGCATTCCTGGGCGCGCTGGGTGGGCGCGAGCTTTGGCAGGGAAAAAATTGCATATATGTCGGTTGCCGAGGTCATGTTGAGTCCTGGCGCTGTTGGATTGGGAATGATGGACGCCTTCGTGTGTGAAACACCGATGATCACGACGGATTGCGGTAACCATGGTCCTGAAATCGCTTATCTCGAAAACGGTATCAACGGGGTAATGACCGCGAATGATCTGACTGCGTATGCTGGCGCGAGCGTGCGTCTGCTTCACGATGCGCGGGCGTTGGACGCCTTGCGTGCGGGCTGCGCAGCCAGTGCACAGGAATACACGGTGGAAAACATGGCGCACCGGTTTGCCGACGGCATTGCACGCTGCCTGGAGGCGCCGCGTTATACGAGGCGGGCGGGTTGATGGCGAGCCGGGTGCTGGTCGTCCACAACGCGTATCAGCATCGCGGTGGCGAGGATACTGTGGTCGAGTCTGAAATTGCCTTGCTACGTTCGCACGGCCATGAAGTGGAGACCTGGTTTCGCAGCAATGACGATGTGGCGGGGATGTCGTCGCTTTCGCTGGCACGCACCACCCTGTGGTCCGATCGAACGCAGCAAGAACTGGGTGAGCGGATTCGCAGTTTTCGCCCCGATGTGATCCACGCGCACAACACCTTTCCGCTGATTTCGCCTTCGCTGTATTGGGCTGCCGAGCGTGCCGGCGTGCCGGTCGTGCAGACGCTACACAACTTTCGCCTGATGTGCCTGAACGCGTTGTTTTTGCGAGAGGGCAAGGTGTGCGAAGACTGCATGGGGCATGTTCCATGGCGCGGGGTGACGCGGGCGTGCTATCGCGGTTCGCATGCGGCATCGGCGGCGCTGGCGGGGATGCTGGCGCTGCACCGCGGGCTGGGCACGTATCGCAGCAAGGTGGCGCGCTACATTGCGTTAAACGAGTTTTGCCGGGGCAAATTTATCCAGGGTGGGCTGCCTGCCGATCGCGTGGTGGTGAAGCCGAATTTCGTAGATTTTGATGCGCCTGCGCCCGCTCCTCGTGCGGGCTTGTTGTTTGTGGGGAGGCTGTCGGTCGAGAAGGGTGTGGCAACATTGGCGAAAGCCATGGCGCAGCTGTCCGATGCAACTTTGCGGGTTGCGGGCGAGGGTCCCGAAGCGGGCTTGCTGGATGGGGTGCCCGGCGTAACCCGCTTGGGCAGCCAGCCGGGCGAGGCGGTACGAGGCGAAATGAGCCGTGCGCTTGCGCTGGTAGTACCGAGCATCTGGTACGAGAATTTTCCGCGCACCATCGTGGAGGCGTTTGCCTGTGGCCTGCCCGTAATCGCCAGCCGCATCGGCGCGCTGGCCGACATCGTGACTGACGGCGAAACCGGCCTCCTGTTCGAGCCGGGCAATCCGCGCGACCTGGCTGAGAAACTGGCTTGGGCGCAGGCGCACCCTGAACGAATGGCGGAGTTGGGGGACAAGGCCCGTGCGCAGTACGAAGCAGAGTTTTCGGCCGAGGTGAATTACCGGCGTTTGATGGACATTTATGCCGGGGTGCTGGCCGGGTACTCAGAGAAAGTGCAATAAAAAAAGGGCCGTTCGAGCATCGATGCGCTAGCCGCATTTCGATGCACGAATGACCCGTTTAGACTCTTGAAGGGCTTATTGGCCTAAAGCACAACCTTTTGCGTTAACCGCTTTAGATGCGCCGGTTCCGCTACATAAATCCTGAAAATCCGGAATGCCGTCCCCATCTCCATCGGTCAGATGGCTGTCACGCGTATAGATGATCTCCGACCCATGGGGGGGGAGGTCATATGGCCACGTAACGATTTGGCTGTCGGTGAATCGAACATAATCATTACATGAGCTGGCGTTGGTTCCGTCCGGGCAGTCGAGCGTCAGTATCGCATCGGTGGGGTTGATCAGGATATGGTGGCGCAGCGAGGTTTCTATCGTGCTAATAGGCACGACTTCAAGGTTGGTCACGGATATATTCTGGCCGGGGTTAATGCGGCCGAAATCGACTCTGGCTCCCTTATCCAGGGTAATGGGGTCCTGCGCATTGACCGTTTTTACCGCTTTGAAGAGGTAGCCGTAACGCTGCCACGTTGTGGAACCTGTGAAAGTCACCGGCGCGTTCATCAGAATTTCATAGCCGTTGCTGCCGCCCCCACCACGGAGCGTCATGGCGGAAACCGATTGGCCATTCGTGCCGGCTTTGAGATCGAAGCTGACTTTGTACCACTGGTCTTGTTGCACGGAGAAATTCGGACTGCTCAACAGACTGACTGATGCGCCCGCGGTATAACGCAGGCATTGACTGGCAGGGGTACACGTTTCCAGTACCATCAGGCCGTAAGGGGCGGTCTGGTTCCAGGCGCTCCAACCCGTTTTGCCTGCAGCGAGGTTGCCGTTAAACACGACATTTCCCCCCATCGTGGAGAAGGTGGCATAGCCGAAACTGGCATTGTTTACTGCACTGGCACCGGGATCCAGATTGCGGGTCAAACTGCCTGAAAGCGTGGCGGCTTGCCATTCTGGCAGGGTGTAGGTGACTCTGCCGCTCGGCCATGTTTCGGTGGAAATGGTGGGCGAAGTTAGAGTGAAGTAGCGGTTGTTGTCAAAGCTGGCAAAGTGATGCGTGTTGTTTTTTGCAAGACCGGTCGACTGCCCGATAGGTGTTTTATCGGACAAAGTCGGAAACAAGCGGTTGCCCAGTACGAGGTTGTCGTAAACATCCCCTTCCGGGTTCAGGTGCGTGGAACCTTCCTGTGCCCAGATCTGGTGATGGCGGTTGCCATACAGCGTATTGTTCTCAATCCGGTTGTTTGCGGCATTATGAATCTGGATGCCATTGTCTGCATCGACTACGGTGTTGCCGCTGACGGTGACACCCGTGGTCAGGTCATCCAGGTAGATACCCTGAGACTGGCTCGCATGATGGGCTGGTTTTCCAGCGAGCCCGCCAACAACACGAAGCACGGTGTTGTTTTCAATGGTGCCGTCGTTGTTTTGACCATTGACATACACTGCTCCACAGTCGTCCAGCACCAGACAGGTATTCTCAACGTGGTTTCCTGATACCAGGCTGTTGTTCTGTGGCCGAATGCCGATATAGCCTGCGCCGTAGATGCGGTTTCCCCGAATAACGGCGCTGCTTCCTGCCCCGATCGCCGCTATTGATGGCCGCGGCAGGCCGGTCATGACACCATTTGTGGACTGGACACTGCTATCCGTAATGAGGTTGTCATAAGCATGAAAACGGATTGCGAGTTGGTTGGTAAAGATGGCATCGCCAGCTGTGCGGGAAATTTGGCTGTCTTCCACGCCGCTGTCCGTGGATTGCATGGCATCAATGCCAAAGCCCAAGGTATCGAACACGTTCATGTTGCGCAGTACGATGTTGTTGCCTTTGAGCATGCGTACACCTGTTTCCACATTTTGGATGGACAGGTTCTCGATGCGAATGTGGCTCCGGTCGCTGGCTTCGATACCTACGGCACGTTGCCCAACAGAGATGCGGTTACCTGGAGCGGTATTGTCTGCCATCCATACTGACAGGGACTTAGTCGCGGCGTCATAATGCCACTCTCCCGGTTCGTCCAGCATCCAGCGCTGGCCATAGAGAAAATAACCCCAATCTTTTTCAACAGGGTATGTCGTCGGGCTATCGAAGCTGAGGCGCGAACCGGAAACGGAAGCGATTTTTCGGTCGCTAATCGTCCATGCGTTGGTGCGGATACGGATGCCGGTGCCCGGTGTGATCGCTGGATGGGCTAAAGCAGCAAGATCGGAGCCTGTAGTTAGATAGGTGCTAACAAACTTGCCGTTAGCCACGGGCACGCGGTCAGAATTTTCAGCGATGGCGTAGTAGAGCGAGTCGGGCTTGAGCGGGTTATGGCCACGGTTGGGGTGGTGAGCTACATTGATGGCTTTGCCACTATCAAAGACACCCATCACAGGGGTGAGGGGGGCTGTAACTAATTTGACGTTGTCGAGCCCAATGTTAATGCCCGCAGGGACCTCTAAATCCAGGCGTGCATTTGGCAAGCTTGCTGTCGCAGCGAAGGGAAGGGTGACTGTCTGCCAGGCTCCGGTACCGGTTATGGGTTTGGCAAAGCCTACGATGTCCCATGGAGGGGAGTTTCGACGCACCATCGCCCAAATTTGGACGCCGAGGGGTGACTTCAAGGTAAGAGTCGCGGTGTAGGACTGCTTGCCTTGAAGGGCAAACACATTACTGATGACGAGGCTCTTCTCTGAACCGCCAGTAAAGGACATGCAGCTATTATTTGGCTGGGCACAACTGCTGGACAAAGTCATTGCGGCGTTGTTTTGCGGAGACCATTTGTTCCAGTTGCCCAAGCCATTTTCAAAGGTGCTATTTGTAATCATGTCGATGGCTGAAGTCAGCTTAAAGATATTGCCGGTGTCACGTACCCAGTTGTGAGCAGGGATAGGAGTTGCGCCCGTGATGACTGGTTTGCTGGCGCAAGTACTGGGATATGAACCAATGGAGATGGGATTGCTGGGAGTTCCAGAGCTTTTTAAAGTAAGCGTTTCGTTCCACGTTCCACCACATTTGAGAAGTACGCTGTCACCAGGCACCAGCACTTTTGCCGAAACCTTGGCCAAGGACTGCCACGGGCCATCGGTTGCGGGTGAGCCAAGAGGGGATTCGTGATTTCCACTCCAGTTGTCGCTGCCATAGCTGGAGTCGACATAATAAGTGGCCGCGCTGGCAAATTCTGCGGGCGCCGCAGCAAGGAGTAAAACGGGAAGTGCGATAAACGGTGCAGAAAAACGGACATTCATGATGGCGACTCCAACCGAGCCGGATGAACAGGCTAGGGCTTACGATTAACAGGGGAAGACTGACGCGTGCTAAAGAAAAAATGACACAACTTCGACAGAACCGACAAGATTTCAACGCTTACAGGTAGTATCGGTAGAGCAGAAAAATTCTTGAGGCCGGGTGTGTTGGCTGAATGTAATTTGTGTATTGTTTTAATAAAATTATTACAAATCAACAGCATGGGATGTTTATGACCGCACGGGGGCTGCGAAAAACCGGTCAGGTATTGGATGCAACGATCGATGCCATTAGTTGGGGCGAGGCCCTTGACCGTTTGCTCGGTTGGGCCCATTCACATGAGAGTCGTTATGTTACGATTTGCAACGTCCATGTGGTGGTCAGTGCGTCACGCGATGCGGCGTATCGCACCATCATCAACAATTCAGATATGGCAACGCCGGACGGCGCGCCTGTGGCCTGGATGCTGCGGCGTCAGGGCTTTAATGAGCAGGTGCGCATCAGCGGGCCTGATCTGATGTGGGCGCTGTGCGAACGCGCAGCAAGCGAAGATTTGCCAGTGGTTTTCTATGGCAGCACAGAAGCGACACTGGCGTTATTGGAACAGCGTTTACGGGCGGCTTTTCCTGATTTGCGGGTGACGATGGAGTCACCCCCATTCCGCACCTTGACCGCTGAGGAAGACGCCGCAGCGGTAGACAAGATCAACACCAGTGGAGCTGGCATTGTGTTCGTTGGATTGGGCTGCCCCAAGCAGGAACGCTGGATGGCCGAGCATCGTGGCAAGATTAATGCGGTGATGGTCGGGGTGGGGGCGGCGTTTGATTTTCATGCCGGCACGGTGCAGCGTGCCCCTGCCTGGATGCGCGACAACGGACTGGAATGGCTGCACCGCCTGGCTTCGGAACCGGGGCGCTTATGGAAGCGCTATCTGGTGACGAATACGCTTTTCATTGTGGGCGCGGCGCGGCAGTTGCTTCTTAAATAGATGCAAGTTGCAAGGAATGAATCGCCTCGGCTTAAGTAGACACTTTGAGCCTAACCTCGAATCCGATAGTAAGATGATGCTTTGATGTCTTATGGAGGGACATAAAGATGCGCACCACGCTCACGATCGATGATTCGCTTGCCAGCGAACTTAAGAAACGCGCGCTTGAAACCGGCAAACCTTTCAAGCAGGTGGTCAATGAGGCGCTGCTGACGGGGTTGCAGCAGAAAACGTTACGCAAGTCTCGGGCCTATCGCCTAAAACCGGCATCGCTTGGTGCCCCGATGCCGGGCGTCAACCTGGACAAGGCGTTGCTGCTTGCGGATGAACTGGAAGACATGTCGCTGCGCGCGAAACTGGAGCAGCGAAAGTGATTCTGGTTGATGCCAACTTGCTGATCTACGCCGTTAATCAGGACTTGCCTCAACACAAGCGGGCAAGAGCCTGGTGGGAGGAGGTGCTCTCAGGCACGGCCCGGGTTGGCATTCCTTGGGTATCCGCCATGGCTTTTCTGCGCATTTGCACCAACCCTCGGATCTTTTCGCCGCCATTGTCACCCGAGGCGGCGATCGCCTACATCGACGAGTGGCTGGACCAGCCGCCAGTCCAGTTGGTTGCGCCGGGCGCGGGACACTGGGCCATCCTGCGGAATCTGCTGCTGCAAAGCGGCATGGCCGCCAATCTCACGACCGATGCCCATATCGCCGCGCTGGCGCTGGAACAGGGGTATAGCGTTTATTCGGCGGACAATGACTTTCAGCGTTTTCCGGGGTTGAAGCATGTCAATCCGTTGTCGGTTAAGTAACTGGCCTAAGAAGCACATCGCGGCAAGGTGAATACGATGATGATCGGGGTGGGGGCGGCGTTTGATTTTCATGCCGGCACGGTGCAGCGTGCCCCTGCCTGGATGCGCGACAACGGACTGGAATGGCTGCACCGCTTGGCTTCGGAACCGGGGCGTTTGTGGAAGCGTTATCTGGTGACGAATACGCTTTTCATTTTGGGTGCAGCGCGCCAGTTGATGTCGAGGCGCAACTGAATGGCCGCCTCGCGCCTTGCGCTGTTAGCCGCGTTTTTGTTGCTGGTGGCGTATGTGTGGGGTAACAGTCTGCCTGAGGCGGCTGGGCTGATACCGCCGCCGTGGGACAAGCTTGCACATCTGGCCTGGTATGCCACGCTCTCCGGCTTGTTGTTGCTGGGTTTGGGGCGCCGCGCGTGGCCCTGGGTGATGGCGGGAACGCTGTTGCTGGCAGGGTGGGATGAATGGCATCAGTTCGATCTGCCAGGGCGTTTTCCCGGCATTGACGACTGGCTGGCGGATGCGTTGGGGGTATTGGCTGGTGTGGGGATTGTTTGGGCGGTGGGCTTGCAGCAGCAGCGGTGATGTGTATACGTTCTAAGGCTTTCGCCGGATCAATGGCAAACTAGAGCGTGCGTTTGGCCGCCGCTTGCAAACTGAAATGTGGTGCAAGTTGTGGCCTGAAAGTAGTGAATGAGTGAAGCAGTTAATCGGGAGACAAATTTGAGAGTGTTACTAACGGGCGGAGCGGGCTATATTGGTTCGCATACCGCAGTGGCCTGCCTGGCCGCGGGACACGAGGTGGTGGTGTTCGACAATCTGTCTAACAGCAGCCCGATGTCTCTGGAGCGTGTTTCGCAGATTGCCGGCAAGCCGGTGCATTTTGTTAAGGGCGATGTCCGTGACCGCGCCGCTTTGCGGCAACTTTTTGCGGATCACCCAATCGATGCGGTGGTGCATTTTGCGGGGCTAAAGGCGGTCGGCGAGTCGGTAGAAAAACCACTGCTGTATTACGACAACAATATTGCCGGAAGCATTGCGCTGTTCGAGGTGATGGCTGAGGTGGGGGTGAAGTCAATCGTATTTTCTTCGTCGGCCACGGTATATGGCGACCCGGCGAGCGTGCCGATCACGGAGGACTTCCCGTTGTCGGCGACCAATCCGTATGGCCGTTCCAAACTCATCATCGAGGAGGTGCTACGCGATGTTGCTGTGTCGGATGCAAACTGGAACGCGGCGTTGCTGCGCTATTTCAATCCGGTGGGGGCACATGAATCGGGGCTGATCGGTGAAGATCCACGCGGTATCCCCAACAACCTGATGCCCTACGTTGCGCAAGTGGCGGTGGGCCGGCGTCAGCAGCTGAATGTGTTCGGCGGCGACTACTCAACGCCGGATGGCACGGGTGTGCGCGACTATATCCATGTGGTTGATCTGGCGCGCGGGCATGTGGCTGCGCTAAACAAGCTGCATCAACTGGGGGGGGTACAGACCTGGAACCTGGGCACCGGGCGCGGAGTGAGCGTGCTGGACATGGTGCGTGCGTTTGAGGCGGCAAGTGGGAGGCCGGTGCCGTATCAGATCGTTGCGCGACGTGCGGGCGATGTGGCGCAATGCTGGGCTGATCCGACACGTGCCGCGCAGGAACTGGGTTGGCATGCGGAATATGATCTGCCGCGGATGTGCGCCGATGTGTGGCGCTGGCAGCAGGGCAATCCCGAGGGTTATGCTTGAGTTGCCTAATTCAGCACACCGGATTGACTTGTGATAAGTGGATGCTGGTTTTTCGATGCTTCCTGTATCGGTTGGGCTGAATGAAATGAAGCCCAACCCAGCACTCAGCGTTGGCCCAAGATACCGCGCCCGCGGAAATATTGCACCGCCAGCCATCCGCCAAACAGCCCGCCGAGATGGGCAAAATGCGCCACGCCGGCCGCCGTGTTGGTTACCCCTAGAATCAGCTCGATGACACCGTAGCCGATAACAAACGTGCGGGTGCGCACCTGAAGGAACGGCAGAAAAATGAAGCTGATGACCCGGTTGGGGAAATACATCGCATACGCCAGCAATAGGCCGAATACGCCTCCCGAGGCACCAATGACCGGGCCCGTGGCATGCAGAAAATAGCCGCTTACGACAATCTGCGTCATCGCTGCAATGGCCACGCTGAGCAGATAGGTCAGCAGGTAGCGCAGGTCGTTCCAGCGTTTTTCCAGTGCCGCCCCAAACATCCAGATCGCAATCATGTTAAATGTCAGATGCAGCAGTGAGCCATGCAGAAAGCTGTAGGTGATCAGCTGCCAAACATGAAACGCGCCCCCGGATCCGGGTGGCCACAATGCAAAAGTGCGCACGATATCGGGCCCGGTAGCCAGCGCGAGGGCATAGACCAGTACATTGATCAGAATGAGCGTGAAGGTGATGGGCGGCATAGTGAGTGTGAAGTATCAGGGTTCGGTAAACAGATTTTAAAGTGAAATCAGGGCTCAGGCTCCCAGTGCTGCAGCTTCAACTGCAGGGATTGCTGCCCGTTGAATTCGTTGGGCATGAGCGCGTAGACGGCATGAATGCGGGCAGGGAGCGGGTCGGCTTGAAAGAACCGCATGGCTTCGAAGACCTCTCCGTCGCGTGACAATTTCAATTTCAGGTGCTTCTCACCGACCACGCGCTGTGCCATGACATCGAATGTGGCGGTGAACAACGGCGCGGGGAATCCCTGCCCCCATACGGCGTGATCAAGCTGTTCGGCCAGTTCGTAGGTGTGCGCGGCGGCGTCGAGTTCGCCGTCGGTTTCGATGGCGCCTTCCAGATCAGCCGGGTCGATCAGCTCGCGCACGACGGTCTCGAAGGCCAGGCTGAATGCCTCATGGCGGCCCGCCGGAATGCTGAGTCCCGCCGCCATGGCATGGCCGCCGAATTTGTTGATGAGGCCGGGGTGGCGCTTGTCGACGAGGTCGAGTGCGTCACGCAAATGCAAACCGGGGATGGAACGCCCGGAGCCTTTGAGTTCGCCGTTGTCGTGGCTGGCGAAGACGACGGTGGGGCGATGGAATTTGTCTTTCAGGCGTGAAGCCAGGATGCCGATGACGCCGATATGCCAGCCGGGCTGCCAGGCGGTAAGGCTGTGACTATCGGTGGGGTTGAAGGTGGCCAGGATGGCGAGTGCTTCTTCCAGCATGTCGGCTTCGACATCGCGCCGGGTGCGGTTAAGGGTGTCGAGTTGCTGCGCCAGTCGCTGCGCGGTGTTGGGGTCGTCAGCCAGCAGGCATTCGATGCCGAGCGCCATGTCGTCGAGTCGTCCGGCGGCATTGAGGCGCGGACCGAGCATGAAGCCAAGATCAAACACCGTGGCACGTGTGGGGTCGCGACCTGCAGCGCGAAACAGCGCATTGACGCCGGCGCTGGCTTTGCCGGCCCGCATACGTGACAGGCCGTTTTCTACCAGCGTGCGGTTGTTGGCATCGAGCCGGACCACGTCGGCGACGGTGCCGAGCGCAACCAGGTCGAGCAAGGTGCGTAGATCGGGCTCGGCGTGTTCGGCATAGGCGCCGCGCTGGCGCAGTTCAGCTCGCAGCGCCAGCAGCACATAAAACATGACGCCCACGCCTGCCAGGTTTTTTGAAGCGAAGCTGCAGTCCGGTTGATTGGGATTCACGATGCAGGCCGCTTCCGGCAAGGTATCGCCGGGCAGGTGGTGGTCGGTGACCAGTACTGGAATGCCAAGCGCGTTCGCCGCAGCTACGCCGTCCACCGCAGCAATGCCGTTGTCCACCGTGACGATCAGGTCGGGCTGGCGAGCGGCAGCGAGTTTGACGATGTCGGGGGTGAGACCATAACCGTGTTCAAGCCGATTGGGCACCAGATAGTCGACCTGCGCGCCGAGCAGTCGTAGGCCGCGCACGCCCACCGCGCAGGCGGTGGCGCCGTCCGCGTCGTAGTCGGCGATGATGAGCAAGCGCTTCTTGTCCTTGATGGCATCGGCAAGCAGGGTGGCGGCGTGCTCGATATGCAGCAACCCGGCAGGGGGCAACAAAAGCGGCAGGCGGTGCGCAATCTGCTCGGGGTGGTCGACGCCGCGTGCGGCATACAGCCGAGCCCAGGCGGGGGCAAGGCCGGACTGTTCGAGCGCAGTGCGGGCTTGATCGGGACAGGGGCGGGTAGTGATGGTAGGCATGGGGCAATTGTAGGGGCAGGGATAACGGTGTGCGCGCATCAAGGCTTCAGAAACTTTACAACAAGACGATTTGTCTACCGGAGACACGGAGTAACATTTGGTCATGAGCCATTTACTTCCGCTTTCTCGTGTGGCGCGTCTGGTTGGTCAGTCGCGCCATGTATTGCAGGAAATGATCCGTAACGACACCCTTGCGACGTTCGATGGAATGATCGAACTCGACGAACTTCTGCGTGCGTTTCCTGAGGTGAAATGGGATGACGACGCGGAGATTCGTCGAGTTGCTGAAATCAAGGACAGGGCGTTTTCCAAACGCCTCCGCGAGCATGTGTTGCCAGACAAGGATGTATTGGTGGCCCGCCTGAATGAGATGGGTGACGAGTATGCGGCGGCCAAAGCTTTGCTTAAGCACTACGGAAACGTGATGACTTGGCTCGACGAGAAAATTGATGAAATGGACGAAAGCGCAAGCATGGAAACGCATCACGCCTTACATAGCGTGCGTGCATTTTTGCTCCGAAACTTGTCTGAATTACCACCCGAAGCGGTACAGGCTCAGGCCGTTATCGCTCAAGAAAGGATATTGAAGATCATGGCGCCGACCGTCACTATTTTACCTAGCGGTCATGAGTTTGTCGTGGAAGGAAACGATACGCTGCTGGAAGCCGCTTTGCGCAATGGCGTGTCGCTGAGTTACGGCTGCAGCAATGGCAATTGCGGTGAGTGCAAGGCACGTGTGGTGACTGGTGAAGTCAAGAAAGTCCATGCGCACGACTATGTACTGAAGCAGGCAGAAAAGGACGCCGGGGTGATTCTGTTGTGTGCCTATGCTCCGGTAAACGATGTGGTGATCGAGTCCAGTGTGGCGGGCGCGCGCGATATTCCCGTGCAGCAACTGACCGCCAAGGTGAAGTCGGTTGAAGTGTTCAATCCTAAAATGGCGGCGCTGCATATTCTGGCACCACGCAGTCAACGACTCCGGTTTCTGGGCGGGCAGAGTATTCAAATTAAAATCAATGGAATGAGTGGATCTTATTCCATTGCCAGTTGCCCCTGTGAAGACCGCCATATCGAGGTGCAGATACCGCGACGCGAGGGTGATGGCTTTGCCGAAGCCGTATTCTCGGAATTGAAAGCGAATGACACGGTTGAAGTGGAGGGGCCATTTGGCGAGTTTGTGC
>JAGXGP010000047.1 GCA_024636775.1 Hydrogenophilales bacterium
GAAGTCCGTTATATTAGCAGGTTGCGAATCACGCCCTAGCTGTCAAACAATGGAATTTATCCGCATCCGTGGCGCCCGCACCCACAACCTGAAAAACATCAACCTCGACCTGCCGCGCAACAAGCTGGTGGTGATTACGGGGTTGTCGGGCTCAGGCAAATCGTCGCTGGCATTCGACACGCTGTACGCCGAAGGTCAGCGCCGTTACGTCGAATCGCTGTCGGCCTACGCGCGGCAATTTTTGCAATTGATGGAAAAACCCGACGTCGACCTGATCGAAGGCCTGTCGCCAGCGATTTCCATCGAGCAGAAAGCCACCAGCCACAATCCGCGCTCGACCGTCGGTACTGTCACCGAGATCCACGATTATCTGCGCCTGCTGTATGCCCGCGTCGGCGACCCGCGTTGCCCGGAACACGGCATCACGCTCGCCGCGCAGACAGTGTCGCAAATGGTCGATGCGGTACTAGCGCTGCCGGAAGACACCAAGCTGATGATCATGGCGCCGCTCCTGGTGGGCCGCAAAGGTGAAAACCTCGATCTGTTTGCCGAGCTGCGCGCGCAGGGTTTCGTACGGGTACGGGTCGATGGCAAGGTCTGTGAAATCGATGCGGCTCCCAAGCTCGACAAGAACAAGAAACACACCATTGAAGTCGTGGTGGATCGCCTGAAAGTGCGCGCTGACGCCAAGCAGCGCCTGGCTGAAAGCTTCGAAACGGCGCTACGTCATGCCGAAGGCCGTGCGCTGGCAGTGGAAATGGATACTGGAAAAGAGCACCTGTTTTCCGCCAAGTTTGCCTGCCCGATTTGCAGCTACGCGCTACCCGAGCTAGAGCCGCGCCTGTTCTCGTTCAACAATCCGATGGGCGCCTGTCCCACCTGCGACGGCCTCGGCCAGATTACCTTTTTCGACCCGGCGCGCGTGGTCGCCTTCCCGCATTTGTCGCTGGCTTCCGGCGCGATCAAGGGCTGGGACAAGCGCAACCAATTCTTCTTCATGATGCTGCAAAGCCTGTCGATGCATTACGGGTTCGACCTCGAAACACCATGGGAATCTTTGCCGGAACGGATCCATGATGTGCTGCTCAGCGGCAGCGGCAAGGAATCGATCGCCTTTCAAACGCTGGCGCCGCGCGGCGGCTACACCACCAAAAGCTACCCGTTCGAAGGCGTGCTCGCCAGCATGCAGCGCCGTTACCACGAGTCCGAGTCGATGGCGGTGCGCGAAGAACTCGCCAAGTATCAGAACAACAAGGCCTGCCCCGCCTGCGAGGGCACCCGGCTGCGGGAAGAAGCGCGCCATGTGATGGTCGGCGATGTGCCGATTTTCAAAGTCAGTGCGATGCCGCTGAAGCAGGTGCTGGCGTTCTTCAAAGAACTGACGCTCGACGGTCACCGCGCGCAAATTGCCGACAAGATCGTCAATGAAATCATTGCCCGCGTCGGCTTTCTGAATAACGTCGGTCTCGATTATCTGTCGCTCGACCGCTCCGCCGACACGCTATCGGGTGGCGAGGCGCAGCGCATCCGGCTGGCGTCGCAGATCGGTTCCGGCCTCACCGGCGTGATGTATGTGCTCGACGAGCCGTCGAACGGTCTGCACCAGCGCGACAACGACCGTCTGCTGGCGACGCTCAAGCACCTGCGCGACATCGGCAACTCGGTGCTGGTGGTCGAGCATGACGAGGACGCGATCCGCGCCGCCGACTACGTGGTCGACATGGGTCCGGGCGCGGGCGTGCACGGCGGCGAGATTGTGGCGGAAGGCACGCCGGAAGAAATCCGCATGAGCCCCAACTCGCTTACCGGGCAATACCTGTCCGGCCGGCGCTCGATTGCCATGCCCAAAAAACGCCGCGCACCGGATCCCGAGCGGCAACTGGTGGTAACTGATGCCAGCGGTAACAATCTTCAGAACGTGACGCTGAATTTGCCGGTGGGACTATTCGTTTGCGTCACCGGCGTATCGGGTTCGGGCAAGTCCACGCTCATCAACGACACCCTGTATGCCGCGGTCGCCCGCCACCTCTACGGCTCGTCCGCCGAGCCCGCGCCGCATGGCGAGATCCGCGGCCTGGAGTTTTTCGACAAGGTGATCAACGTCGACCAGTCGCCGATTGGCCGTACTCCGCGCTCCAACCCGGCGACCTACACCGGTCTGTTCACCCCGATCCGCGAACTCTTCGCCGGTGTGCCCGAAGCGCGCGTACGCGGCTATGGTCCGGGGCGCTTCTCGTTCAACGTCAAAGGCGGGCGCTGCGAAGCTTGCCAGGGCGACGGCGTGATCAAGGTCGAGATGCATTTTCTGCCCGACATTTATGTGCCGTGCGATGTCTGCCACAGCGCCCGCTACAACCGCGAAACGCTGGAAGTGCATTACAAGGGCAAGACCATCCGCGACGTGCTGGAAATGACCATTGAGACCGCGGCCGAGTTCTTCGACGCCGTCCCGGTTGTCAAACGCAAACTACAGACGCTGACGGATGTCGGTCTCGGCTATATTCGCCTCGGCCAATCGGCCACCACGCTGTCGGGCGGCGAGGCGCAACGCGTCAAGCTGTCGCTCGAACTGTCCAAGCGCGACACCGGCCGCACGCTCTACATCCTGGACGAACCAACCACCGGCCTGCATTTCGCCGACATCGATCTGCTGCTGAAAGTGTTGCAGCGTCTGACCGACTCCGGAAACAGCGTGGTCGTCATCGAACACAATCTCGACGTCATCAAGACCGCCGACTGGCTAATTGACCTCGGGCCCGAAGGTGGTGCCGGCGGCGGCTTGATCATCGCCGAAGGCACGCCCGAAGCGGTGGCCGACAACCCCGCCAGCGATACCGGTAAGTACCTGCAACCTGTATTGGCAAGACACTGATGGCCGAACCCATTCGCCTGTCCAAATTGATGTCCCAGCGCGGGCTCTGCTCGCGGCGCGAAGCCGACAGCTACATCGAACGCGGTCTGGTGTTTGTCGACGGCACCCGGGTGAGCGAACTCGGCACTAAGGTGGATCCAAACTGCGTGATCCGGCTGGATCAGGCGGCCAGCCAGCAACAGCAGCAACGCGTCACCCTGTTGCTGAACAAACCCATCGGCTATGTGTCGAGCCAGCCGGAGCCCGGCTATCAACCCGCCGTGGTGCTGATCCGCGCCGATACGCAGTGGCAGGACGGCCGCGCTGGTCTGGCGCTGCATCCCATGCATTTGAAAGGTCTGGCACCAGCAGGTCGGCTCGATATCGATTCAACCGGTCTGCTGGTGCTGACGCAAGACGGACGCATCGCCAAGCAGCTGATCGGTGAGAACTCCGATGTCGAGAAGGAATATCTGGTGCGTGTCGACGGACGCCTCGATGAAGCAGGTCTCGCGCTACTCAACCACGGCCTCTCGCTGGATGGCCAGAAACTGCGGCCGGCCAGGGTCAGCTGGCAAAACGCCGACCAGTTGCGCTTTATTTTAAAGGAAGGTCGCAAGCGCCAGATCCGCCGCATGTGCGAACTGGTGGGCCTCAAGGTGGAGGGGCTCAAGCGCGTACGCATCGGTCATGTCCGGCTGGGTGACCTGCCGCTGGGGCAATGGCGCGTCATGCACCCGGACGAAGGCTTCTAAGCCTGGATATGTAAAAATTCCTGCTTAGGGTTGTTCTCAAAGAGTTTTGGGACTATTAATAAGCGTTACGGGTTAGCAAACTCGTAGACTTTTACTACGTTTGATCACTATCAGGGAGATACTTAACCATGCAATCCAAATTACTCATCGCACTTTTCGCCGCCCTCGCACTGACCGCCTGCCAAAAAGCAGAAGAAGCCTCAGCCCCCGCAATGGAACAAGCTTCGGAAGCTGCCAGCGACGCCGCTGATTCCGCCAAAGAGGCTGCTGATGCAGCTGCTGATGCAGCCGGTGCCGCTACCGAAGCTGCAGGGGCTGCTGCTTCCGCCACGGGTGATGCCGCGATGGACGCGGCTGCCAAAGCTGCTCAGGAAACCGCCGATGCGGCCCAAGGTGTGGCTGACAAGGCCAAAGACGCCGCGAAGTAATTCCGCGCCAAGCAACAAACGGCCAGGTTTTCCTGGCCGTTTTTGTTTTTGGGTACCTTCCCACCCCAACGCCATCACACTCAGAACGTTACAATCCCGCTAACGCACTTCACCCGGTTCCAGCATGCGTATCGTCCTCACTCTACTTGCCCTGTTGTGTATACCCGCCTTGGCTGCAACGCCCGTTGTGGTGAAGAGCTTGGCGTTATCCGAGGTGGCGATCCATCCGCAGCGCGAAGCGTCGGCGCAGGCGGTGTCGCTCAACCTGGCCAAATTGTCGGCCGAACTCACCGCACGCATCGACAGCATCCCGGTGGAACCCGGCCAGCGCATTGCCAAGGGCGCAATCATCGCGAAGCTCGAGTGCGCCGACACGCAGATTGCCGCGCAGCGCGCCCAGGCTGCCCTCGAATCGGCGCAGGCCCGGCTCAAACTTGCGCAACAACAACTCCAGCGCAGCCGCGAACTTGCCGCCAAAAACTTCATTTCCCCTGCTGCACTCGACGCCAAACAAACCGATCTGGATGTGGCCGCCGCCGATGTCAAACTCAACGCGGCTAGCCGAGCTGCGACGCGACGCGACGTCGGAAAATGCACCCTGCGCAGCCCCTACCCGGCCATTGTGGAAGCCCGGCTGGCGCAGGTCGGTGAACTGGCCAGCCCCGGTACCCCCATCGTTCAACTGTGGGATACCTCACGCATGCAGTTGAGCGCCCAGCTCCAACAAGCCGATGCCGAATGGCTGCAGAAGGCACAGGCCGTGTTTGTCAGCCAGGGTAATGAATTCCGGGTGAAACTGTTGCGCGTTTCGCCCGCCGTCAATCTGGCGGCACGCACCCGTGAAGCGCGCTTCAGCTTTGGTAAAACCGCCCCCGCCCCCGGCAGCAACGGCGTGTTGCGTTGGCGTGATCCGCGTGCCTACGTGCCCGCAGACTATCTGGTCATGCGAAACCGGCAGCTCGGCGTATTTATCCTCAACGGCAAGACTGCGCGCTTTGTTCCCTTGGCCGAAGCACAGGAGAGCCGCCCTGCTCCGGCTGTCGGTTTACCCGACAACACCCGCCTCATCACCGACGGTCGCCTTGTGTTGCAGGATGGTATGGCAGTCACATCCCGCTGACGCCCACCCACCCGCTTTTCACCATGAGTCTTTACGCGCGTTTCATCACCAATCACCCGCTGGCCAACGTATCGTTTGCGGTGATCATGCTGTTGGGCATATTGGGCTACCTCAACCTGCCGCGCGAGCAGGACCCGGAGATCAATTTCAACTGGCTGGTGGTGAACACCGTGCTGCCGGGCGCCTCGGCCGAGGACGTCGAGAAAAAAGTCACCGATCCACTGGAAGAAGCGGTCCGCACCCTGCCCGACATCCGCTTTGTGTCCAGCACCAGTCGCGACAATGTCTCTGTCATTCTGGTGCGATTTCGCGAGGTCTCCGAACGTCAGTTCGACAAACACGTCACTGACTTGCGACGCCTGGTACAGAACAAATACAGCAGCGATCTCCCCAGCGACGCCAAAGAGCCCGATGTGCAGGAGCTCACCACCTCCAATGGCTTTCCCACGGCCATGGTGCTGTTGACCGGCCCGGCCTATGACGAGCGCTTGCGCCACACCGCACGGCAGATCAAGGACGAGCTGGAACGCCTGCCCGGCGTGGATCGGGTGCTGACCACAGGACAGGCCGACCCCGAACTGCGGGTGGAATTTTCTCCCGCCGAAGCGGCCGCGCGCGGCATCACCGCGGCACAGATCGCCGACTCGGTGCGCGCCTGGTTTCGCGACACCTTCGCCGGCCGCGCACGGGTGGGCGACGACGACTGGTTGGTGCGGGTGGTCGGGCAACAGGTCAGCGCGGATTATCTGGCCCAGCTGTCGGTGCAGTCACCCAGCCTTGGCTCGCCCATCCCGCTCTCGGCGATGGCGACAGTGGAAACGGCGCGCACACGCGCGGGAAGCCTGGCATCGTCCAACGGTCAGCCCGCGGTGATCTTTGCCGTCACCAAAAAGAGCAAGGTCAATACGTTGGGGTTGGTGGCCGACATCAATCGTGCCATTTCCGATCGGGCACCCACGCTCAAATCGGGCGGTTTTACCCTGATGTTGCTCGACGACCAGACCATACCGACCCAGCAAGCCATCAGTGTGATGGAAGTTAACGCGCTGATCGGCCTGATAGTGGTGCTGGGGTTGTGCTGGCTGTTTCTTGGAAGCCGCCTGGCGCTGCTGGTCGGCCTGGGCATTCCGTTTTCACTGGCGGGCGTGTTCGCCGTGTTGTATGCCTTCGATTTCACGCTGAGCATCCCGGTGCTGCTCGGTATCGTCATCGCACTCGGCATGCTGGTCGACGATGCGGTGGTGATCACGGAAGCGATTTACTACCGCATTGCACGCGGCACCGAGGCGCTGACTGCGACGCTCGAAGCCATCCGCGAAGTCGGGTTACCAGTACTGGCAGCGGTTTCCACTACCATCGCCGCGTTCCTGCCCTTGATGCTGATGCCTGGCATCGTTGGAAAATTCATGCTGCTGGTGCCGCTGGTGGTGACGCTGGCGCTGGCCATCAGCCTGCTCGAAGCCTACTGGATGATGCCGGCGCATGTGGTGGGCCTCAAGCTCAATTTCAAGCGCCAGACCCGGTTGCAACCGCTGCGCGAACGCTACACCCACACTCTGCGCGTCAAGTACACGCGCTTGCTGGTTCGTTTGATGCGTTATCCATGGATCGGCGGGGTGCTGGTGCTGGTGCTGTTTGTCGGCGCAGTCGGCTTGGTCGCGAGCGGTGCAGTGCGTACGCAGTTCTTCGCCTTTGATCCGATCCGCCTGTTCTACGTCAACCTGGATATGCCGAGTGGCACTGCCATCGACGTGACGCTGCGCGAAACGGAAAAACTGGAAACCGTGGTACGTCGTCATCTGCAAGCCGGCGAGGCACGTGGTGTGGTGACCTATGCCGGGGTCAAATGGACTGACACTGAGCCCTTGTACGGCGAGGCCTACGGCCAGGTCAACGTCTCGCTCAACCCGCGTGACGCGGATCAACGCGAGGTCACCGAGGTGGTAGAAGCGATGCGCCGCAATGTCGAAGCGCTGCCCACTTCCGGAAAAATTTCGTTCACCCAGTTGTCGGGTGGCCCGCCCGCTTCCAAACCGATCAAGTTGCGGTTGCTGGGCGATGACATCAACGAACTGCGCGCCGCTACGCGGGAACTGAAGCGGGCGGTGAGCACGATCGAGGGCACACGCGATGTGGCCGACGACGACCTGCCCGGCCGACCGCAGTTGGTGCTGGAGCTCAACGCTGAAGCCCTGCAACACGCCGGCATCGACCCCGCCACCGCAGCGCGACTAATCCGACTGCACACCGAGGGCGAAATCATCACCGAAACGCGCGACCAGGGTGACAAGATTGAAGTCCGGGTGCGTGGTGCCACGGCTAACCAAACCGGTGCCAATAGTGATCAGCTGGTGGACATCCAGCAACTGCTGGCCGATCCGGTGGCGCTGCCCGACGGCGGCACCACCACGCTCGGCGCACTGGTCCACGCCGACACCCGCACCGGCTCGGGGGGCATCAAGCATTACAACCTCAAACGCGCGATCACCATCGAATCCGATCTCGACAAGACCCGACTCGACACCGTGGAGGCCAACGCACGCATTGCCGAACTGTGGGAGCCAATGAAACTGAACTATCCCAATATCCGCATCGACTTTACCGGCGAACTTGACGACATCAACGAAAGCCTGGATGCGATGAAGATGCTGTTCCTGCTCGGGGTCGGACTGATCTATCTCATCCTGGCCGCACAATTTCGTTCCTACTGGCAGCCGCTTCTGATTCTGTTGACCGTTCCCATGGCCTTTACGGGAGTGGTGTTCGGATTGTTCATCACACAAAACCCACTCAGCCTGTACACCCTTTACGGCGTCATCGCGCTTGCCGGAATCGCGGTCAATGCATCCATCGTGCTGATCGATGCCGCCAACGCACGCCTCCAGGCGGGCATGAGCCTGATCCATGCCACGATTTACGCGGCGCGGCGCCGCGTGGTGCCCATCATCATCACCACGGCCACCACCATCGGTGGCCTGTTCTCGCTCGCGGTGGGTCTCGGTGGCAAGTCGCTGATCTGGGGGCCAATGGCCGCCAGTCTGGTATGGGGCCTGCTGGTCGCTTCCACGCTGACGTTATTCACCATGCCAACCCTGTACCGGCTCGCCATGCATCTCGGGCCCAACCTGCGCAGCGGCATTGCCCGCAAGCTGAGCCGCTCACCGGTCGCCTGACCCACATGCCTGCCGGACTCAATCCACGTACGCTGTTGCTGGACTCGTTTCATGCCGCCGTTGCTGCAGCCGATCCGGCGCGTGTCCTGCCGCCCCACCTGCCTGATCCGCCGCAAGGTCGCACGCTGGTGGTGGGGGGGGGGAAAGCCGCCGCCAGCATGGCTGCAGCGGTTGAAAACCATTGGCCAGCCGATGCGCCGCTGTCCGGTCTGGTCGTGACACGCTACCAGCACAGCCTGCCTACCAGGCGCATTGAAGTCGTCGAAGCCAGCCACCCGCTGCCCGACGGCCGTGGTGAAGCCGCTGCCTTGCGCATGCTGGAGTTGGCCGCGCAACTGGGTGAGGACGATTTATTGCTGGCGTTGATTTCAGGCGGCGGCTCCAGCCTGCTCGCCGCACCGGTCGAGGGCATTACCCTGAAGGCGTTGCGTCAGGTCACTAAAGCCCTGCTGCACGCCGGTGCCACCATCCAGGACATCAATACGGTGCGCAAGCACCTCACCCGGCTATCGGGCGGACGCCTGGCGCAAGCCGCACAACATGCTCAAGGACGGACCTTGATCATTTCCGATGTTGTCGGCGATGATCCCACCCATATTGCATCCGGCCCCTGCACACCTGATCCGACCACCTGCGCTGATGCACTCGATCGGCTGAAGCATTTCGGCATTCCTCTTCCCGCCGGCATCCGGTATTTCCTTGATGCCTGCATCGAAGGTCACGGATCAGACACGCCCAAACCGGGCGACACTTGTTTCGCGCGTATGGAAAATCGCATCATTGCCACCGCTCACAACAGCCTTAGCGCAGCGTGTCAGTTCTTTGAGCAGCACGGCATACGGGCATGGGTACTTTCAGAGCGGATCAACGGTGATGCCCAGGCAATCGCGCAACAACATGCCGCCCTTGTCCGGTCCTGCACATCCGGCCAGCCACTGGCGTTGATCACCGGCGGCGAAACAACCGTGACCCTATCGTCGTCGCATGGCCGTGGCGGACGCAATACCGAATACTTGCTGGCATTCTCCCTGGCGATGCAAGGCATCCCTGCCTGGGCCATTGCGTGCGATACGGATGGAATAGATGGCAGCGAAGACAACGCTGGCGCCATCATTACGCCTGATACGTTGATCCGCGCAATGGCCCAGGGCTTACGTGCGTCCGACTATCTCGACAGACACGACAGTTATGGGTTTTTCTCACGCCTGGGTGATCTGGTGCATACGGGCCCGACGCTCACCAACGTGAATGATTATCGGGCCGTATTGATTGGGCTGAATTGATATCACTGCTAGTGAAACGTTGTAGTTGAGTCTTTTACCTGAACAACATCGCCCACTTTCAAACCAAAAGATATCGCTGCATTGCCCCGGTTGACGGCGAGTTCCAGCAATCCAACGCTGTTGTTGAACCAGAATCCTTCACCCTTGCCTACAAAACCGAAACTTTCGCTGTATTTGAACAACTTACCAGCCGCACTGACTTGCGCATCCTTGGGGACATTCCGAACCCCCACCCAGGCATTGCCAAAGTGGTCGATGTATATGACACGCGATAATTCTCCTGCATCGAACTCCACCTCAAGCTTATCAATTTGCGACAACTTGGATTCAGGGAATTCACCGCGTGCAATTTCAGCCGCAATCACCGCAAACACATCCCTGCCATGAAAGGTTCGACTCAGGTCATCTGGTAGCCAGGTGATACGCCAAAGCCGTGTGTCGGTGTTTCGCGCGGCCACAAGCGACAGTAATCCATTGTCTGGCCCAACATACCAGCGGCCTCCCGCCATCACTACAACACCGTCACGCGGGGTTCCCACGCCGGGGTCTACAACGGCAAGAAACACACTTCCAGGCTGGAAGCCCGCAGCAAATGCAGCCAATAAATGCGCCCCTGCATGAGAATTGTAGTCAGGCACCTCATGCAGCAAGTCCACCACGGTCTGAGCAGGGGCGTACTCGGCCAGGCGTGCCTTGATCTGCCCGACATAAGGGTCGCACATGCCAAAATCAGTAAAAAGAATAATCACGCGCATTCCTTATGGAAAATCTTGAAAGGACTATGCCTGACTGAAGCAATGTGAAGCAAGTCGCTGCCTACGACGCCAAATAAAACAGACTCTACGTTGCGCTTATGACGGGCAAGAAAAAGCCGGGGGATCCCCGGCTTTTTCTAACGTTGGCACGTTAACTTATTCAGCTTCTACAGCTTCTGTATCGGTATCCGGACGGTCAACCAATTCAACCAAAGCCATTGGTGCATTGTCGCCGTTACGAAAACCGTACTTAAGAATGCGTAAGTAACCACCCGGGCGAGTCTTGTAACGAGGACCAAGTTCAGCAAACAGTTTGCCGACGATTTCACGGTCACGCAGGCGATCAAATGCCAAACGATGATTTGCCAATGAAGGGACTTTGCCCAAAGTAATAAGCGGCTCCACAAAGCGGCGCAAATCTTTGGCTTTTGGCAACGTCGTCTTGATAACTTCGTGTCTAAGCAAAGATACGGTCATGTTACGAAACATGGCCAAGCGATGGCTGGTGGTGCGATTGAGTTTACGGTTTGACTGACGATGACGCATGGCAACTTCCTTTCGATTTGTATTCTTGGGCTAAGCCACCTGCCA
>JAGXGP010000048.1 GCA_024636775.1 Hydrogenophilales bacterium
AACCCTCCCCGACTTTGCCCCCGGCGACACCATCGTCGTTCAGGTCAAAGTGAAGGAAGGCGTGCGCGAGCGTCTGCAGGCTTACGAAGGCGTCGTCATCGCCAAGCGTAACCGTGGCCTCAACTCGGCTTTCACCGTGCGGAAAATTTCCGCAGGCGAAGGCGTCGAGCGTACTTTCCAGACTCACTCACCGCTGGTTGCCAGCGTCGAAGTGAAGCGTCGCGGTGACGTCCGTCGCGCCAAGCTGTACTACCTGCGCGAGCGTTCAGGCAAATCCGCACGCATTAAGGAAAAACTGCCCGCCCGCAAGGTCAAGGGTGGTGCCGCTGCATCTGCGGTCAAAGCTGCTGAATAAGCTGTTTCCCTGCCGTAATAAAAAACGCCCGCTTGATGCGGGCGTTTTTTATTCCATCAAATCCCAAGCACGTCATCGCCTTATCCCCGAAGTCCCCCACTCAAGCGGAGAACACGACTGCAGCATCACTCCAATCAGCCATCGACCTGATTGAAATCATGCTTCAGCACGTCCCAGCAATTCGGCGTACTCATCAGCCGGCAATGGGCGACTGAACAAATAGCCCTGATACGCGTGACAGCCCTGATCCACCAAAAAATTCCGCTGCGCTTCAGTTTCCACGCCTTCCGCAACGACATTCAAGCGCAGGCCGCGTGCCAGACCGATAACCGCAGCCGCAATCTCCATGTCGCTGCTGTCGTGAGGAATGTCACGCACGAAACCCTGGTCGATCTTGAGTTCGTCAATCGGAAAGCGTTTGAGGTAAGCAAGTGAGGAGTAGCCGGTACCAAAGTCGTCAATCGACAAGCGCAGCCCCAGTGCCTTGAGGGTGTACAGCAAGGCCACCGCCTCTTCGCCATGCCCCATGATCATGCTTTCGGTGAGCTCCAGTTTGAGAAACTCGGGAGGCAGCCGGGTTTCCTTCAGGATGGCCGCAATGCGCGTGACAATGTCGGGCTCCTGCATCTGGCGCGCAGACAAGTTGACTGACAGGGAAAGGGAAGGCAGGCCCGCATCGATCCAAGCCCGGGCCTGAGTGCACGCCTCACGCAGCACCCATTCACCGAGTGGAACGATGAGGCCGGTTTCTTCTGCCAGGTGGATAAAACGGGCCGGTTGAATCAAACCCTGTACAGGATCATTCCAGCGCACCAAGGCCTCGCAGCCGATCATCTTCCCACTGTGAATGTCTACTTGTGGCTGGTAATGCACGACGAATTCGTGCTGGGCCAGGGCACGGCGCAAGTTCGCTTCCATTCCCAATCGCTCGTCGACCGCCTGGGTCAAGCCTGGAGTATAAAAGCTGAAGGTATTGCGTCCGGTTTCCTTGGCCTGATACAACGCCACATCTGCATGCTGGATCAGTTCGGTGCTTGTGGTGCCATCTTCCGGGAACAGGCTGATGCCGATACTGGCGCCCACATACACCTCATGCCCGCTGGGCAACAGAAAAGATTGCTCAAGAATATGGATCATTTCCATCGCGACGTCCGCCGCTTCATCCGGGCGCTGCAGATCTTCCAGAATCAGCAGGAACTCGTCGCCGCCCAGGCGACCCAAGATGTCTTCGTCGTGCAGATTGTCCAGCATGCGCTGAGCCAAAGCCTCAAGCAATTCGTCCCCCACCGGGTGGCCCAGGCTGTCGTTGATATTTTTGAAACGGTCCAGATCGATATACAACACGGCAATCCGACGCTGATTGCGCTCGGCAGACTCCAGAACGTGCTTGAGCTGGGATTGCAGCAACAACCGGTTTGGCAGCTTGGTTAACGAGTCGTAATGCGCCAGATGCTCAAAACGGGCTTCAGAATCCTTGAGCTGGCTGATGTCGGTCATGAGTCCGACATAATTGCTTGGCAGGCCGTCGCTATCGTAAACGGTGCTGACCGTCAGCAACTGGGGAAACAGCTCGCCACTCTTGCGCCGGTTCCATATTTCTCCCTGCCAATGGCCGGTTTCCAGAATGCTGTTCCACATGGTCCGGTAAAAGGCCAGGTCTTCACGGCCGGATTGCAACAGGCTGGGGTTGCGGCCCACCACCTCCGTTTCCGTATACCCGGTAATGCTGGTGTACGCAGCGTTGACGCTGACAATATGGGGTTGCAGATCAGTGATCACCACGCCCTCGCGGGTGCTCTCGAATACCGCCGCTGCCTGACGTTGTGAGGCATCGGCTCGACTCCGCTCGACTGCCAGCCCCGTAATACGCGCGAACTCACCGATCAGATCGAGCTCGTTCTGGTTGGGCGTACGCGGTTGGGCGTAATAGATGCCAAAGGTGCCCAGAACCTGGCCTGATTGGTCCTTGAACGGAAATGACCAACAGGCACGCAGGCCGGCACGTTCCGCCAGATCCGTGTATGACGCCCAATATTCATGGACCCGGATATCCTCAACGATAACCACTTCACCCTTGAATGCCGAGGTGCCACAGGATCCCTTGCCCACCTCGGGTTTCAGCCCGTTTACGGCCTCATTGAAAAAAGCCGGCAGGCTGGGCGCTGCGCCGGTAAACAGCAAGCCGCTGTGGCGGTCTCTGAGCAGGATGGAAACAAGCATGTCCGGATGGAGCGTTTCCAGGCTGCTGACAATTTCTTCCAGCATATTAGGCAGCGGGCGGTTACTCGCCAGACCGTCCAGCACAGCAATTCGGGTTTCGCGTATCTGCTCGCCCAGCCGGGACTCGGTGATATCGTGCCAAGCCCCTATCGCCTCGCCTCTACGGCCCTCACCGGGTCGGGCAAGACGCAGTTCGTCGTGTATCCATCGAAGCTGTCCCAGACCATCGTAAAAGCGGTAGTCATGGATGACTTGATCGGTGTCCGACAGCTCGGACAAGTGTGCCAGCGCAGCTTCCCGGTCGTCCGGATGAAGATGTTCTGACCACCAGCCTACCTGCAGCGCTTGCTCCTCCGAATACCCCAGTAGACGCTGAATGTTACTGCTGACCCAATTGGGCGTGGTCTCACCCTGATCCAGCTGCATGGTGTAGAGCACGACCGGGCTGGTGGTCAGCACATGCTCCATTCGTTCGGTTATCTCACGCAACCGAATGCGTTCGCGCGTCAATTCAACTTGGTTCAGGACTTTTTCAAGGGTGGCAGGCAGCTCGTGCAGATAGCCCGCATGCTTGACCAGATAATCGTCGACCCCCAGATGGATGGCCTGTGCGGAAACCGATTCACTGCCCTGTCCGGTAACGATGATGATGGGAATATCCAGCCCACGCTCAGCCCGCAGCACTTTCACCACTTCGAGGGCATCGAGTCCCGGCAGACGATAGTCCAGCAACACCACATCAAAATCTGACGGGGCCGCATTATCAAAGGGCAAGCGCGCTAAAATCTGGCTTGCATCGCCAACCACCGTAAGTTGAACATGAGGGGCATAGCGCGCCAGGTGCCGCTGAGTCAGGTCGATGTCTGCGGCATGGTGCTCGGCATACAACACGCGCAGCAACTGGGTTCGGCACACATTGGATTTCCGGAAACGATAGCAGGCATCGTTAAGCGTGCTGGACAGATGTTCCAGCGAGTTTTCGCCCTTGGTCAGATAGTCATCCGCGCCCGCCTGAAGCGCAATGACTGCAGCCTTCTGATCACCCGAGCCCGTTAGCATCACCACCGCCATCGGCAGGGATTGCTTGCGTATCCAGTTCAACAGTTCGAGGCCGGAACCATCCGGTAATTTCAGGTCGACCAGCGCCACATCAAAACTGTCAGACGCCTGCAGACAGTCGCGTGCCTCGGCCAGACTGGTCGCCAAGGTCAGTTCGGTCGCAGGGGCCTGACGCATCAAGTGGCGGCGAGTCAGGTCTGCATCGGTAAGGTTGTCTTCTACATACAGTACACGCATAAGCGCCCCTAGACGGGGGGATGGTTAGTAAGGCACCAGTACAACTCGATCTGAGCGGTCACTTCGATTAGCTTGTCGAAACTGACGGGCTTAACGATGTAGGAGTTGGCATGGTTCTGGTACGCCATTTTTACATCCCGTTCTTCGCTGGATGAAGTCAGCATCACCACGGGTATATGCTGACTTACCGACTGTTCACGCAGATGGCGTAACACTTCCAGGCCGTTCACCCGTGGCAGCTTCACATCGAGCAGGATAACCAGCGGCAAGGATTCGCCCGCTTCCCATCGAGGAATCCAATCCAGGGCCTCCTGGCCGTCGCGGGCCACCTCTATGGGGTTGGCCAGATTGCGGTGTCCGAATGCGCGCAGGGTCAGGTCCAGATCAACCGGATTGTCCTCAACCAGCAGAATCGGCCGGTTGCCCAGTTCTGGGTTCATCGCGGCAACTCCAGATAGAACGAGGCACCCTGACCAGGCGCACTCTCGGCCCAGACGCGCCCGCCCATGCGCTGCATGGCCTTGTAGACGATGGCCAGACCGACGCCGGTGCCGGGATAATCTTCGGCGCGCTGCAGGCGTTGGAAAATTTCGAAAATGCGATTGTGAAATTGCATGTCGAATCCAATTCCGTTATCCGTGAACTTCAGGGTAATCGATTTCTCTCCCTGAACACCACTGACCGACAGACTGGGCGGATGGCTGTCGCGGGTGAATTTGAGTGCATTGTCGACCAGATTGCGCAGCACAATGGCCAACCCTTCAGGGTCGGCGAGCGCGGTAAGGCCCTCCAAAGACGTCTCCACCACCATGCCTTTCGCCTGAATATCCGCCTGTAGCGTATCGAGCACGCCGCTCATCAAACGCGAAATCTCAAGCGAACGGCCTTGAAGGCTACGCCGCTCCATGCGGGAGTAGGTCAGCAAGTCCTCAATCAGCTGACTCATTTGCGCCACCCCATTACGCACATTGTTCAGCAACTGGACGCCCGGCTTGTCGAACTTGCTCTGATAATCATCGAGCAGCAGCCGGCTATAGCCATCGATCCCGCGCAACGGGGCTTTGAGGTCGTGCGATACGGAGTAGGTAAAAGTCTCCAGTTCCTTGTTTGCCGTTGCGAGTTCGGCCGTCCGCTGGTTGACGCGATTTTCAAGCTCGACGTTGAGTTGATGGACTTCTTCTTCCATCTGCATGCGCTCGGTGACATCGCGCGATACCACCACCACTCGATCGATCTGGCCATTTGTGCCGTGTATCACCCCTCCCTGCGATTCGATATGCCGAATCTCACCGCCAGCCAGGACGAAACGGAAATTGATGCGATGTCCTTTCCCGGTTCGCACGGTTTCCATGAATTCCCGGCGCACCTCCTCCCGATCATCCCGATGGATTTCAGCAAACGAGTCGGTGCCCACCAAAGTTTCGGTATCGCCGAACAACGCGCGATAAGACGGGCTGTTGTAGAGACGTCGCCCTTCCAGATCCAGCACCGCAACCATGTCGCCGATATTCTCGGCGATCAGGCGAAAGAAGCTTTCCTGCTCCTGCAACGCCGCTTCCGTCTGCTTGCGCTCGGTGATGTCGTTGATGGCAGTGAAGATGGCGGGTTCATGGTCAAACTCAACAATGGAAGCTGAAACCAGTGCCCAGAACGGGCGGCCGGCCGCCGTCCGCATACGCACTTCGAGATCATCCACCTTGCCGGTTTTTTGAAGCGGCTCCAGAAAGCGCATCCGTTCCGAGCGATCCGCGTAAAACTTTTCTGCCGGTTGGCCGATGCCCTGTTCGCGCGTGATGCCGTACTGGGTTTCGGCACGGTGGTTGCCATACATCAAGATGCCATCGCGCACGCGCGTGAGCACGGCAGGGAACGGCGCCAACTCGATCAGTGATCGGTAGTGGGCCTCGCTGTCCCGCAAGGCTTGCTCGGCCAGCTTGCGCGCGGTGATGTCGGTAATCACTGCGACGCGCGCCGAACGGCCTTCGAATGCGATGTCATGGGAACGCGCTTCAATGGTGATCTGGCCGCCATTTTTTTTCAGGTGATGCCATTCGCCGACATAGGCCAGCCCGACGAGGTTCGCGGCCACGTCGGTCATAACCTGTTTTTCCTCGTTGGGGTAAAGATCGGTTAGAAGCAAAGCCAAAGATTCGTCATGGCTGTAACCATAGTGGCGCATAAACGCGTCGTTGACGGCCAACAAGTGGAGGCTGCCACGCTCGTAGACCAACATGGGTACGGGGTTTTGCTCGAACAACTGCCGAAAACGGATTTCACTTTCATGCAGGGCATCTTCGATGGCCCTGCGGACATTGACGTCCTCGATAACCGAGATGAAATAATCGGGTGTGCCATCCGGCTCCCAAACCAGCGCGACCGTCAGATTGATCCAGACAACATTGCCGTTTTTATGGAAATAACGTTTCTCCATCGAATAGTGGTTGATTTCGCGCGCCAGCATTCGGTTCAAGTTCTCCATATTGGTTTCAAGGTCGTCAGGGTGGGTGATGTCCTGGAAGGTTTTGCCCACCAGCTCCGGTTCGCTGTAACCGATGATGTCGCATAACTTCTGGTTTACGCGCAACCAGTGGCCTTCTGGTGACACGATGGCAATGCCCACCGCTGCCTGCTCGAAAGTGGCGACGAAGCGGGCCTCACTCTCGCGCAATGCTTGTTCGAAATGAATGTGCTCCGTGATGTCCTCCGAGAAAATAACGATGCCGCCCACTGCGCTGTCTGCTGCGAACCAGGGTCGGACTTCCCAGCGTAACCACTGCTCACTCCCATCTTCCCGTTCAAGCGGGTCTTTATCGGTTCGTACCAGTTCGCCATCCATGCCACGGCGATGAATCGCTTTCCATCGCTCCGAAATATCGGGAAATATCTCGTAGTGTGAGTGGCCGAGAATGTCGCTTCGTTCAAGCTGATAGTCGGTCAACCAGCGGCGACTGACAGCCAGATAACGCATGTCGCGATCGAACATGGCAAGCGCAGCCGGCGCATGTTCGATGAAGAGCAGCAGTCGGCTTTCGCTTTCCACCAGTGCCGCTTCATCACGCTTGCGGTCGCTGATATCGCGGGCGATGCCGAATACCCCGCGTACCTCGCCGTCGATGATGAGCGGTCCTTTGGTGGTGAGGTAGCTGTAACTGGCAGTGGGCATGTTGACCACTTCCTCGTAGGACCGGGTGATGCCTGCATCCATGATGCGCTGGTCGTCGGCGCGGAAACGCTCGGCAGTCTCCGCGGGAAACAGAGCGTAATCGTCTGAGTCGAGGATTTCTTCCATCGGGCGACCGAGCAAGGTCGCCAACGCCTGATTTCCGATGAGGTATCGCCCTTCGCGGTTTTTGACAAAGATTGCATCCGTGCTGCCTTCCACCAGGGCATTCAGGATGGAATGCAGGCGCTGCATTTCCTCTTCATGGTGTTTACGCTCAGTGACATCGGTAAAGAAAAAGGAAACGCCATCGCGAGTCGGATAGATGCTGCTCTGAAACCAACGGGCCCAGGGCGGGTAATACGCCTCTACATGGACAGATTCAGACTCGTCCATGGCCCGCTCGATCCCCTTCTGAAAAGGCGAGTTGACCGCCTCGGGAAACTCGGTCCAGACATGCATGCCCATGAGCTCTTCCAGCGTGCGGCTGAGCATTTTTTCGGCACTGTGATTGACGTAAAGGAAACACATGTTTCGATCCAGGCTGAAAAAGCCTTCGCTCATGCTTTCCAGCAAGTCCACCATGCGGTTATTCAAAGCTTCCCGTGCGGCATTAGCCTCCATAAACTCGAGCGCAAAGCCGATGTCGTCGGTCAATTCGTCCAGCATGAGCAGCTCTTCTTCGTCGAAGTAGTCTGCGCGGTCCGCATAGAGGCTGAAGGCGCCGCGTACTTCGCCGCCGACCCGGATCGGGAAGGCGGCCGAGGCCTGGTAGCCCAGTACTAGCGCCGCTTCGCGCCAGGGCGCCATGCGCGGATCGCTGGCGATGTCATTGCAAACGGCATGCCGCCCCGCGCGCAGGGCGGTTCCCGTGGGGCCACGGGCATGTTCATCCTCGCCAAGCGAAATATGCAGGTTGTCCAGGTAGTGATCCTCGACCCCCGCATGAGCCCGGGGTCGCACTTCCTCTTGGCCAAGGGCCAGCATGCCCAGCCAGGCCATGCGGAATCCGCCCACTTCGACGGCGATGCGACAAGCTTCATCGAACAGTTTTTGCGGATCTCGAGTACGCACAATGGCTATGTTGATGCCGCTTAACACACGATTAAGCCGGTTGAGCGCCGCAATCCTTTCGTCCGTTTTAATGTGGGCGCTGATGTCTTGCAGCGTACCGAACAGGATGAGGGGTTTGCCCATGGCATCGTATTCGATGCGGGTCCGCACATTGACCGTGCGGACCTCGCCACTTGCGCGTACAAGCCGATAGCGCAATTCGTGAGGGGCATCACCCGGGTGGCTGTCGAGCAGGTGCGCCCAATAGGCGTCAAGTCCGACCCGGTCATCAGGGTGGAGCCGAGCTCTCATCCAGTCATAACTGACCGGGCGCGATTGCGGTTCGAGGTCAAAGATACGGTAGGTTTCATCCGACCACCGGATGGAACTGTCGGCTATGGTGTATTGCCAGTTGCCGACATGGGCGATGGTCTCGGCTGCGCTGAGCCGACGGGTGCTTTCCAGCAGCTCCTCTTGGCGTCGGGCCAGTTCATGCTTGAGTTGGCGGTTCCACAGCAGCGTGGTGAGATAGCCTAGCAGGGTCAAGGTGGCGAGGCCCAGCAGCCAGGGGAAAAGCCGGGTGATCAGGCTTGGCTGGCTGAGCCGCTGGATTTCATTGGCATGCAGCGGCAGCCATTTCTGGAAAGCATCGTTTTTTTGCTGGGCGGGCATGCTGACCAAGGCCTGGTCGAGCAGGCGCGCCAGTTCGGGCCAATCCTTGCGCACCCCAAAGCGCTGACCATTCACGGCCATGTCGAAACCGGCATTGGCCTTGAGGTTGGTGATGCCATTCTGCGCGGCGAGGTAGCTGTTCACCCCGAGCGCGCCAACATAGGCGTCTGCTGCGCCCGAGGCCACGGCTTTCAGTCCATCAAGCGGCGTGGCGACGTAGTGCGGGCGTAAATCCGGGTACAAGTTCATCACTTCCCTGCTGGACGAATAGCCGTCCACCAGCACCAGACTCAAACTGGCCAGTTCCTGAAATGAACGCAATTGGGGCGTCTCGGTGCGGGTCATGATGACCAGCGGCGTGGGCAGGTAAATGCCGGTAAAGGCCAGAAACGCATCGCGTTCAGGACTGTGCGTCACCGTGGCCACGGCATCGATCTGACGTGCCTCGACTGCCGCCATCAGTTGGGGCCAATCCAGGTTTGAAACGATTTCGAAACGCACGCCGAGGGTCGGTCCGAGGTGGTTCAGGAACTCGATGACGACGCCTTGGGGGCGTCCTTGATCGTCGAGAAAGGAGTAGGGGCCGTAGCCGGTATCGATCCCCAGACGAATCACGGGATGGGCGGCCAGCCAGGCTTTGTCGGATGCGGCCAGTGTGAGCCGCGGTGTCGAGGCCTTGTCTGCCCGGGCTTGCGCAATAGCGCTTAGCGAAATCAAACCCGCAAGCAAAACGAAAGCAACGCATTCGCGCAGCTTCTTGAGCATGAGGCGTCCACGCAACGGAACTGTCCAGGATTTCGGCTTCATAACGATGTGGCGCGACTCTCTCAGGTGGGATTTTTATATCCTGCTTGGAGTTCTTTTTACTCCGGGTTCAAGATTGCAACAACCCGACACCCATCCGGACGTGGCTGAAGCGTCGCTTCGTCAGCCATCAAACGATGGCTTTGCATGGGCACCAGCACACTTTGCGAATTCGACTAGAATCATCAGGATGCGCCCGTACGATGCGATTCTTCCTGCTCCAATGTGTCCACTCGGCGTCTGCTTCAGCGGCGACACGTTGACACGGCTGAACTTCCTGCCTGTCGATTCGCCTGCTTCCGCTTCAAACCATGACGCACGTGTACGCCTGCTGGTCCGGGAGCTGGACGCGTACTGGGACACCCCCACCCACACATTCGATTTTCCGTTTGCTGCGCAAGGCACGCCGTTCCAGCTACGGGTGTGGGATGCGCTGACCACCATTCCTGTCGGGCACCCTACGACGTATGGCACATTGGCAAAGCGCCTCGGCACGGCGGCGCGCGCGGTCGGTCAGGCGTGCGGCGGCAACCCCTTGCCGCTTCTGATCCCGTGTCACCGGGTGGTGGCCGCGAGTGGACTTGGTGGCTTCATGCACGCCGCGACGGGCGCGCCATTGGACGTCAAAACCTGGCTGCTGAATCATGAGCAAAGTGCGCAAGCCCCATCATGAACACGGCACTGGTTAACCGCTTTTGCGACCACCTGTGGATGGAAGACGGGCTGGCGAAATTAACGCTGGCAGCCTACCGAAACGACCTCACCCTCTTTGGTGCGTGGTTGGAAAAAGAACGGAAACAATTCCTCAATGCCGCCGTATCGGGAGACATTGAGGCGTATCTGGCGTGGCGCTTTAGCCAGCACGCGCAGCCGCGGAGTGCAGCGCGCTATACCTCGACACTCAAGCGATTTTATCGTTATCTGCTGCGCGAAAACCTGATCGCCGCCGACCCCACGCTCAATCTCGACAGCCCCAAGCTGCCGCGTTCATTGCCCAAGACGCTGACCGAGGATGACGTGGAACGCCTGCTCGACAATGCCGACACCAGCACGCCGCTCGGGTTGCGCGACCGTGCGATGCTGGAAACCTTGTATGCAACGGGCTTGCGGGTATCGGAGCTGGTGGGGCTGAAGCTGACTGCAGTCAATGTGAATGACGGCGTGCTGCGCGTGACCGGTAAAGGGAACAAGGACCGGCTCGTGCCGCTGGGTGAAGAGTCCGTACAGTGGCTCAGGCGCTATCTGGCAAATTCGCGACCCCTGCTGCTGGACGGACAGCTCTGCGATGAAGTGTTTGTCACCAGCCGTGGAGCTGGTATGACGCGGCAAGCATTCTGGTACTTGATCAAACGACACGCACTCGCTGCAGGCATCACGCGGCCCATGTCCCCGCATACCCTGCGCCACGCTTTTGCCACCCACCTGCTCAACCACGGTGCCGACTTGCGGGTGGTGCAGATGCTTCTCGGACACAGCGATATTTCCACCACACAGATTTACACCCATGTGGCGCGCGAACGCATGAAGCAGTTGCACGCGCAACACCACCCGCGCGGTTGATTTATACCCGACTGCTGGGTTTAGCCAAGTAAAACCACTCCTGCCCGACCTGCGCTTTGGGGTTGGGAAACACGATATATCCCGCACTGTCAGCCACCACAGGCGCGCCGTTGTGGCGCGTACCAATCAGTTCGCCCTGCTTCACGGGATCAAAGCTGGACCAGGCATGAGCGAACTGATCGTCGGCATGGGCGCGGTCAATGACCTCGTACAGTCGTAACGCCTCGGTCTCCGTCACGGTTTCAGGTTGGGATGCAGGCGACAACTGCAAATGGGCCAAGGTGTTGAGGATGGCGCGGTAGGCCACATCAGGGGCGGCTGGATCATCGTGCTGGCCGCATTCAAGCGTCAGCGCAATCCCGCCTTGCGCGCGCATGTATTCAGTGGTGCCCACGCCGTAACTGACATCGGCCTCGCGCGCCGAGACGCCGGCCGCCAAACGCCGCGCGACACCGGTGGCGTAGGTGTCGAGCCAGCCATCGACAAAGCGGCGAACACCCAGCCGCAGCGCCAGCGCGGTTTCCTCAGCGGAGCGTGAAAACGGCTCCAAGGTGCCGCGGTTGTCTTGCGGGCCCAGCATGACAAACGGCTGGCCTGCGGTGTGGAAAGAATGCAGGTCGAGCAACACCTCATGCTGCGCCAGGTTCGGACACAACCAGTTGGCAATACGGTCTTCGAACTCGACCGGATCGTCGGTCGGAACCAGGTTGCGATTGAGGTTACGGTCACCCATTCGCTGCTGCCGCAAATAAGCCAACGGATTGGTGATGGGCACAAAGGTGACGCTTCCCGCAACAATCGCCAGCTGACCCGATTCGATTTCGCCGATCACACGACGAATCGCCCGGGTGCCGCACGTTTCGTTGCCATGCACCGCACCCAAAACGATCAGGCGCGGTCCTGATGCCATCCCGCTGAACGAGACGGACTGAAAATGCAGAGACTCAAGTTCATTCATGTATGCAAAGCCTTAAATAACAACGACACGCTCGACACCAGCAGCAATACGCCAACCAGGCGTGTCATCTGTGACGGCGCCAAACCCATATGCACGCGTCCGCCCAGATAGAGCGCACCCAGCATGATCGGCAACGCGGCCAGATACGCCATCCACACATTGGAGGTCATCAGCAGTCCTGCAACCAGAAAACTGATGATCCGCATCAAGCCATCGACAAAGAACAGCGCCGAAAAAGTCGCGCGTAAATCGCCTTTATCGCGTATCCGGTGCGTCAGATAAATAATGTAAGGCGGGCCCCCAGTACCGAACAGTGCACCCACCGTTCCACCCGTGAGCGAAGCCGGTATGGCCCAGCCACGCGAGGCAACTTTGTTGCCGTGAAGATTGAACAGATTGCGTAATGAAAAAAGAAAAACAAACCCGGCCAGCGTAATCAGCATCGGTTCCGGCGGAAGACTGGCCAGCAAATTGGTCCCCAGCACCACACCGACAGCACCGAAGGGAATCAGGACACCCACTTCGGCCCATTTCACCCGCTTGAAATTCAACCCGCCAATCACGATCGAAGCAGTGAAATCGAGGAGCAAAACCAGCGGCACGACAAACTTCAGCGGCAGAAACAGAGCGAGTAACGGTACGGCGACCAGCCCCGAGCCCACCCCCGTGATGCCGCGGATGAAATACGCCAACAGCAGAATGGCCACCGCACCCGCCACTTGAACCGAGGCGATTTGTTCGAACATCACGGACGGTTGCCGCGCTCGATGGTGATGCCTAATTCCTTGATGCCCGGCACGATGGCAAACTTGGTGACCGACACTTTCACCCACGGCGAGCCGAATTCATCGCGCACGATCGCGGCCACATGTTCGGCAACGGACTCGACCAGCGTGATCGGTTGCGGTGCGTTGTGGAGGTAATCCTTCACGCGGTTGGCTACCGCGCCGTAGTCGATGGTGTCGGCCACATTATCGGTATCGCCGGCCTTGCTGTTTGGCAAGCCGATTTCGAGGTCGAGCCGTACCGGCTGCGGGACTTTGCGTTCCCACTCGTACACGCCGATAATCAAGTTCAGACGAAAGTCTCTTAAAAATAAAATGTCCATTGCTTTACTATTCGCCGCGCCGCATGCAACGGGCTTAAACCAAACGCGCCATTTTACTGACTTATGATCACACTGTTGTTTATTGCTGCTGCCTATCTGATTGGCTCATTGTCGTTTGCCGTGATTGTCAGCCGTGCCATGCACTTGCCCGACCCGCGCAGTTTTGGTTCTGGCAATCCTGGCGCGACCAACGTACTGCGCTCCGGTCGCAAGGCTGCTGCCGCGCTGACGCTGCTGGGCGATGCCCTCAAGGGATGGGTGGCGGTGGTGTTGGCACGCTTGCTGGCACCGCAATTCAGTCTGACTGACGACATTGTGCTGTTGTGTGCGCTGGCCGTATTTATCGGCCACCTGTATCCACTCTTCTTCAGCTTCAAAGGTGGCAAAGGCGTCGCCACAGCACTTGGCGTGCTGGTCGGCCTCAACCCCTGGATCGGCTTGGCGTGTCTACTCACCTGGCTGCTGATTGCCGGAGTATTTCGCATCTCATCGCTTGCGGCATTGGCCACCGCTCTGCTCGCTCCGGTTTACACGGTATTGTTGATGGGTTGGGGATATACCGCCCAAACCGTACTGGTGATCACCCTGCTGCTGGTCTATCGTCACAAGAGTAATCTCGTGAACCTGATGTCGGGCCAGGAAGGGCGCCTCGACAAGCGAACGTAAAAAATCCATGTTCGAAAAAACCATCGGTCACGCCAAGGACAGCCTCGCAGAGGTCTCGCGCGAAGCAATTGACCGCGCGGGCGAGCGGCTATCCGGTGTGGTCAAGGACGGCGTGTCGCAAGCCGGCACCGAGTTGAAGGACGTCATCTGGGAAGCTAGTCAGGAGATCGACGCCAAGCTCGACAAGATTTCCGACGAAATTCACGCGCAACGGCAGTTCACCAAGGACGACGTGCGCGAACTGGTCGATTACGCTGGTGAAAAATTGGGCACGCTGATGGACGAGCGCATTGTCAGCGCAAAATCCGAAATCTCCTCCCTGGTGCAGGAAAAGGTCGAATACTTCAAACACGAAATTGACAGTTTTTTTATCGAGCGTCAGCGCGACCTCGCGCGTGAGCGTCGACGACTGTTCATCAACGTCGCCATCGCCATTCTGGCATCGCTGTCGCTGGGGTTTGTGTCCTGGCTATATCACCAGTATCTCGGCGGCGGTCTCGATGTGTTCGCCATCTTCCGCATCGTGTTTGCCTCGCTGGCGGGCGGCTAT
>JAGXGP010000007.1 GCA_024636775.1 Hydrogenophilales bacterium
CGGTCGACCACGACAACTTTGCGGGTGGCATGCGGGTTTTCGACACTGAGGTTGACGTCGACAATGCCCGGCGTCTTCTCAAAGACTTTCTCCAGCGCGAGCGCTATGGCGCGCTGATCCTTGTAGTTTGGACCATAGATCTCGGCGACGATCGGCGACATCACCGGTGGGCCGGGCGGCACTTCGACCACCTTGACGTCGGCACCGTGCTTTTTCGCGATCGCCTCGACCGCGGGGCGGATCGCCTGCGCGATGTCGTGGCTCTTGCGGTCGCGTTCGTGCTTGTCGACCAGGTTCACCTGCAGGTCACCGACTTCGGGGCCGGCGCGCAGGTAGTACTGCCGCACCAGGCCGTTGAAATTGATTGGCGCCGCAGTGCCGGTGTAGGCCTGATAGTCGGTGACTTCAGGCACATTGGCTACGACTGTGCCCATTTCGCTCAACACTTGCGCGGTTTTTTCCAGCGGGGTGCCGACCGGCATGTCGACGATGATCTGGAATTCGGATTTGTTGTCGAACGGCAGCATTTTCAGGATGACCAGCTGGACGGCCGGCAATGCGACCGAGATCAGGATGGCCGCGCCAATGCCGAGCCAGAGCATGCGACGCGCACCTTGCCCGTCATTGCCACGGAGGAATGGCGTGAGGCGGGTGCGGAACAGCTTGGTCAGTCGGCTGTCGCCAGTAGTCGATTCGTGTGCCGTCTGCTTGATCAACTTCAGCGCCAGCCAGGGCGTCACGACGAACGCAATCACCAGTGAGATCACCATGCCGATGGAAGCATTGATCGGAATCGGGCTCATATAGGGCCCCATCAGGCCGGAAACGAAAGCCATCGGCAGCAGGGCGGCAATCACCGTCAGGGTGGCGAGGATGGTCGGGCCGCCGACTTCGTCGACCGCGCGCGGAATGATTGCTTCGAGGCCGTCGTGGTCCAGTCCCATCCGACGATGTATGTTTTCGACCACCACGATGGCATCGTCGACCAGGATGCCGATCGAGAATATCAGGGCAAACAGTGACACCCGGTTGAGCGTGAAACCCCACGCCCACGAGGCAAACAACGTGGCCGCCAGCGTCAGCAGAACAGCCGCACCGACGATCAGCGCCTCACGCTTGCCGATCGCAAACAACACCAGCAACACCACTGAGGCGGTGGCGAAAATCAGTTTTTGAATCAGTTTTTTGGCCTTGTCGTCAGCCGTGGCGCCATAGTTGCGGGTGACGCTGGCTTCGATCCCCTCGGGCAGCACGCTGTTGTGCAGCGCATGGACGCGCGCTATGACTTTTTCCGCCACTTCAACCGCATTCTCGCCAGGTTTTTTGGAGATGGCGAGCGTGACGGCCGGAAAGGTCAGGCCGTTGTCAGCCACCCGCGCGCCGCCCGCGCCGGGTCCATGCCAGACGTAGCGTGCAGGTTGGTCCGGCCCGGAAACCACACTGGCGATATCGCTCATGTAGACCGGACGGCCTTGCGCGACGCCAACAACCAGTTTTCTGACATCTTCAGCGCCGGTCAGGTAAGTACCGGTTTGCACCAGGATTTCCTGGTTGTTCGACACCAGGGTGCCGGATGGCTGGGCGGCGTTGGAGAGCTGAAGCGCATCGCGGATGTCCTTGGCCGTGATGTCGAAGGCTGCCATCCGGTCCGGATCCATCATCACCCGTACTGCGCTGCCGGGGCCGCCCACAGTGGTGACTTCGCGCGTGCCGGCGATCCGCTTCAGCTCAATTTCCGCCGCGTGTGCTGCCTGTTCCAACGCATGCGCGCCGCGTGTAGCATCGCGCGTCCAAAGCGTGACGGTGACAATGGGCACATCGTCGATGCCAAGTGGCTTGATGATCGGTTCGCCGACACCGAGTTCGGGCGAGACCCAGTCGCGGTTGGCCTGGATCGTGTCGTACAGCCGCACCAGCGCCTGGGTGCGATCTTCTCCGACCAGGTATTGCACGGTCAGCACCGCCATGCCGGGCTTGGACACCGAATAAATGTGCTCAATGCCTGCAATCTGCGACAGAACCTGCTCGGCCGGCGTGGCGACCAGCGCTTCCACTTCCTTCGCCGATGCACCGGGAAAGGGGATGAACACGTTGGCCATGGTCACGTTGATTTGTGGCTCTTCCTCGCGCGGTGTAACGAGGATGGCAAACAGACCCATCAAGGCCGCGATCAATGCGATCAGCGGCGTGAGTTGGGAGGTCAGGAAGAAACGGGCAATGCGGCCGGAGAGTCCCATGTGGTCTTCCGCTTACTTGACAGCCGGGTTGGCGGCGCTTTTAGCGTAAATCCCCGCCTTGATGGGTTCGAGCGCAATGATGTCACCTGCATCAAGCCCTGCCAGCACTTCGACCTGCCCACGCGCATTGGCAACGCCAAGACGGATCTGGCGCAGGCTCACCTTGTTCGGGTACACCACGTAGACCGCGGTGACTTCGGAACGGCGTACCACTGCACGGGTTGGAATGGTGAGCTTGCGTGCACTGCCTACGGAGAAATGCGCGCGGGCGAACATGCCGGGGATCACGCCTTCCAGATTGGTGGGGAGATCGATGCGAACCTTGATCGAATGGGTGGCGGTATCAGCAGAGGGCAGTACGGTGATGCCGGTGGCATCGATCCACTTGTTCAGGGAAGGAATTTCGACCGCGACGCGCGGGGCGTTCTTCACCTCGGCCAGCTTGTACTGTGGAATATTGGCAATGACCCGCATGTCCTTGGGATCAAATCCCGTCATCAGCGGTTTGCCGGGCGAGACGGATTCCCCCATTTCCACGTGGCGGGCAGAAACAACACCAGAGAACGGCGCGGTAATGACGGTATAGCTGCTGATCGCGGACGATTGCCCGGCACCAGCGCGCGCGGCGCGCGCGCCGGCTTCAGCGGCGCGATATTCAGTGGTGGCGCGGTCGAGCGCGGCCTGGCTGATGAACTTTTGCTGGAACAGCTGTTTTTGGCGCTCGTAGTTGGCGCGGGCATTGGCAAGTGTTGCGGCGGCTTGCGCCACCTGTGCCTGGCTGCCGGCAACCGCGGACGACAACTCCTGTGCGGAAAGTCGAACAATGACTGCGCCCGCTTTGACGTAATCGCCGGCGTCGAAGTTGACCGCTGAGACGCGTCCTGACACCTGGGCGGAAACCGTTGACTGCTTGACGGCCTCAACGGAGGCTTCGGTGGAATAACCCGTATCAGAAACCTGATATTTCACGGTTTCAACAGCAAAAGGCAAAGCCGCCCATGCAGTTGGGGCGGCCAGAATCATGCAGGCGAGCAGTCGGGCGAAGTTCAGCACGGGCACATCTCCGAAAAATTGTTCATTAGAATAATCTAATTAACTATTAAATTCAAGTATTTGGCTTCTGTTTTAGGTGTTCGAGACAGCTAGAATGCGCCAAGCCAGCTGCCTTGTTGCATTCTGGTTTAACGTATTTTAGAGGCATAGCTGTAACTGCAACAGCTAAAACAAAGGCCCGGCTCGCTTGCGCGTTGCCGGGCCTTGCATCGTAGGGGCAGTTTATTGCTTGGAAAAGCCGCAGAACACGTCGCGCATCATGCTCAGCAATTTGAGCGTACGGGTGTCGCCGACCCGGTAAAACACACGGTTGGCATCCTTGCGGGTACGCAGTACGCCCTTGTCTCTAAGAATGGCCAGGTGCTGTGAAATATTGCTCTGTGAGGTGCCAACATGATCGACGATGTCCTGCACGCTGACTTCCTTGTCACCCAACACGCAGAGGATTTTCAGGCGTAGCGGGTGCGACATGGCTTTCATTGCACGCGAGGCCTGCTCGATGTGCTCGTCTTTGTCCATCAGGTCCACGTCGTCCCATTCAGATGCCATATTCATTACCTCATTCCTGTTGGTGGTGTACCCTTATGCGTCGCAAATTTATGCGTGGGTTCAACCCAGCGCGGGCTACATCGCTGTAACATTTTGGGTTGCGTGTAGATAAGCAATCACGCATATATTAAAATAATTCCATGCAAACGAGTCAGGTTAAATAAACTTTTTCATGAAATCCTCGCCGGTTCTCCTCATTATCCTCGACGGTTTTGGCTGTCGTTCGGAGCGCAATGACAACGCCATAGCCCAGGCCAGCAAGCCAAACTGGGATGCGTTGTGGCACAAAAATCCGCATACCCTCATCCATGCTTCGGAGTCCGAGGTTGGGTTGCCCAAAGGCCAGATGGGGAATTCCGAGGTGGGGCACCTCAATATTGGCGCGGGTCGCGTGGTGTATCAGGAATTCACCCGCATCGACCACGCCATTGAATCCGGCTATTTCTATACGAATCCTGCGTTGTTGAATGCGATGCATTTGGCGCGAGACAACGATAAAACCTTGCATGTACTGGGCCTGTTGTCAGACGGCGGCGTGCACAGCCATGAGTTGCACTTTCATGCGCTTCTGGATATGGCTGCCAAAGAAGGATTAAGCCGGGTTTGCCTGCATGTTTTTCTGGATGGGCGTGATACGCCACCAAAAAGTGCTGAAACCTATCTTCGCCGCCTGACAGACAAGATCGAACAGGTGGGGGTTGGGCATATTGCCTCGATGATCGGCCGTTACTTTGCGATGGACCGTGACCGCCGCTGGCAGCGGGTTCAGTCTGCCTACGACCTGCTGACGCAGGGGCAGGCGGCGTATTCAGCCGAAACGCCGCTGGCCGGGCTGGAAGCGGCTTATGCACGCGATGAGACTGATGAGTTTGTCAAAGCCACTGCGATTCTGCCGCCGAACGGCAAACCGGTGACGATGGAAGACGGAGATGCCGTGATCTTCCTCAACTTCCGCTCCGACCGTGCGCGTCAGCTGTCGCGACCTTTTATCGAACCCGATTTCAGCGAATTCGAACGTGAGGTCACCCCCCGTCTCGCGACATATTGCACGCTGACAGGTTATAGCGACGATTTCGTGGTGTCGGTGGCATTTCCGCCTGAACGCATCAAAAATGGCTTGGGGGAATACGTGGCCAATCTCGGCATGCGCCAGTTACGCATAGCTGAAACCGAAAAATATCCGCATGTGACCTTTTTCTTTAACGGCGGCGAAGAAATTTCTTTTCCGGGTGAAGATCGAGTGCTTGTGCCCTCCCCCGATGTTGCCACCTATGACCTCAAGCCCGAGATGAGTGCATTCGAGGTGACCGACAAACTGGTTGCAGCAATTGAGGGCAAGCAGTACGACCTCATCATTTGCAATTATGCGAATCCGGATATGGTGGGTCATACCGGCGATCTGCAGGCGGCCATCAAGGCAATTGAAACCGTCGACACCTGCCTGGGGCGGGTGGTTAAAGCGCAGCAGGCACGTGGCGGCGAGGTGCTGGTGACTGCCGACCATGGCAATGCCGAACTGATGCGTGATGTCGAAACCGGACAGGCGCATACCGCACATACATTGAACCTGGTACCGCTGATCTATATCGGACGCCGCAACGCCACGCTGGCTGAAACCGGTGCGCTGGAAGATGTCAGCCCCACGCTGCTAAAAATGATGGGCTTGCCGCAACCGCCTGAAATGACAGGTGAAGCGTTGGTTGATTTTGAGTAAACCGTTTTGACCAAGCGTTATTGGGTATACGTCAAACTGCTCGTCCTGTTGACTTTATGCTGGCCATTGGCGGCCAGTGCCGGTCAGGTCGATCGCAAGAAAACCGAACTCGACGTCCTCAAGCAACGCTTGCAAACCTTGCAACAGGAATTTCGGAAAAACCAGACTCAACGCAAGGAAGCGGCTGATGGATTACGCCAATCCGAAAGCGCAATCAGCAATGGGGTGCGCCAGTTGCGACAACTGGATAATGCACGTCAGCGTACGCAAAGCGATTTACAGATCTTGTCTCAGCAGGCAGAAACGACTGAAGTCCGAATCCGCCAGCAACAGGCGCATCTGGCGCAAGCGTTGAAAGGCGCCTACCAGCGTGGACAGGGTGATGCGCTCAAGCTGATTCTTAATGGCGCAGACCCCAACCAGACTGCACGCGACTTGCGCTATCTGGCGCATCTTTCCCGCGCGCAACATGAAATGCTAGAAGTGCTGCGAGTGGAGCTGGCCAAACTGAGCGACCTGCAACAGGAGGCCGCGCAAAAGAAGAACGAGTTAACCCAGTTGCAAGCGACGCGTGAGGCCGAGCAACAGAAGTTGCTGGTGGACAAGCGCGAGCGTGAGCAGGTGATGAACAAGCTCTCTGCTGAAATCCAGAAACAGCGCCGCGAAATTTCCAGCCTTAAACGCGACGAACGCAGTTTGACTGACCTGGTGGAACGGTTGAATCGGGTGATGGCACAACAGGCTGCGCGCGAGGCTGCACGTGCACGTGCACGTGCAGCTGCATTGAAAACCCAGAAAAAGCAAAAGGGAGATCAGCGCGAAGGCAGCACTTCGCGCAAAGCCGTTGCCGTCAATACTGAAACACCCATTGCTTTTCGGTCCGACCGGCCTTTCTCGGGCCTCAAGGGTTTATTGCGATTGCCGGTTGCCGGGGAACTCATGAACCGCTTTGGCGCTCCGAGAGAGGGCGGAGGCTTGAACTGGAAAGGTCTGTTTATCCGTTCGGCCCAAGGCACCGCAGTCAAGGCAATTGCGGCTGGACAGGTAGTGTTTGCAGATTGGCTACGCGGATTTGGAAACCTCGTAATAGTCGATCATGGCGAGGGGTATATGAGTCTGTACAGTAATAATGAAAGTCTGTATAAGCAGGTGGGTGAACGGGTTCAGCCCGGTGACGCCATCGCCACGGTCGGCAATAGTGGCGGTCAGCCTGATACAGGCTTGTACTTCGAAATGCGGCATCAAAGCCGTCCTGTTAATCCCCTTCTGTGGGTGAAGTGATAGATGACTCAAAAAACAAAATTCGTACTTGTTGGACTGGCTGGTTTGTTGGCCGGTGCAGCGCTGACCGTCAACCTGTCAGCGATCGCCGACAAGGATGCAGCAACGGCACTGCCTATTGAAGAATTGCGCGCGTTTACCGATGTGTTCGCGCGGGTTAAAAGTGATTATGTTGAGACGGTCGACGACAAGAAGCTAATTACGGGCGCTATCAACGGCATGTTGAATGGCCTGGATCCGCATTCGTCTTATCTTGACGTAGAAGGTTTCAAGGATCTGCAGGTGGGCACCCAGGGTGAGTTTGGTGGACTCGGCATCGAGGTGGGCATGGAAGATGGCTTCGTCCGGGTGGTTTCGCCCATCGAAGATACGCCCGCCTTCAATGCCGGCGTCAAGCCGGGCGACCTGATTGTCAAGCTCGACGACACGCCCGTAAAAGGCATGTCGCTGAACGATGCCGTGAAACGGATGCGTGGCAAGCCGGGCTCGAAAATCAAGCTCACCATCTCGCGTAAGGGTGTCGACAAACCGATTTTTATCACCATTACCCGTGCGGTCATCAAGATTCGTAGCGTGAAATCAAAGTTGCTTGAAAGCGGCTACGGCTACGTCCGTGTCACGCAGTTCCAGGAGCACACTGGTGAGTTGCTGGCAGAAGCGCTGACCGGACTGTACAAGGACAACAAGACGCCGCTCAAGGGTCTGATTCTGGATTTGCGTAATGATCCGGGCGGTTTGCTAAATGGTGCGGTGGCAGTGACTGCAGCATTCGTCAAACCCGATAGCCTGGTGGTGTATACCGAAGGCCGTAGCGAAGATGCCAAGATGCGGCTGACAGCCAGTCGGGAAAATTACCTGCGCCCAATGCAGATCGACTACCTGAAAAATCTGCCGGATGGGGTGAAGCAGGTGCCGATGGTGGTCCTGGTTAACAGTGGTTCAGCTTCTGCATCGGAGATTGTGGCAGGTGCGCTGCAAGATCATAAACGTGCCGTTGTCATGGGCACGCGTACGTTTGGAAAGGGCTCGGTTCAAACCATTCTCCCCATTGGAAATGGCACGGCGATCAAGCTCACCACGGCACGCTATTTCACGCCAAATGGTCGTTCCATCCAGGCTAAAGGCATTGAGCCGGATATCATTGTGGAAGATCCTAATATGCCGTCAGATGATGAAGGCCTGGGCATACGTGAAGTCGACCTCGACAAGCATTTGAGCAATCCAAATGGTACCGAGTCTGCCCCCATCGTTGTGATCATGCCCGGCGAAAGCCCCAAGGCAGTACCGACGACCAAACCTGGCAAGGATAAAGACATCAAGCCGCTGACGCTGGAACCCGGCGAAATCGTGTCGAAGAATGATTTCCAGGTGAATCAGGCAGTGAATTTGCTGAAAGGCCTGCAAATTTTTCAGGGTCGCTGAGTAAACGTGTCGTGGTTGCTCATCAGCCACGGCACGTAGTGCGCGTTATACTGGATTAACCTTGCCTGTCAGGGGGTGCCATGCGCCCGTGTGACCTCGAAAAAAACCGTGAGATTGTTTTCCATGCTTTACCCGCCGGTCAGGCAGCGCGTGCGCTGAGACTGCTGCAAGGCATGGACGGTCTTGAGGTTGCAGCCGGCGAAAATGCCAACCATTTGCGCGTTCGTTACCATGTGTGTGAGTACACGCTCGAGGGATTGGAAGCAGCATTGACCAGCCAAGGGTTTCATCTCGACAATAGCCTGCTCAGCAAGCTAAAACGCGCCTTGGCTTATTTTTGTGAAGGTGTGCAGCGCGGCAACGTTGAAGCCAACGAGCCCGATATCAAATCACAACAGGCATTCATGAAGGTCTACGAGCATCATTTGCATGGTGATCGCGATGAGACCCCGGAAGAATGGCGGGACTATAAGTAGCTTCGGAGTCGTTTCATTCCAAAAACAATGGATCTGAATGATGATCAGCTGTTGCGTTACAGCCGCCATATACTGCTGCCCGAAGTCGGGGTGGATGGACAGGCACGTATTTCCGCTTCGTCGGTACTGATCGTCGGTGCCGGGGGGCTGGGATGCCCCGTAGGTCTGTATCTGGGGGCGGCCGGCGTGGGACATCTGTTCATTGCGGATGGCGACACGGTCGATCTGACCAACCTGCAACGCCAGATTGGCCATGCCAGCGCAGCCATTGGGGATAACAAGGCTGATTCCCTTGCGCACAGTATTCTGGCCATCAATCCAGAAATTGAAATTCAGCCCATACGCGAAGCGCTATCAGGTCACGCGCTGCATGAGGCTGTGGCTGCGGTGGATCTGGTCGTCGATGCGTCGGACAACTTCGCCACCCGCCATGCAGTCAATCGTGCTTGTGTGCAGTTGAACAAGCCCTTGGTATCGGGCGCCGCGATTGGTTTCTCGGGACAACTGGCCGTATTTGACTCAGGTCGTGCCGCCAGCCCGTGCTATCACTGCCTGTTTCCTGACCATACCGATGAGGCTGAATTGCGCTGTGCTGAAGCGGGTGTGTTTTCGCCCCTGGTTGGTGTGATCGGCGCCATGCAGGCCATGGAAGCACTGAAATATCTGACGCAGGTAGGCACGCCCATGATTGGTAAATTACTGCTGTGGGATGGATTGCAGGCGGATGCTCGCGTAATGAAGGTGCCACGTGACCCGGCCTGTCCAATATGCGGGCCGGGTCTGGTCGGGGTTTAGGCGGGGTGAGCGTCCAGCAAGCGTGACAGCAGCAGATCGAGATCGCCGCCAGGTGGACGGGTAAAGCCACTCTTGGCAAACTGATGCCAACGCCCTACCACCGTACATAACAACAGATTGGCCAGCGGTGCGCTGAGCTCCGACTGCTTATCGCCGCAAAAGCGCAGACATTGACGCAGTTGGGCTTCTACCCGGTCGTGCAACTGATTGATGCGCTTTTGCAGACGTTCATTTTCGTGCACCAAGGCATCGCCGATCAGTACCCGCGTCATCCCCGGATTCTTTGCAGCAAAATTCAACAGCATGCTGAGGATTGCTTCGACTTGCGCGGCAGGGGAGGGGGTGTCAGTGGTGATGCGCGTAATCAGGCCGAACAAAGTTTGTTCGATGAATTCGATCAAGCCTTCATACATCTGAGCCTTGCTGGCGAAATGGCGATACAACGCCGCTTCGGACACACCAATGCGAGCCGCTAAAGCGGCCGTGGTGATTTTTTCCGGTTGTGGCTCTTGTAACATCGCGGCCAGCGTTTGCAGAATTTGCAATCGGCGCTCGCCGGGCTTTTTAGCTTCCCCTACCATCTGTCACTCCTTTATTGTTATGGGTGCTAAATTATCCGCGATGTTTGAGTTAAATGGTGGGTCTGCACGGACTTGAACCGTGGACCAAGGGATTATGAGTCCCCTGCTCTAACCAGCTGAGCTACAGACCCGAAAACGTATAAACCCCGCCGAATGGCGGGGCATGGTGCTTATTCCTCGCCGCTGCCGACGAAGCTTTTCAGCCGCTCGGAACGGGTCGGGTGGCGCAACTTGCGTAAGGCTTTGGCTTCGATTTGGCGAATTCGCTCACGCGTTACGTCAAACTGCTTGCCGACTTCTTCCAGCGTATGGTCGGTGTTCATTTCGATACCGAAGCGCATCCGCAACACCTTGGCCTCACGTGACGTCAGGCTGTCCAGCACTTCGCGGGTAGCGTCGCGCAGGTTGGAGTAGATCGCGGAATCATCGGGTGACAGGGTGCTTGAGTCCTCGATGAAATCGCCCAGATGGGAATCTTCGTCGTCGCCAATCGGTGTCTCCATGGAAATCGGCTCTTTTGCGATCTTCATGATTTTGCGGATCTTTTCTTCCGGCATTTCCATCTTCAGCGCCAACGTTGCTGGATCCGGCTCGACACCGGTCTCCTGCAAAATTTGACGGCTGATCCGGTTCATCTTGTTGATGGTTTCGATCATGTGTACCGGAATGCGGATGGTGCGTGCCTGGTCGGCAATCGAGCGCGTGATCGCCTGGCGAATCCACCAGGTGGCGTAAGTCGAAAACTTGTAGCCGCGACGATATTCGAACTTTTCCACGGCTTTCATCAAGCCGATGTTGCCTTCCTGAATCAGGTCGAGGAACTGCAGGCCGCGGTTGGTGTATTTCTTGGCGATCGAGATCACCAGACGCAGGTTGGCTTCGATCATCTCGCGCTTGGCGCGACGCGCCTTGGCTTCGCCGGTGGACATCTGCTTGTTGACGTCCTTCAGGCTCTTGATCGGCAGGCCCACACGATCCTGCATCGCGATGAGGGCTTCCTGGTGTGCTTTAACTTCGTACTGAACCTTGGCGAGGGTCGAGCAATAGGCCTTTTTGGCGGCGATTTCCTTGTCCAGCCACGCCATGTTGGTTTCATTGCCGGGGAAACCTTTGATGAAATGCGGGCGGGGCATGCCAGAGCGAGCGACGCAGAATTCCATGATCTTGCGTTCATGCGAGCGGACTTCTTCCACCGCACTGCGGATTTTTTCACACAGGCTGTCGACTTGGCGAACCGTGAATCGGATAACCATCAACAGTTCAGTGACTTCGGATTGTGCCTTCATGTGCTGAGGACTGCCGAGGCCGAATTTGACGTGTGCGTTTTGTGCCTTTTTATAGGCTTTACGGATGAAGTCGAATTGAGCGAGTGCCTCAACTTTCAGTTGTGCCAGGTTGGCCGCAGCCAGTTTGGCCGTGGCTTCTTCGTCATCTTCTTCGCTATCGTCGTCGTCGTCGGTGTCAGAGTCTTCTTCTTCCTCTTCTTCCTCTTCTTCTTTTTCAGCTTCGACTTCAACAAAGCCATCGATTAATTCATCGATGCGCATGGTTTCGTTTTCGACCTGAGACGCCATGTCCAGAATTTGCTGGATCGTTAGCGGACACGACGAAATGGCCATCACCATGTGGCGCAGACCTTCTTCGATGCGCTTGGCAATTTCAATTTCGCCTTCACGGGTCAGCAGGTCGACCGAGCCCATCTCGCGCATGTACATGCGAACCGGGTCGGTGGTACGGCCGAATTCGGAGTCGACGGTGGTGAGTGCCTGTTCAGCTTCTGCGGCCACATCTTCATCGGTGGCGGCGGGTGCGGATTCATGCAACAGCAGGGTTTCTGCGTCCGGCGCCTCATCGTAGACCTGGATGCCCATGTCGTTGAGCATGCTGATCACGCCTTCGATCTGGTCGGCGTCCAGCACTTCGTCGGGAAGGTGGTCGTTGATTTCTGCGTAAGTCAGGAAGCCGCGTTCCTTACCCAGAATGATGAGGTTCTTCAGTTGGGTGCGGCGTGCCTCGGCTTCCACCGGGGTCAGTGCCTTCAGAGGGATCAGCGCTTCGGCTTTTTTGGCGCCACTGCCTGGTTTTCTTCCACGTACGGCCACAGATATTTCTCCGCTTAAATTCCGCCCTGCGCGAGACGCACAAGGGAGATAAAATCGTTCAAAAACCGGCAATTATACCGTAATCAGGGGGTTTGTCTTGACGTTTGTGACAAGCTAGGAACGTGCCAGTTTGGTCAATTCGTTTCGTTCCGACTCAGACAAACTGCTCAATGACCGTGAACTCAGTTCCTGCTTTCGACGCAGCAGCCATTTCTCACGTACTTGTTCGACCGCGAGTTCAAAGTGAGCGTTCCAGTCCCAATCATCCGATTTGTCGAGCAAACCGGTCATAAGTTCATCAATCAGGGGCTCAAGTTCGCTGCCGCGTGCGGCCTCTTTAAGCACAGCGGGAGAAGCGGGCGCGTCAAGCTTTGATAACCAGTCCACCAGTGAGCGGACGGGCGCGCCCAGTGGGTCGTCGACTTCGAGCCATTGGTCCTCGATTTCTGCGGCACGTTGCGGCAGCATCAACAGTGCATGTGCCAGGTTACGCAGGTATGAGGGCGCGACGCGACGTTGTGGCCGCTGCGGTGGGGCCCGCCTCGCGGCAGCGGGTTTGACCCCCATTTGACTGAGGTCGCCGGGCTGCAAGTGGGCCAATTCAGCGATTTGGCGTTGAATCAGGCTGGCCAGCAGGGGCGCAGCAATTTTTTCCAGCAGGGGTTTGGCTGCTTTTAACAATGCTGCCTGACCCTCCTGGCTGTTGAGTTTGCGGTCTCGTACCAGTTCGCGCACCAGAAAAGCCGAGAGCGGCAGCGTGTCGCTGTCCAGCAGTTTCAAAAATCCGGCCTGGCCATGGGTACGGATATAACTGTCGGGGTCTTCGCCTTCGGGCAGGAACAGGAAGCTGACTTCCTTGCCGTCCTGCAGCGCTTCCAGCGAGTTTTCCAGTGCACGCCAGGCGGCTTTGCGGCCGGCATTGTCGCCGTCGAAAGCGTAGATCAGACGGTCGCTGTGGCGCAGTAGGGTGCGTGTATGGATCGGTGTGGTGGCGGTGCCGAGCGTGGCAACAGCGAACTCCACCCCAAGTTGTGCCAAAGCAACCACGTCCATATAACCTTCGACCACGATGACGCGGCCAGCGGCCTTGATTGCGGCACGCGCCTCAAACAGGCCATAAATCTCTGAGCCTTTGTGAAACAGGGGCGTTTCGGGAGAGTTAAGGTATTTGGGCTCACCCTGATCCAGCACACGTCCACCAAAGCCAACAATCTGACCTTTAACGTTGCGGATCGGGAACATGATGCGGTTGCGGAAACGATCGTAGCGTCCGTGGTCACCGTCGATAACCATCCCTGATGCTGCGAGTGCGTCCAGAGAGTAATCGGTAAAAACCTGCTTCAGCGGCGAGCCGTCGGGTGCGTAACCGACACCGTAGCGTGCAGCGATGATGCCAGTGAGCCCACGTTTTTTTAAATAGTCGATTGCGTGCGGAGACTGCTTGAGCTGTTGTTTGTAGAACTGCGAGGCCTGTTCGAGCGCATCCCACAAAGCGGGAGGGGGTCTGGGCCGATCCGGCTCCTGCGCCGACTCCGGAATGGGCAGACCCACATCCTGCGCCAGTGCAGCAACGGCATCGGGAAAGCCCATGTGCTCGTATTCCATCAGGAAGCCGAGTGCTGTGCCATGTGCGCCGCAACCAAAGCAATGATAGAACTGCTTGGTCGGACTGACGGTGAAGGACGGGGTTTTTTCGCTGTGGAACGGACAGCAGGCCTGATAATTTTGGCCGGCTTTTTTCAGCGGCACGCGCCGGTCGATCACGTCAATAATATCGACGCGGGCGAGCAGGGTGTCGATGAAATCACGCGGGATCATGATTAAGGCATGATAAACCCGGACGGATCCGGGTGGGGGACGTCAACCCGCCAGGCGGGCTTTGATCAACGCGGAAACCTGCCCCATGTCGGCGCGGCCGGCGAGTTTGGGTTTAACCAGACCCATGACCTTGCCCATATCCTTCGCACTGGCTGCACCGGATTCGGCAATCGCGGCAACCACCGCGGCTTCAACTTCGGCAGCGGACAGTTGCTCAGGCAGGTAGGCTAGCAATACAACGAGTTCAGCCTGTTCGATCACCACCAGGTCGTCACGACCGGCAGCCTGAAACTGGCTGATGGAATCCTTGCGCTGCTTGATCAGTTTTTCGACGATGCCGCTGACTGCGGTGTCATCCAACTCGATCCGTTCGTCGATTTCTTTTTGCTTGATGGCAGCCAGAAGCAGACGAATCGTACCGAGGCGCACCGTATCCTTGGCGCGCATAGCCGTCTTCATGTCCTCAGTAATGCGAAGCTTGAGTGACATGCTTTGGGGCTATTTTCGGTAGGGTGATTCTGCGTGAACGCAGAATCAATACATCTTGGGAGGGAGTTGCTGACCGCGCAGACGCTTGCTTTGACGCTTGACCGCAGCGGCGAGCTTGCGCTTGCGTTCGGCGGTGGGCTTTTCGTAGAACTCGCGGGCGCGCAGTTCGGTCAGGAGCCCCACTTTTTCGATGGAACGCTTGAAGCGACGCAGTGCGACATCGAACGGCTCGTTTTCTTTGACTTTGACGTGAGGCATGTGAAGATGGCTTCCGGGAAACGGTAAAAACGAGAATAATAGCAAGTTCGAGAGCTTTATTCCAGTCCCCCTGTAATCTCCTTCCTAATGTTGGTACTTGGCGTTGAATCTTCCTGCGATGAAACCGGTGTCGCGCTGTATGACAGCGCGCAGGGTCTGCTGGCGGACGCCTTGTATTCCCAGATCGCGATGCACAACGAATATGGCGGCGTGGTGCCGGAACTGGCGTCACGCGACCACATCCGGCGGCTGCTGCCGTTGACCCGTCAGGTGTTTGAGGAGAGTGAGCGCACACTGGCTGACCTCGATGGCATCGCTTTTACGCAGGGTCCTGGGCTCGCCGGCGCCTTGCTGGTGGGCGCAGGCATGGCGCGTGCGCTGGCGTTTGCGCTCAATATTCCCGCGGTTGGGGTGCATCACCTCGAAGGCCACATGCTTTCGCCGCTGATTTCGGATACACCACCCGAATTTCCATTCGTTGCCTTGCTGGTTTCAGGCGGCCATACCCAGTTGATGCTGGTTTCCGGCGTGGGCCGCTATACCTTGCTGGGCGAGACCATGGACGATGCAGCGGGCGAAGCGTTCGACAAGACCGCTCAGCTGTTGGGTTTGGGCTATCCGGGTGGACCGGCGCTGTCGAAACTGGCAGCAACCGGGGACGCCACACGCTTTACTTTGCCGCGGCCGATGTTGAATTCGGGCGATTTCGATTTCAGTTTCAGCGGTCTCAAAACAGCCGTGCTGACGCTGGTTCGCAAGGAAGGTCTGGATCATGCAGCGGATATCGCAGCTGCATTTCAGACTGCCGCAGTGGATGTGCTGGTGCGCAAGAGTCTGGCAGCCTGCAAGAAAAGCGGCGCAACCCGATTGGTTGTTGCTGGCGGAGTGGGTGCTAACACGCATTTGCGCGCGCAACTGACGGGCGAAGGGTTACGGCGCGGGATCACGGTGTTTTATCCGCGCATGGAGTTTTGTACCGATAACGGCGCGATGATTGCCTATGCAGGTGCGCAGCGACTGGCAGCCTGTTTATCCGGTACCCCCCCTCAGCCGGATCTCAGCTTTGCGATCAAACCCCGCTGGGAATTGGCGTCGCTCGAAGCCGTTTAATCGACGGCTTGCAGGGCGAACTACCGAATCAGGGGATAGGCTTCACGCAGGTTCTTGAGCCATTTCTCACTGCCAGTGAGTTCCGCGATCTGATCGGGGAATAGCAGGAAACCCACCAATATGGCCATCAGGCATACCAGAATCAGGGTGCCGAAAATGCTCACCGGCCGCAGCACGCCCCAGTAGCGGCTGACCAGAAACAGTGTGTCCTTCTTGTGTTCCGACATCGATAGCCAGCGGCGTACAAGTCTGACGGCCAGATAGGCCGCATAGCCGCCCGCCAGCGAGGCAAACACGATGCGGAAGATGGCGAACACATCGAGACCGCCGCCGAGATACTGGTGATATAGCCAGGACACAAACCCCAGCGACAGCGATGCCAGAATGGCGATGGCGACGTTGATGAACAG
>JAGXGP010000049.1 GCA_024636775.1 Hydrogenophilales bacterium
CAGCGCCAGGGTGGACCCCATCATCTGTTCCTGGCTGCCGTGGATACGCTTCGCGCGTCGTTCGCCTTCCATGAAAATCGCGCGATTGGCCCTTTTTACGACGTCTGTCACCATGGCAGCCACATCACTGCTGTGATTGAGTTTGCCCTGCAAGCCCTGGGTCAAGCCCTCCACGATGACCTGGGTGGTCAGTTTGCTGGCGACGTCACCGGACTGGTAGCCGCCCATACCATCGGACAATACCAACAGGCCCAGATCATTGACCGTGGCGAGACTATCCTCGTTCAAGCTGCGCAATAAGCCAGGGTCAGTCTTGGCGGCGATCTCGAGGAAAAGCGGGGTATTTGTGGGCTTGTTTGACAAAGCGATAGTCTCTTGGTGTTTGTTATACTTTCTTTCCGAGGATTCTCTCACCAGGAATCGCCCTAAAGCAAGCCGCTTGGCGCGGCCCCGCATGCTCAATCAAACTAAAATTGGTCGTTATGAAGTGATCGCTCCGCTGGGACAGGGCGCGATGGGAACCGTCTATAAGGCAGTTGACCCGTTAATTGAGCGTACGGTCGCCATCAAGACGATCAGTCTAAACCTCTCGAAAGAGGAGCTTGCCGAGTTCGAAGAACGGTTTTACCGTGAAGCCAAATCGGCTGGCCGTTTGAACCATCCCAATATCGTCACCATTTATGACGTGGGCGAAACCGGCGATATCGCTTATATCGCGATGGAATACCTGGAAGGGGAATCGCTGCGCGAGATGCTCGATTCCGGCGTAGTGCTGCCGGTCGAAATGATCGTGAAGATCGCGGCACGCATTGCCAGTGCACTGAACTACGCACATGAGAACCATGTGGTGCATCGCGATATCAAGCCTGCAAATATCATGATCACGCCCAACCGTAACGTCAAAATAATGGATTTCGGCATTGCGCAGATCCCAACGGGTTCGCGCACGCAACTCGGTACCGTGTTGGGCTCGCCGAAATACATGGCACCTGAGCAAGTCGTGGGTCAGGCCACCGACGGCAAAACCGATATCTTTGCGCTGGGCGTGGTGTTGTACGAAATGCTGACCGGGACGACGCCTTTTAACGGCGACAACCTGAGCGCCATCATGTACAAAATTTTGCACGAAGAGCCCGTGCCGCCCAGTACGATCAACCCCCGCGTACCCCCGATATATGACCGGATTGTCAGCCGGGCGCTGGCAAAACGGCCAGCGGATCGGTACCAGACCGCCCGCGAGTTCGCCCGGGATTTGAGGAACCAGGATGCTGTTCCTCTCCACGCATCCAGTCAGCCGGGTGTCGGCGAGCGGTCGGCATCCCCAAGGCAATCAGGCAGCCAGCCGGCAGACGAACAGGACACCACCCTGTTCCTGCCGCCCCATAAAGCACGAAAAGTGATCGAGGCAGCGTCAGTAGGTCGACGCGCTGGAATCAAGGAAAAAATTGCATCGGCTCTTCAAGGTTCTCACCTGAGTAGCAAGGCTTTACTCGTTGGGGTTCCGTTGTTGGCCATTGCAGTTTTCGCCATTTATTTGCGGTCGGCCCCACCCATGCAGACTGCCGAACCCGGTTTGGTCGCATCCGTGCTTGAGGCACCGCGTACTGACGCACCGCAACCAGCGGCTGCGGCTGAAAACACGCTTGAGGTTCCTTCCGTTTTAGTCACATCCGTGCTTGAGGCGCCGCGTGCTGACGCACGTCAACCAGCGGTTGTGGCTAGAAACAAGATTGATGTCTCTTCGACGGCGCCCACGATACCCTCTACGCTAGCTGTGTCAGCAGCTGAAGTTGCAATAGCACCTGCTGCTTTGGCGCAGGAAAAAGCCACCCTGACGCTCGCGATTTCGCCTTGGGGTGAAGTCTTTATCGATGGAAAAAACATGGGTGTCTCGCCGCCACTCAACACGTTGCAGTTGGAAGCGGGAAGACATACTGTGGAAATACGAAACAAAGCATTTGCAGGCTATCGAGACACTGTGCGCGTGACGCCGGGCCAGTCGCTCAAAATCAAACATAAATTCAGGTAAGGATATGACTATGAAGCAGATTAGTGCGCTTATTTGCGCTGTACTGCTGATGACAGCCTGCGCTACCCCCGTCATGAGAGATGCGGGCTTGGACAGATTTGCCCTCCGCAAGGCTGAAAAGGACCTGTCGCTGGGCATCCGCGCGTACGAAGACGGCGATTACAAAAACTCCACGCGACTTTTGCAGAGTGCGCTCGGGGCCGACCTTTTTTTGACCTCTGACAAGGTGGCAGCGCACAAATATCTGGCTTTTATGCATTGCGCCCAGTCTCGGGAAAAGGCCTGCCGTGAGGAGTTTCGAAAGGCGCTGGTTTTGAATCCGGATTTTCAGTTAACCCCGGCGGAGTCGGGCCATCCATCTTGGGGCCCCGTGTTCAAGTCGCTTAAATAACCATGCAGATAGCCCTGAGTTTTGGGGTGTCGATGCGGCAATCATGAAAAATCTTGTTTGACAGGGAATAAAACGGCCTGTGACGGTGTTCACGTCTATGCAAGTTAGCAGTGCCCTTCAACCCTTGATAAAGGAATATCATGAAATTAGCCTTAACTTCTGCTCTGGCGAGCCTTACCTTGCTGGTTGCCTGTGCGACTCCGATGGGTGCCCCCACCAAAACTGCTGCGGGTGTGCTTACCACCTCCTCGGGCATGACCCTGTACACCTTCGATAAAGATCCGGCCGATGCGGGCAAGAGTGTTTGCGTAGACGATTGCGCAACAAAATGGCCCCCTTTGATTGCAGCTGCAGGCGAAAAAGCCGACGGCTCGTACAGCATCATCAATCGTAACGATGGCGCAAGGCAGTGGGCATTCAAGGGCAAGCCTTTGTATACGTGGTTCAAGGATCAGAAGCCGGGTGATACCACCGGTGATGGCGTCAACAACGTGTGGCGTACAGCAAAACCCTAAGTGCGTACACGGCCCGATCTGATCGAGCACTTGCCCCGGCTGCGCCGCTATGCCCGGGCGCTAACGGGTGATGTCATACGCGCCGATGATCTGGTTCAAGACACCCTCGAGCGCGCGTTGGTCAAGCTCGACCTTTGGCAGCCCGGCACCGATCTGCGTGCCTGGCTGTTTACCTTGATGCACAATTTGTTTTTAAATCAGATTCGTTCTCATCGCCCCCCTGATTCTGCGCTGGATGACGCGCTGGACATTCCGGTGAGCGGTGGGCAGATGGAAGCCCTGGGTGCACGAGACATCCATGCGGCGCTGGCCCGGCTACCGGATCAGCAGCGGGAAGTTATGCTGTTGGTGGGACTGGAACAATTCAGTTATGACGAAGCAGCCCAGGTGTTGGGTGTGCCGGTGGGTACCGTGATGTCGCGGCTTTCCCGGGCGCGCGAGCGGATGCGGCAGATGCTGGCAGGCGAACCCGTGGTGCAATTGAAAGTGGTGAAATGACAGGCAACGTCAACGAAGAAGACTTGCATGCTTTTGTGGATGGCTCGCTTACCGATGCACGCCGTCTTGAAGTTGAAGCCTGGTTGGCGGCACACCCGGCGGATGCCGAGCGTGTGCAGGAATGGGTGGGCCAGAATCAGGCATTGCACGCCGCGTTTGATTCGGTCCTCAATGAACCGTTGCCGATTCATCTGGTGCGTGCGGCCCGACGTCAAGCTTCGCACACGCCATACAAGGCGATTGCCGCGGCACTGGCAGTTGTGGCTAGCGGTCTGATTGGTTATGGCTTCGGTATGGTCTCGGCGCAACAGGTGGTGAATTCGCCCATGGCCTCGACACAGCCGTTTGTTCGCGATGCCGCTATCGCCCATGCGGTGTTCAGCCCCGAAGTGCGTCACCCGGTCGAAGTCGAAGCTGCCCACGCCGAACACTTGGTGAGCTGGCTGTCCAAGCGCGTCGGAACCGAGCTCAAGGCGCCGGATTTTGCTGTGCTCGGATTTGAATTGCTGGGCGGCCGTTTGCTGACCGGTGAGTCAGGCCCGGTTGCGCAGTTCATGTATCAGGATGCGATCGGACGTCGTGTCACCCTGTATGTGCGGCGAGCGGTTGCGGAAAATCAGGAAACCTCATTCCGCCATGTGACTGAAAACGGGGTGGAAGTCTTTTACTGGATAGACCGGGATTTTGGTTATGCACTCTCCGGCCAGATCGCGCCTGGCGATATCCGGAAACTGGCCGGCGTAGCTTATAGCCAACTGGTGGAAGTAACTGGCGGCAGTTAGCGCATGCGTCTGGGCAGACGCATGCAATCATCCAGATTGGGCTACGCGAACTTGGCGTGCTTCATCCGGTTGGCCCCGCCGGTTCCAGCATGCGCAACAATACTTTTACCGCTTGCTCGGGGCGATTTTTCATCGGCCGCAGCAAGGCTGTATCGCCCATGATTTCCGTTTTGACACGGTGCGACCACCAGGGCGGGACATAAAATCAAGTTGATCTGCTACTTGCTTGAGAGTTGCTATCACAACTCAATTTTCCTCAAGGGTCGACCAGCATGCGTGACACAACAGCCCACAAGAACGACGTCTTTCTTCCTTACATGCGTGATGTTGTCCGCAGCGAGCAATCGCTTGAACTGAACCTGATGTGGCGCATGATCGAGTCCTCGGCCAGGATGAATTATCTGGCGGAGACCAAGTCCATCCTGCAAACCATGGCCGCCACGCGGGCCGGGTTCGACCAGCTTGAGCATGAACTGGTTTCGAGCCTGGTGCACGAAAAATGTGCCAATGTGCTGATGGAAATCGGAACCAAGGCACACTAGGTGATCGATATCGTGGTGCGAAATTTATATGAACGAACCGCCGATGTCGGCTTTCTCGCCACCGACCGCGTTTATGCGAATTCGTGGCAGGCCGCCAGAACGATCCTGAATCCATTCCGCACGCCTGCTGGTCTATCGCAGCAAGTACTCCGTGTACGACGAAATCATGTTGCTGGACAAGGACGGCAACTTCCTGATGCAGATTGATGAGCATGCCGAAGTCGAAGGCAGTATCGATCCGCTTATCGCACAGACCTTGGCGTCGGATGGCTATGTCGAAACGTTCCGGGCGACCGATCTGCGCCCCGGGAAACAAAAGGCCTTGATCTACTCGCAGCGAATGCTGGATCCAAAAACTCATGCGGTTGTCGGCATGCTCTGCCTGTGCTTCGATTTTGAAACCGAGATGCACGGCATATTCGAGTCTCATCGCGATCTGGATGAACGTTCGAACATGCTCCTGCTCGATAGCGAAAACCGCGTCATTGCCAGCGCCGACCCGCTATGGGTGCCAGTCGGAGCGATCATTACGGTCAACCCGGACGGCAGCACGCGCCTGTTCATGTTTGGCGGGCGAAAATACCTGATACAAACCTTCGGCGCGGAAGGTTATCAGGGTTACATGGGTCCTCCGGGCTGGCAGGGACAGGTCATGGTGCCGGTCGAGGTCGCCTTTATGGAAGACGGCGACCAATCCTCGATGTCGCTTGCCCCATCGGTTGCCGAAGGCCTGTTGTCCCATGCAGAAACCTTTCCCCCCCCGCTCTACAAGATCATGCAAGCCGCCGAAACCATTCAGCGTGTCGTCTGGAACGGGCAGGTCATGACAGCCGGCAAGGGTGACAACCTGCTGCAGCTGAAATCGGTGCTGGAGCAAATCAGCGAAACCGGCAACCGGAGCAACCAGCTGTTTTCGCAATCCATCGCCAACCTGTACGAAACGGTGCTGAGTTCCAGTTTGCGCGGTACCGAGTTCATGTCGCACCTGCTGGTTGATCTGCTCGACCGCAACCTGTACGAGCGCGCCAACGATTGTCGGTGGTGGGCGTTAACCCCGGTACTGCGCAATGCCCTGGCTGCACCGGTGCAGACGGATGCGATGGTGAGAGACATCACCGGGATTCTGACTTACATCAACAGCCTGTATACCGTTTACACCCGGATTTTCGTGTACGACACAAGCGGACGCATCATCGCAGGCACGCATTTGGCGCAGAAAGGTGAAGACCGGGCCATGGTCGGCACCAGCATCGGCCCTGTCACGCTTCAATCCGTGATGGCGCTTGCCGGCGAGCAGGATTATCACGTCACGCCGTTCGCACCGACACCCCTGTATGACGCACTGCCAACCTACGTCTACCATGCTGCAATTCGTCATCCGGATAATCCCAAGACGATCGTGGGCGGGATAGGCATCGTGTTTGATGCGGCCCCCGAGTTTTCGGCCATGCTGCACGGCGGCCTGAATGGAAAAGCCGGCACAACAGCCTTCTTCATCAATCGTCTGGGCCACATCATCGCCAGCACCGACCCATCGCGTCCGGTGGGCACCCTGCTCGACATCGATCCGGTGGTCCTGAAACAGAAAAATGGCCACAGTACTTCGACCATCACGGTTCACGATGGGCGCTATGCAAGCATGGGTTGCACCGTCACGAACGGCTATCGTGAGTTCAAGGTCAGCGACGGGTATCAGGAAGATGTCATCGCCGTGGTGTTCGAGTCCTTTGGCGAGGTGCGCGAACGTGCTCCTTCAGGCAACAAGACCGCTGCCACGCTTGAACCCAGTTCGGCTGAATGGGGTAACAGACAATTTGCAACCTGTTTCATCGATGGCAATTTGTATGCGCTCCCGGCCGAGCAGGTGCTGGAAGCCTTGCCGGGATCAAACCTGTTGCCGATGACTATGGGCGGTTTCGAGGGCCGAATCGGCATGCTTGCGTATGGGAACGACAATGAAGAGAAGAAGATCATCTAGGTGTTCGATCTGGGCTATATGGTCCTGGGGCGATTGACTGAAATCACGCGTGGCAGCCAGATCATTGTTGTTCAATTCGAAGCACAAAGCATCGGCTTGCTGGTCGACGACCTGCATGGTGTGCCGGAGTTCAGTGACGAACACATCACGCCCACACCCTTTGCCAGACATGACGGCGGCACCTTGATCCCCCAGGTCATTCGGGCAAATCAGGGAAAGGTGCTGATTCAGGTCATCAATCTGGATTACGTCTACAGCACCCTGAAGGCGGGTGAAATGCCGTGCATGCCGGAGCCGGTGATGGAGGAAGCGGCTTGAAGGACAGCCTCGGAAATCATGCCCCTCGCGTGCGGGGCGTCCTGTTGGGCGCCGGCCGGTCTGACGCTGGCGGGTTATATCAGCCTGCCGTGCCCCGTATGGGCACGATATTGCACGCGTCTGATCCACTTGCGGCCTGCAACGGCGGGTATGTCTGCAGGCCGCCCAGAAGGGCACCCATCTCGAACGCAGGTACCGGCCGGCTGAAGTAGTAGCCCTGGAGTTCGTCGCAGTGATGTTGTTGCAGAAATTCCAGATGCGCCTGGGTTTCCACGCCCTCGGCCACCACTTTCAAGCCCAGGGCGTGACCGAGGGTGATGATGGCGCGCACAATGGCGGCATCGTCGGGGTCGGTGTCGATATCCCGAACAAAGCTCTTGTCCACCTTGAGGCGGTCAACCGGGAAACGCTTGAGGTAGCTCAGACTCGAATAGCCGGTTCCGAAATCGTCCACCGAAATGTCGACGCCCAGTGACTTTAATGACTGCATGGCGACGTTGATGCGTTCAGCGTCATGCATGACGAAGGATTCGGTCAGTTCCAGTTCCAGATAGGCGGGGTCAAGATTCGCCTGTTGCAGCGCAATCGCCACCGATTTAACCAGCCCGGCATGGCGAAACTGAATCGGCGAAAGGTTGACCGAGACGCTGATGGGAGGCAGTCCAGCGCGTTGCCAGGCACTGTTCTGGCGGCAGGCTTCCTGCAGGATCCACTGCCCAATGGGGACAATCAGCCCGGTTTCCTCGGCAATCGAAATGAAACTGTCGGGCGGGATGAGGCCTTTGCCAGGGCAGTCCCAACGGATCAGGGCTTCGGCGCCAACGATGCGTCCGCTGGACGTGTCGATTCGCGGTTGGTAATAGACGCGAAACTCGTCGCGTTCAAGCGCGTGGCGCAGGCTGTTTTCCAGTTCCAGGCGTTCGCTGATGGCGTCATTCAGTTCGGGTGTATAGAAATGGTAAGTGCTGCGGCCGGAGGCCTTGGCCTTGTACATGGCTGCATCGGAGCAACGCAGCAAGGTGTCGGGGTCGTCGCCGTCCTGCGGATAACAACTGATGCCGACACTGCAGCTCAGGCCATATTCCTGCCCGTCATTCATCCATGGCTGCGAGATGACCTCCAGCAATCGGCTGATGATGGCAAGCGTTTCATTGTCGCCATGTTGCTCGGTGAGGACGAGGACAAACTCGTCACCCCCCTGGCGCGCCACGCTGTCGTGACTGCGCACGCAGGTGGCGAGTCGCGCCGCGACCTCAAGCAGCAGGCGGTCTCCCACGTGGTGGCCGAGACTGTCGTTGATCAGCTTGAAGTGGTCGAGGTCGACGAACACCACGGCCACCTTGTTGCCGTCGCGCCTGGCCTTGACGATGGCCTGGTCGATGCGGTCGCGAAGCAGCGAGCGGTTTGGAAGGCCGGTCAGGCTGTCGTGGCTGGCCAGATGCTCGAGCTTGGCTTCATGCTGTTTACGATCGGTGATGTCCACCACCGTGCCTTCGAAGAACAGCACGCTGCCATCAGGGTTGTTGACGGTGTGAGCGTTCTCTGAGATCCAGATGATGCTGCCGTCGACCCGGTAAACCTGCGATTCGAAGTTGGTCACCATTCCCTTTTCATGCATCAGGCGCATGAATTCATCGCGGCGCGTGGGTGATACATACAGCTGGTGCTGGATGTCGCGCAGGTGTGTGATCAGTTCGCCGGCTGAGGCATGACCGTAGATGCTGGCCAATGCCGGGTTGGCAGTCAGATAGTGCCCATCCGGCGCGGTCTGGAAAATGCCTTCGGTGGCGTGCTCGAAGATGCTGCTATAGCGCCGGACCGCCTCAAGCATCACTTCGTTGGCGGCCATTTGTTCGGAGATGTCCTGCATGTACCCCTCGACCCAGGCCAGCCGGCCGGATTCATCGCGTATTCCTACGCCGCGTTCCAGCACCCAGCACACCCGGCCGTCGGCCCGCTGGATTCGGTATTCCAGCTCGAAAATTTCGTTTTTC
>JAGXGP010000008.1 GCA_024636775.1 Hydrogenophilales bacterium
GGTATTTCCGAGCTGGATGCGTTGATTGCGTATCTGCAGGTGCTGGGCACCATGGTTGATTTCAGCAAGTACACCGACGACGCGTTCGTCAAGTACCGCTAAGCAGTTCGAGGAGGCCAGGATATGGAATGGTTACTGTGGTTTTCCAAGCCCGAAAACACCAAGCCGCTGGCTTTGATCATATTTTTCTTCACCTTTGTTGGCATCGTGGTCTACGTCTACGGTAGCAAAAAGCGGAGCGAGAAACTGGAGTCCTATCGTGACATCCCGTTTCTCGATGAGACGCCAGGTGAAAAAGGCGACACGAAGGACACGCAATGAGCGAGCAAAAATTACAATCCCAAACAGTTCAAACCACGGGACACGCGTGGGACGGCGACCTCCAGGAATACAACAATCCGCTGCCAGCTTGGTGGGTTTACACGTTTTATGTCACGGTGGTGTTTGCTATCGTGTACTGGACGATCTATCCGTCCTGGCCCATCGGTAAAGGCTGGATCGGTGGTGCGTCGAATATTACTTACGTCAACAGCGCCGGAGAAACCAAAACACATAGCTGGAACACCCGCGCACTGCTGGTCAAAGATCTGAACGAAGCGGCTGCAGCGCAAAAGCCGTATTTTGACAAAGTGTCGTCGATGTCTTACGAGCAGATTGCCAAAGATCCGGAAATGAACGGCTTCATCATTTCGGCTGGCAAGTCATTGTTTGCCGATAATTGTGCAGCCTGTCACCAGTCCGGGGGACAAGGTGTGGTCGGGTTTTTCCCCAATCTGACCGACGACGATTGGTTGTATGGCGGATCATTCGACAAGATTCACGAAACGCTTCTTGGCGGTCGCCGTGGCTATATGCCCACCTTTAGTGAAGTGCTGTCTGGTGAGCAGATCGATCAGTTGGCCAATTATGTGGCCAGCCTGTCCGGAATTGGCCACGATGCAACTAAAGCCTCTGCGGGTAATGTTCTGTTCCACACTGATACCGCAGCCTGCTTCTATTGTCACGCTGTTGATGCCAAGGGGCGCAAAGACATCGGCGCCCCGAACCTGACCGACAATATCTGGCTGTGGGCCAACGTACCGGCGGCGCAAGGCGATGCGGGCAAGGTTGCAGCCATACGCGGAGTGATTTCCGGTGGACTGAACAAAGGCGTCATGCCGGCATGGGCAGGCCGACTCTCAACTGAACAGATCAAGGTGTTAACGGTCTATGTTCATGAATTGGGCGGTGGGCAATAAGGTTTCAGACTAACGAAGCAAAAGCCCCCGTTAACGGGGGCTTTTGCTTCGCGTCAAACCTACTTAATACACAATGCAAACAGGCTTAGAAGACCAGCTAGGGCTCTACCAGAAACGCATTCCCATTTTCACGCGTTCGGTGAAGGGGCGTTTCCGGCGTTTCAAAACGTCGGTTTTGGTGTTGGCTTATGCCATGTATTTTCTGCTGCCCTGGATTCCCTGGGCGCGACTGGATGCGCCTGCGCAAGCCTTGCTGTTTGACTTGCCAGGCCGTCAGTTTCTGATTTTCGGCCTCACGGTTTATCCGCAGAACATCATTTGGCTGGCCTTTTTGTTAATCATCGCGGCCATCCTGTTGTTTTTCGTTACGGGTCTGGTCGGGCGTGCCTTCTGTGGTTATTTCTGCTTCCAGACAGTGTGGACTGATTTTTTCATCTGGATTGAAAAGTCGATTCAAGGTGAACGGCCGACTCGGGTACGCCTGTTTCGTCAACCGTGGGATCGGGAAAAAATTATCAAAGTGGGCAGCACCCATGCGCTGTGGTTGCTGGTTTCATTCTGGACAGGGCTCAGCTTTGTCGCCTATTTCACGTATGCACCTCAACTCGTACTGGATTTCTTTTCGGGGCGTGCGGCGGATGCAGCCTATATCACAACCGGATTGTTGACGCTGACAACCTATGTGGCCGCAGGCCTGATGCGCGAACAGGTCTGTACTTACATTTGTCCGTATGGCCGTTTTCAGAGCGTGATGTACGAGCCACAAACACTGGCTGTACATTACGATGCCAAACGCGGGGAGAATGTGCATGGCCGTGCTGCTGTGCGTGCCGGTCGAGGCATTGTTACCGAGCGACGTCATGATCGTGCTGAAGGCGGAATAAGTGCCGAACGTCGTCTAATCAATCTGACTACGGGTGCACGCGCACTCGCCGAACGACATGAAAAAGGCTTGGGCGACTGTATTGATTGTGGCCTGTGCGTGCAGGTATGCCCCGCCGGAATCGACATCCGCGAGGGTCTGCAATACCGATGCATTTCGTGCGGTTTGTGTATCGATGCCTGCAACACCATCATGGATTCCTTCGGTTTTCCACGCGGACTGATACGCTACGATTCGGAGTCCAATCTGGCTGCTGCGACACGGACACCGCCACGATTGCATTGGTTGGGCTTGAAAACTCTCGGCTACGGCGCCGCACTCATTTTAATGAGTGGTTTACTGGCCTATAGCATCAGCAGTCAGGATAGCTTTGATCGCGCTGTCAGCCAGATACGCCAACCGCTCTACGTGGTGCTGTCAAACAATGACATCCGCAACCGCTATCAGGTGAGAATTACCAATAAGGCAGCGCAAGAGCAGACCTATTTCATCAGCGCGACGGATATTCCCGCAGATGCGCTGGATCTGGGCGGTTTCAGTGAAATAAGTATCAAGCCCGGCCATAGCGGTCTGGTGCAGGTCAGTGTGCACTTGCCCCCCGCTTTGGCCTCGAAAACAGAGCGTTTCAATCTGGTGATCACCCCGAAGGGGAAGCCAGCCGAAGCGCGTTCTGAGTCCGTCCATTTTGATAGCCCGAACCGACGTCCATGAATACGATGACTACCCTTTTTGGCGGACTGGCTGCAGTGCTGGTTCTGTATGCCGCCGGTGGCTGGGTGCGTAGCCTTCACCCCATGCTGCGTGCCGTACTGGCGGGCGTGCTTCCTCTGATCACCTACTTTGTACTCATTGTGGGGCAGTGGCCAGGACTGGATGTGGTGGCCATGCATATTTCAGTTTTCCTTGCAGCTGCATTGGTGCTTTACGCCTTGAACCAGTTTCGCCAGCGCGGTACCGGTCGCATGCACTGGGCGCCAAAAATGCTGACAGGATTCTTCATTGGGCTGGTGTTTCTCAATGCAGCACTGCTTCAAATCTCAACCAAGGGTCTGCCCGAACCATTAGCAAAATGGTGGCTGGGGAATGATGACAGCGCCGTGTTCAGTGGCTTTTCCGGTGTGGTTGCACACGGAGAGAATGCGGCTAAAGCGGTTTCATCCGAGCTCAAAGAAACGTATCAGGAATCGCAATTGGGTTGGCAGGTCGAGTTCTCCGGTCTTGAAGGCGACGAACTCACTCGGTTGATCAGCATTCGCGTAAAAGACCGCACGGGATTGCCTGTGGACAGGGTGGAAGCAGCATTGATCCTGCAGCGTCCAGGCGCCACGAAACCCACGCTAATTCTGCCTTTAATGGCAAATGAGGCGGGCATCTATACCGCCAAGCTGAGCTTGCCAAGTCCTGGTCGCTGGCTGCTTGAACTGCAGATCAAGCAAAACGGCATCGTGCAGTTTCAAAATATTCAGGAGCTGGTCGCATCGTGAACGGCATCATGGGGTTTTTGATCCTGCTGTCCGGCATTTTTGTGTTGTTGATTGTCGTCGGTGTGTTCTGGTCGATCAGGAGTGGTCAGTTCGATGACCTCGAAGGCCCGGCTGAACGCATTTTGATGGACGATGATGACCCTTTGCTGCCGACGCGACACTTGAGCAGTAAAGACGAATAAACTAAAATACGCTCACTTGAATGGGGTACGCACAATGAAACAATTTATGACTTTCCAAGGCTTGCCGATGGTGGTTGTCACCATCATGATCATCTGGGCATGGATCAGCATCCTGTCTGTTTTGATTGGGTCGTTTTTCTAAGTTATTTTCTGAATAACGCCTGCCCATGAAAAAGCCCCGCCAATGCGGGGCTTTTTCATGGGTCTGTTCGAACATTATGCCGGGATGACGGCACGCATTTTTTGCAGGGCGCGCGCCTCAATCTGGCGAATGCGCTCAGCGGATACACCATACTCGGCTGCCAGTTCATGCAGGGTCGAGGATTCGCCTTCCGTCAGCCAGCGTGCCTTGATGATGTGGCGGCTACGATCATCCAGATCCTTTAGCGCGTTCGCCAAACCACTATGCCGCAGGCGTTCGGTCTGCTCGCGCTCCAGCAATTGGGCCGGGTTTTCATCCGGGCTTGCCAGGTAAGCCAGCGGGCAGTAGCTTTCCTCGCCGTCGTCTACGGTTGGGTCGATGGAAACATCGTGCCCGGACATCCGCGTTTCCATTTCCAGCACATCCTTGCGGCTGACGTTCAGTTCCTTCGCCATGGCGTCGGCCTGATTGAGGGTCAGGGCATTGAGCGACTGCTTCAGGCTGCGCAGGTTGAAGAAAAGCTTGCGCTGCGCTTTGGTCGTGGCGACCTTCACCAGACGCCAGTTTCTCAGCACGAATTCGTGGATCTCGGCACGGATCCAGTGCAGCGCAAACGACACTAGGCGTACGCCGCGTTCCGGATCAAAGCGTTTAACCGCCTTCATCAGGCCGACATTGCCTTCCTGGATCAGGTCGGCGTGCGGCAGGCCGTAACCCAGATACTGGCGCGCTACGCTTACTACCACGCGTAAATGCGACACCACCAACTGACGCGCCGCATCAACGTCCTCGTTGGCGTGCCAAGCACGCGCCAGACGCTGTTCGTCCTCCAGCGTGAGCATGGGATAGCGGTTAACGGTCTGGATATAGCTATCCAGGCTGTACGCTGCAGGTATAGGTAAAGACATTGATTGCATCATGGTGTGTAAACCCCCTTCTTTATTCATTTTAGCACTCTCGGTATCTGAGTGCTAAGTTCGGTCGGGGTTCCACGAAGCCTTGGTTTTTTTGAAAATGTTACGTCGAACCTGTCAAATGGTGTCGTAAACAGCCCGGGAATAGCCTAAACAAGCGGGGTAGCCCGTGTTGTTCCGTTACGTGTATATATCCCCTTGTGTACGTTCAGGCGCATCTTCAGCCCGGCTCACGGCGATTCTTTAAGCAATATTTGCGTTCCCGTTTTGAATGGCTAAGTTAGCCAGGTTCACACCAGCGGCGCGACCCGGTTATGTGATTGATGGCAATTAAGTATTACGGAGTTGCTATTTAAAGCTCAGGGTAACCCCGGAGATTATCTTCTGCACTTAAATAATATCGCCCTCCACTTGTGCAGCGGCGTGAGCGAATTTCACTATGATTGGGACTGAATTTGCGAGGTCGCCCAAGCTCTAAATCAGCTTCTTGCAAGCGAAAAGTCTTACAGCCATACGTAAGCCAGCGGATGCCCGCTGTGTTGCCGGGCGAAGGGATCAATTCAGGTGGCTCAGCTTAAAACAAGTCCACATCCGTCGCCTCGCCGGCGTGCAAGGCAGAGAAAATAACGCTGTCGTGTGGATGCGCGCAGATGAAATCTGCCAGCCATGGAAAGCAGCCAGCGTAATCGCATTGTGTCGCGTAGTCGTCCAGCTCATCAAGCGGAACCTCGCCAAGTTCATGCAGCGCCTCGTCCGCCAGCTGATCGGCGAGCGCTTCCAGTGTCTCGTTTTGTATGTTCATGACTTCTCCCTGATTGGACTGAACTGTAATCCTCCCACTGCAAAGTGTGCTGCTGATGACAGTAGATACGTATTTGAATGGTCCGTATGTCCAGGTGGCGGCGGTGTGTCTGGCATGGCCCGAACGTGCTATGTCGGACGCGTTGCGAATGTCGGCTCCTGCAATATGGATGCTTGAAACTGCGTATGTGCTGAAAAACCACCCCTGTCGTGAGGCGGGGGTGGAAACACCCGAATCTGCGCAGCTTTGGAGAAGCGCTGTATGCGCAGGCAACCGGTGTCTGCCACTTCGCGCGCTTTAGGTATGAGTGTTTGAAAATTTTATTTTTGGAGAGTTTCGTGCGTCACACGAAAGCATTGTTCGGACTGGTGCTGGCCGGTTTCACGGCAAGCGCCTTTGCTATCGGCCCGGACATGATCGCCAGCGAAGCCCCGGCCGTGTTGAATAATTTAACGGTTTCAATTCCCACGCTTTTTTCATCGATCTTGGGCTACCCGTTAGCGTGGTCGGGCGACGTCAGCCGTACGCTGGACAGCAGTGTGCTTGCAGAACCGAACTGGATGCTTATGGTGGCGGTGATTGGCCTTATCTACATGAAGGTGAGCCGTAGCCGGCACCGTATGTGAGTGTTACCGCTGTCGGCCATGATTTTCACTGACTTAAGAGGAGAAACGCATGAATCATGTTGCAACCAAACAGGCCTTGGCTGCATCGGTTCTTGTTGTGTCTAGCTTTTTTTTGTCAAACGCTGCCTTCGCCGTGGCATCAACTACCTACAGCTTCGTCGGTGTGACCAATACCCGTAGCGCGAATAAAGCGTTGGGGGTGGGAGGCCTGTTCGTTGAAGTTATTGAGCTTCTGGAAAAGTCTGCTCAGGGAAACGCTCAGGTGGCATTCAAGTTCACTAGCGCTTCGTCTTCCTGATTGAGTGATGTGTATTTCGACGACGGGACGTTGCTGGGAATTGCGTCTATCACCGACTTCGGAACGGTAGCTTTCACACAGTTTGCAAACCCGGTCAATCTTCCGGGTTCCCAGAGTCTGCCCCCCGGTTTTCAAACGACAGCGGCGTTCCTGCGAATGGTGTGAGTTTTGGGGAATCGCTAACAGTCACTTTTGAACTCTAGTCCGGGCAGGGATATCAAAGTGTTATCCAGGCCCTGGCGCTGCCCAATACAACAGACAACACGGGAAATTTGCGGATCGGCCTACACGTGCAAAGCTTTCCCAACAGCGGTGGCAGTGAAAGCTTTGTCAACAGTCCCGATGGTGTCGCCACTCCTGTCCCCGAAGCCCAGACCGTTGCCATGATGCTTGCGAGTCTCGGTCTCGTCGGCTTCATGGCTGCGCGCCGCCGCAAGGATTGAATTGAGCAGGTAAGGCTTGCCACTGTCGCGACGTTGGGGAAGTCTGTCTGAAAAAACCGGAGGGGGAACGCCGAACGGTTCATATGAAGTTGGTTTCCCGTGGCATGAAGTGTCATATTCGATAGCTAAGCTTGCGCTTGAAGCGATGTACTCAGGTTTACCATGTTCTCCGAGATCAGGCTCTCCGCTTGGTCACTTTGCGAGCCGTAAGGCTCGCTTTTTTTACTCTGTGCCAAACGAAAATTTTGCCCTATGGTTTTTTATGTTTGTCCCCGCGCACCACTCGCGGGTGGTGAACTTTGGACGGGCGGCTCAGGCGCAATTTTCCAAGGAGAAGGCAACTTCCTCAGCCAACTGCCTGCAAAACGGCAATCTGCGCTGGTCGATAAACAGGCTGCTGCCCTCAATATGTTTGGCCAGGCTCTTGGCCTCAGAGGCGGCACGCGCCACTTCCTGGTGGAGGTGGAAATGCTCGGGGTCGACCAGCACGGCGCCGATAGAAAGTGACACCAGCGGGTGGAAGGTCATGGTGCCACGCCGATCTTCGCTACGGTAACCGCCAGCCTCCACGTGTTCAGTATTTAAGAGGGTCTGCGATTCGTGATCAAAGCGTGCCAGCATGCCATGGCAACGGATTTCCCAATCGAGGCTTTGAAATAGCACGACGTAATCGTCTCCGCCGATGTGACCGATGAAATCGAGTTCCGGATTGCAGCTGTCGCGCAGGATGCGTGCCAGCAACTGCAGCATGTCGTCGCCGCGGCGAAAACCATAGACGTCGTTGTAAGGCTTGAAGTGGTCTAGATCGAAATACGCGGTAACAAAGGTTTTCGCATTGACCAGCAAGCGCTCCATGTGCTCCTGAATCGGCACATTGCCCGGCATGCCGGTCAGTGGATTGGCGTAGCGTGCAGCGCTGATCTGCATATCGGTGATTTCGCGCATCAGGTCGAAGCCGGAGCCCAGCCCCAGATAGCGCCCTTCGCTGGTGATCACAAAACCCTGGGTGAAGGCGCTTTTACCCTTGTTCACCACCAGTTCCGAAAGCTCGCCCATCCGTGTGGCCTTGTCGACGATCAGCGGGTCGGCGTCCATAAATTCGGCGCAGGGCTTTTTACCATAGAGTTCACGTCCATACAGCCCGATAAAACGGTCGAGCAGAACCGGGCGGTGAATGATGCCGACCGGAATGCCATTGTCCACCACCGCTACCGCATGCAGATCGGGATGCAGCAGCATCAGGTCGAGGACATCCTGGCTTGCGGTATTTGGCGAAACAGCCGGCGCGGACGTGGCCAGCCTGCTGGCCGCCACACGCACTGATCCGCTTTCCTGTCGAATTGGAAACACGCTGACCTTGCCGGATTGCAGGCAGTATTCCACTTCGCTGGGCGGAATCCTGATCGGTACTGGGGAAGGGCGTCCGATCAGGTAACCCTGTGCAAAGCGGATCCCCAGATCCTTCAGCACGGCCAATTCGGACGGGCTTTCCACCCCTTCGGCGATCACGTGAGAATGCGCGCCTTCAGCCAGCAGCTTGATCGACCGCACAAACTGGATCTTGTGGGGATCCTGATGAATCCCGGCAATAAAATGTTTGTCGATTTTGACGAAAGCCGGTTTCAGCTCTGACCATAGCCGCAGACTGGAGAATCCCTCACCCAAGTCATCAATTGCGACCTCGATCCCTGCTGCATGGAGGTCAGTAACCACCTGCCGCAAGTGTGCGTAATCGAGCGTGGGTGTGCTTTCGGTAATTTCGATCACCACTCGCTTGCTGGCGATGCCGGCGTTCGCCAGTGCCACTAGCATCGCATCCGGCGTAAAGCTTGCGTCGAGCAGGCTGCCAGGCGACAGATTGACAAATAGCTGCCCTGGCAGATTCAGCTGTGCAAAAGTCTTCAGCGCCGTGCGTAGGCAGGCCCAGTCCAGCGCGGGGAGCAGGCCGAGGTGCTCGGCCACGTGGAACAGGGTCTGCGGCGCATGCAGTGGACTGTTCGACGGTCCGCGCGACAAGGCCTCGTAGCCCATAATCCGTCCGTCCATCAGGTCAAGCACGGGTTGCAGCAAGGTTGTCAGCCGCGTGTTCTCCAGGATGTGTTCCAGATGCGGGCGCAATTCTTCGTGGCTCATATCTTTACCTTTGGCTAGCAAATGCAAGCATCGGGGATGCTAGGCGGCAAGCGTTACGCGCGTGTGAAGATATGGCGCATTGCGGGTTACAGGCTGAGGGAGAAAACCAGTGAGTTGGAAAAAATCCTTCATATTCTTGTCATCGGCCCCCCCTATGCTCTGTGCCCAAGGGATGGGGCATGAATACAACTGACGAATTGACCGACGAAGAATGCGGCCATCTGGCGCGCATTCTGCTCGCCTCGCGCCGGGTCACGGCGCGGCATCATTTTTTCAGCTGGGTGCATGGTCCCGTTCAGTCGCTCATTCCGCATGAAATCCTGTTGTGCGGCGTGGCGGATGAAAGTGGCTATCTGCTACACGAGAACTTTACCGCTTGCCGCTATTTCAAGGACGAGCATTTCCACCGTGTCATCCACCCCGGCGATGGTCTGATCAACCAGCTGGCGCAGGAGTGGCAGGTCTTCAGTGAGCCGCGCCTGATCGCCGCGTTGCAGGGTGAAGCCGGCGGCTGGCATGCCCGCCTGACCGATCTCGAGCTCAAGAATGTCGCCTTCCATGGCATGGGCTGGATCAACGGTCAGATCAAGGGCTATGCCAGCTTTTCGCGCGTGCGTGCGGCGTTCGATGGCCGCCTTATGCTCTACCTCGATATTCTGTTGCCGCACCTGCTCACCACCCTGGCACGCGTGCTCGCCAACGAGACGCGCGTGAACAGCCACAGCAAACGCCCCTGCGGGTTGATCACCCCGCGCGAAGTCGAAGTACTCACATGGGTGCGCGATGGCAAGACCAACGACGAAATCGCCGCCATCCTCGGATTGTCGATGCTTACCGTCAAAAATCACCTGCGCCACGCGATGAAAAAACTGGTTGTCCGCACCCGCGGTCAGGCCGTTGCCAAGGCCATTGCACTGGGATTTGTTCGTGCCCAAGGCGCGCACATTGAGGCTAGGGAAACAGTTAAACAGTAGGGTCGGCAGGTTGCGCGCCCGCGCCAGTGCCAAAGCTTCGCCGCAGCATGAGCCGACCGGCTCAGTTTTCCTCTTCATCTCCCCGCATCGCATGTCATCCACCCCCCCTAAAGTGGCCCCTGTCCGCACACATAGCGGGCCTGATTTCCGGTTGGCCTGGCGTTTCCGGCAGGCCTTCCCCATAGGGGGGCGGAAAGGTTCACATCTTTCTGGGTCTTTCGTTTATTCAAAGAGGAGCACTACATGAAACTCAAACTTATCGCCCTGGCCGCCATGATGGCCGCCTCCGGTGTCGCCCAAGCGAAAATCGCCGACAGCAATGATCGTACACCGAACGGTGGCGATCTATTCGCCAGCCTGGTGAGCGTTTCCAACAACGCGTCCTCCACGCTGGACTTGGGTCTGACGATGGACCAGTTCGCAGCCGCTAACGTTAACGCCGATGGCGTTAAGCTGGTATGGGATCTGGCCAACAGCACTTTCTCCGACCTGAGCGCCGTTTCCACCGGCCTAGCCGGCCAGTTGCAGACGCTGAACTACGGTTCGGTTTATAGCACCTTCGCCACGCCCGGCGTCATCGGCGCAGCCGACCTCAAGTTCGACATCAAGGCCATGGACGGCACGCCCACCGCTTTTGCTGGTGCGGGCACCAACCGCTATCTGTCCTCCTCGGCGGCCAGCAGCATCACGGCCACCAACGGCCAAGTGTTCAACATGGACCAATGGGACGTCATTCTCAACGCCTCAAACAATGACATCACCAACAGCACTCATGGTGCGGACATCAATATCGCGGGCGCTAACATGTTCGACAACGGTGATGCCCAGAACGTCAATTTCGATGCTGGCGGGGATCAGTGGAATGGACAGGTCAGCTTCACTTCCACTGGCGCTGCCAGCAGCGACCTGAGCTTTTACTTCCTCACCAATTCGTCCAACAATGCAGCCACTCTAGCCACAGTCTCCAAGTACGCGGGGGTGTGGAGCTTCGATGTGGCCACCGCGCAGTTGAGCTATGCCACGGTGGCTGCCGTGCCGGAAGCCGAGACCTACGCCATGATGCTGGCCGGTATGGGCCTGGTGGGCTTTATGGTGAGCCGCCGCCGCAAGCTGGCCTGATCGCAGGTGAGCGAGTCATGTGCACTCGATGAGCGCACATGGCGCACAGGAAATTGTTGTGATTATGGCTGCCGGCGGTACGCCGGCAGCCGAACCCGAACGTTTATTGAATTTAGGAGATAGACCATGAAATTGTCCCAAATCACCGTCGCCGTCGCGTCCCTCGCCGTGGTCCCCGCTTTTGCCGCGGTGGGCAGCCTCACCGCCCTCTATGGTGTGGCGCCCGCCAACACCGTGTATGTGTCCGGCGCCTCCGCCTTGTCCGGCTCCTTCGCCAACGTGATCGCCGCCAACTGTACCGGCGGCGCAGCCAACGTCAAGTCCCTCACCATCAATGGCAGCACTAGTGACGGCCGCGTCACCGTGTGCACCACCAGCTCCACCGACGGCCAGTTCGGCGCCCCCTTCGCGGTGGTCAAGCGCGACACCGGCGGTTCCTTCGAAGGCGTCGGCCCGGTGATCGACCAGTCCGGTTTGCAGAAGTGGGCAGACGTCAGCAACTGCAACGATGTCAGCCTGCAGTGCGGCCTCGACACCACCACCGTGCGCGTGCCGCAGGCTGGCCTGAGCGATGTCGATTCCAACGTGTGGGTGGGTATGGCCAACACCGGCGCGCTGAGCATCCCCGTTCCTACACCGACCAGCACGGTGCTGAGCGGCGGTTTCGCCGGCCAGGGTTTCGGCGTGATGGTGAGCGATAGCCTGTATAACGCCATGATGGCCAAGCAGGTGGCCGAAGGCCGGCTGCCGGCTTCTGCCGGTGGCGTAGCCTGCGTCGCGGGTAACCTCACCCCCGGCGCCTGCCAGCCCAGCATCAGCAAGGAAGAATACACAGCGGTTGTTTCGGATGGTCTCTTCACTTATGTCGCTCCTGCTGCAGTGGGCGCCACATCCAACCCGCTTACCGGTAGCCTCGATACGATCAACCTGTGCCGCCGCGTCGAAACATCGGGCACCCAGGCGTCGTCCAACGTCTACTTCCTCAACAACTCCTGCGGCAACGCAACTCCCACCAAGGGTTTCAAACCGCCTAAGACTGTCGATTTTTCGGGCGGTGGTGTGAACCCTGTGACATTCAGCTCCGGCGCGGGTGATGCGGTGACCGGCAACTATGATGACTTCGGCGGCGCGTTTGGCCTGTTCGAAGGTTCGGGCACTGGCGATATGCGCAACTGCGTGAGCCGCCGCAATAGCGGTAAAAACCCCAACAACGTGGTTGACACCCTGGGCACTTACGCCATCGGCTGGATCTCGCTGGAAAACGCACCGGCTGCTGGTCGTCAGTATCTCAAGCTCGATGGCGTGTCGCCCAACGCGGTGCAGGTTGCGCTGGCCAACGACACCGACGGCGTAGTTGACGGCTGGATGGCCGATACAGACCAGCGCCGCAACGTGGTGAAGGGTTACTACGATGCAGCACCGGAACTGGAAATGCTGTGGCCTGCCAACACGACCATCGGCACTTTCCTGACCTCGCTGAAGAACACCTTCGCCAACCCCGCCGCAGTGAATACGCGCGGCATCTTCCAGGCCAACGGCGTGTTCACCCATGCCGGCAACGAGACCCAGGTCCACAAGGGCACGCGTAACGGCAACTTCTGCTCACCGCAGGCGCTGGCCGAGTAAGCAGGCTCGATCTGTCCGGGCTGGGTTGAGCCGGATAGTCTGATGTCCACCCCGCGGCAACGCGGGGTGGACTTTTGTGTTTGCGGCTTGGTGTTCGTGAAGCACGGGCATAAAGCAGGCAAGCCTTTGCCGACGCGATGTCGGCAAAGGCTTGCCGCTGTTTGTAGAGAATGTATCGACAATGAATAAAACGCTGTGGTGGTTTGTTTGGATGTTGCTGGGAATTCCGCTGGCTCACGCGCAGGAAGCTGCGTTTGACGTATTCGAATACCGGGTGGAAGGCACGACGTTGTTGCCAACTATCGTGGTTGAGCAGGCGGTGTATCCGCATCTCGGCGAAAGCAAAACCCTCTCCGATGTGGAGAAGGCACGCGAAGCACTGGAAAAGGCCTATCACGGCGCCGGTTATCTCACCGTGCTGGTGAGCATTCCGCAGCAAAAGGTGGGTGGCGGCGTGGTCAAACTCGCGGTGACCGAGGCGCCGGTGAACCGGCTGCGCGTGGTCGAATCGCGCTATTTCAGCCTGGGCGAGATCAAGGCGGCGGCGCCCGAGCTGGCCGAAGGCAATGTGCCGAATTTTCCGCAGATGCAAAAGGAGTTGGCGGCGCTGAACCGCAGTGCCGACCGCAAGATCACGCCGGTGCTGCGCCCTGGCAAAACGCCGGGTACGGTGGAAGTGGATCTTAAGGTCAAGGACCAGTTGCCCCTGCATGGCAACGTCGAACTCAACGACCGGTACAGTCAGGACACGACGCGCACGCGGCTGACCACCAGCCTGCGCTGGGACAACCTGTGGCAGAAACAACATGGGCTGGGGATCACGCTGCAGACCGCGCCGGAGAACACCGACGAAAGCCGCGTGTTTTCGGCCAGCTACACCTGGCCGCTGGCATCCGGAAACTACCTGGCGTTTTACGGCGTGAAATCGGAGTCGGACGTAGCAGCGGTGGGAACGCTGAACGTAGTGGGTAACGGGGTGATTTTCGGCGCGCGCTACATCCGGCCGTTGCCGAGTCGCCGCGACGGATTTTTCCACACCGCCACACTGGGCGTGGATTACAAGGATTTCGACCAGTCGGTGTCGCTCATCGGTGGCGGCGATTTCAATACACCGATTACCTATCTGCCATTCACCCTGGGTTGGGATGGCACCTGGTTGGGGCAGAGTGAGTCGGGACAGCGCCGCAACACCAAAATCGGCGTGGCGTTCAACTTCCACCTGCGCGGCCTGGTGGCGGATGAGCAGGAGTTTGCCGACAAGCGTTTTAAAGGTCGGGCAAATTATGCCTACCTGCGCGGCAACGCATCGCACGACGAAGCCTGGTCAAACGGCTGGGGCGTGAGTGCGCGTGCCGGCTGGCAGATTGCCGCGCAACCCCTGATCTCGAACGAGCAGTTTGCCATCGGCGGCGTCGACACCGTGCGCGGCTACCTCGAATCCGCCGCGCTGGGGGACAACGGGCTGGCACTCAGCCTGGAGGCGACGACCCCCAATTTTGCAAATAAACTGGGTGGTGCGCTCGACGAAGTGCGTTTGCTGGCTTTTATCGATGGCGGTGCAGTGCAGGTGCGCGCACCGATCACGGCCGAGGATCGCTTCACCCTGGCGGGAACGGGCCTGGGCGTTCGGTTGAAAGGCTGGCGCGGTGCAACCGCCGGGCTGGATTGGGCCATCGCGCTGAAAGATCGGGGCAACACCGAGCGGGGCGACAGTCGCGCACATTTCAGACTGGGTTACGAGTGGTGAATGAGCCGAATGGCTCATGAACGCTGCAACAAAAAAATACCCATCTGCAGGTTAACGTAAGCACACAAGGCAGGCCGCCGAACAACGCTTGAGCATGCGGCTGTCATCAGGAGAATTCAATGAACCGCAACCGTTATCGGCTGATTTTCAGCCCGGCTTTAGGCATGATGGTGCCGGTGGCGGAGACTGCGCGCAGCCGAGGCAAAATCGGCCCATGCAAGGCCGCGAGCGGGTCGGCGCTGGCGCTGGCGGGTGTGTTGCTGGCGGGGCCGGTTCAGGCAGAGTTGCCGGTAGAGAGCGCAAATTTTGCCGCACCCGGCACAACGGCGAGTTATCAGGTCAACGGTGCACAGGCTTATATGAGCCAAGTGGGCAACAAGGCTGTTGTTAACTTCCAGAGCTTTAACGTGAGTGCTGGGCATGACGTGCAGTTTCGTCAGGTGGATAGCTTGGCCACGCAGAATCTGGTGCAGGGTGCGAATTTCGCTTCGCTCGTTCGCATCCACGACATCAACCCCAGCATCATTGCGGGCAGTATTTCGCAGGCGGCGGGGCAGCAAGCCAATGTGACGATGGTCAACAGCAACGGCATCGCTTTCATGGGTGGGTCGCAGGTGAACCTGAATAGTTTCACTGCTTCAACGCTCGATATGAAGGACAGTTTTTTGGATAATTTCTTGCCCGGGAACTCTGCTGCGCCGCAGTTCGAAGGTGCGATTGATGGCGGCGCGGCGCGCGGCTTCATCAAGGTGTTCGAAGGCGCACAGATCACAGCGGGTCAGCGCGGACGCGTCATGCTGATCGCACCTACGGTGGTCAACAAGGGTACGGTGAAAGCACCCGATGGGCAGATTATTACAGCCGCGGCGAGTAAGGTTTATCTGCGCTCGGCAGGCGGCGAAATAGCCGGGCTGCTGGTTGAGGTAGATAGTCCCGAAGGGCTGTCTACCTACGATGCCGTCAACCCCGATATCAAGGCGGGCGAATTGGACGGTCAAACAGTCGCGTTGGCCGACCCTGAGCACGACAAGCTGGGAAACGTTACCAACCTGGGTGAACTGACCACGCCGCGCGGCAATGTCACCATGATTGGGTTTGCAGTGAACCAGAATGGAATCGCGCGCGCGACCACGTCGGTGGTGTCAGGCGGATCGGTGTATCTGCTGGCAAAGGACACGGCGAAGGATGTCTCCACACAAACGCCAAGCGCGTTGCGCGCTGGCCGTGTCACCCTCGGCCAAAACAGCTTGACCGAAATCCTGCCCGAAGTGGACGACAGGACCACAACCCAGGATGGTACAGGCGGTATCGCGCTCGACAGACCGTCGACAGTCAAGATTTTGGGCCAGGACATTCGGATGGCCGGATCAAGTTATGAACAGGACGGCAAGGAGAAGCCGGGCGCCAAGGGCGCACGCATTGTTGCGCCTGCTGGAATTGTCAGCCTGACCGCGCTGGATAATCCGAGTAAAGAAACCAACTCATCAACTTCCATTTTTGGCGGCGCAACACCGGTATCCAGCAAAGCACGGGTGCATATCGCGAGCGGCGCAAAAATCGACGTTGCGGGATTGAACGATGTTGAAGTGGAGGCGGGTCGCAGCACGGTGGAAATCGACCTGCGCGGCAACGAGTTGAAAGATTCGCCGATCAATCGGCTGGGTGCATTGACTGGCGAAAAGGTCTTTATCGACGTCAATCGTGCGTTGGAAAATTCGGATTCAGGCAAAACGACGCTGGTTGCGCGCGATGTGTTAATAGACCTGAAGGCGCAACAGCAGCGTAATGTGGCTGAGCGTTCGACGCAGGGCGGCGCGGTCGAGGTGTACTCGCAGGGTGCGGCCATCATTGAATCCGGCGCGGTCATCGACTTGTCGGGCGGTAGTTTGAAATTCACTCCTGGCTCGGTGAAAACCACCTTGCTTACCTCGAACGGAAAACTGATCGATGTGGCCGATGCCAATGCGGAAACACATTACGACGGTATAGCCACGCGTTACGTTAAAAAATACCCGAAGTGGAACCGCGAGGAAATCATCGACCTCGGCCAGAGTTTCCGTTATGACGCCGGCTACGGTGAAGGCAAAGACGCCGGGTCGCTCGCTGTATTCGGTATTGGCGGCGTGTACGCCGATCCGGCAATCGCGGGACGCACACTCACTGGAGAACGCCAGCGCGAGGCAGGCATCCAGCCAGCAGGGGCGCGTTTTACAGTGGGTTACGATGATACGCCCGGCCCTGACGACAAAAATGCAGTCGCAATCGGTGGGGTTACCGTACAGGATTACAAACTCAACCAGGCGGTTGAGCTGACGGCGAACCGTGCCGCATTGTCGGGATTCAAACCGGGTGATGTCTTGCCTGCAGTCCTGCAACTCGACAGTGCTTTGTTGGGTAAGGACAAAGTCGCCCAACTCACTGTTTACAGTAATCAGGCTGTAACAGTGCGTGATGCGCTGCGTGGGCCACAGGGCGGTGCGGTCACACTGGCCGGTAGCCGTATGACGGTTAACGCGGATATCGATGTGGCTTCTGGCGTAATCGATTTGAGTGCGGTTAATACCATCGGGCAGTTGCCCGATGCTTTGCCTGCGCCGAAGTTGACTATTGCCGATGGCGTGTCTCTGACAACACGCGGAACCTGGAGCAACGACTTGCCCGGATCGGGCGCGCGCACCGCGGATGCGCCACGCATTGATGGCGGCACGATCAAGCTCGCCGCCAAATCACTGGCCGATGGGGCGAACAACTTTATCGCGCAAGGTGAACTGACATTAGGTCAGGGCGTGACCCTCGATGCGGATGGTGGGGGTTGGCTCAAAGCCAATGGCAAGGTGAAGGCAGGCGACGGCGGCGAGGTTGCGTTGAGCGGGTATGCCGTGCGTGGACTCGAACGTGCCAATGTGCATGCGTATGGATTGGGCAAGGGGGGCAAGCTCAAACTTGGTAGCAATCGTATCCAGATCGGCGGCACAGTAGACGCCACCCCAGGCACGCTCAATCTCAACACGGATTGGTTCGAGCGCGGCGGATTTGCCGACTACGCATTGACCGCGCTGACCCGGCTCGAAGTGGCCAAAGATACCGAGATCAAACCCGTGTTGATCAGTCGTGAGTTGCGACCTGGCTTTACACTGCGCGCCAGCGGTAGCCGCGTGGCAGACTTCGGCGACCTTGTCGTGCGCGATGCACGGGTGCGACAGGGGGTCGATCTCTTGCTGGCGGCCGCAGACAGCAAAGCCGAGACCGGCAAGGTGTTGATTGGCCAGGGTGCACGAATCGAGCTTGATCCCAAGGCTCAGGCGAGCTTGAATGCTTTCGACCTGATTGATATTGAAGGTACGATCCGTACCCCAGGCGGCACTATTCTGGCTCGCACCAGCAATGCGTCCAGCACGATCTGGCTGGGACGCGACGCAGTACTGGATACGGCAGGGGTAGCCCAGACCTATGTCGATCATCGCGGATTGACCCAAGGTGAGGTGTTGGCAGGTGGCACTGTCGATCTTGCTGCGCCCGCCATCGTCAGCGAAGTCGGTTCGCGTGTTGACGTATCGGGTGCCGCACCCGTGCGGCTCGATCTGCCTAATGAAAACGGTGGGCTCGGACGCACGATCGGCAGTGATGCGGGCACGGTGAAACTGTTTGCCGGCTCCAGCGCGCTGCTGGACGGTAATTTTGCCGCGCACGCGGGCGGGTCAACGCAGCGCGGCGGTGACTTCGACATGGTATTGGGCCAATTTGTCGATCCGGGTCCGAATATATCGCTTACGCCATTGACGTTAAGCCTGGCGCAATCCGTGGTACCGCAGGCAGATGATTTGCAGCCGGGTGATGTCGTGACCAGTCGTGACACACGGATTGCCGCTGATCGTCTTGAGGTTGCCGGGTTCGATCGACTGCGTTTCGCCAGCAAGGATGCGATCCAGTTGGAAGACGGTCTTGCACTGGGTGCCGGTCGGTCACTTCCGCTACGTGAACTTGCGCTGGATGCCGCCAGCATTCGCACTGCGGGTGGCAATGCCGCGTTGTCCGCTGAAACAGTGAGGCTGGGTAACTACGACCCGATCCGCCGCGCAGCAAGCAGCGCGTCGACCGATACCGGTGTTCTCGCAGTCAATGCGCGCCAGCTTGAACTGGCAGGTAAATTTAAATTGGAGGGCATGGCGCGCGCGGAACTCAACGCTGTTGAAACGATCAGACTGGCGGGCGTGACAACGGGCACCACGCGTCCAACCGGAGAACTCCAGACCACCGCCGATCTGGTTTTCCACGGCGCAGTTGTGGCACCAACGACGTATACCCAGTACCGCATTCTCGCACCGCAACATAGCGTCGCCTTCAGTCGGACTACCGATACGCCCACGCAGCCTTTGTCCGCGCTGGGTAGTTTGACAGTCGAGGCTCGTGACATCGTTCAGGACGGCAATCTGTGGGCACCGTTTGGCCAAATGGATTTCAAGGCAAGCGAATCGCTGGTCTTTAAAAACGGCAGCCTGACTTCTGTAGCCGCTACACCAGGCAGTATCACGCCGTTCGGTAAAGTTCAGAATGGTCGGACCTGGCTGGTGGATCTGGATGCTGCCAAGGTGCCGGACGGTCAGCTTGAACAGTCCGAACTCGCCGAAAAATCAATTCGTACCGCAGCCAAAACCATCGATATGCAAGCGGGCGCCAAGCTCGACCTTGCAGGCGGTGGTGATCTGCAAGCATACGAGTTTACCGTTGGGCCGGGCGGTTCACGTGACATTCTCGCTGACAAAAACACCTATGCCATTTTGCCTGCTTATACGGGTGGCATCGCGCCAGGCGACGCGCAGGAAGAACGTAGCTTCGACCGTAAGTTGGGTGAGGCGGTCTATCTTTCAGGCGTGCCAGGTTTGAAAGACGGTGTCTACACGCTGCTGCCAGCGCATTACGCATTGTTGCCGGGTGCGTACGCGGTCAAGCTCAATACGGGCGTCAAGGATCTGTTGCCGGGGCAGGCTTATAGTCGACAGGATGGCGTGCGTATCGCAGCGGGTTATATCACCGACACTCGGGTCAATGCACCGCAAGACGCGCGCTGGAGCGGCATTGAAGTGTTGACGCATGATCAGGTACGCGCGCGCTCTGAGTTTATGCTGACCCGGGCCTCGGACTTCTTCGCTGAGAGCCGCAACCGGCCGCAAGATGGGGGCCTGCTGTCGATCGCCACCACTGGATCGGGCAGCGACAGCCTCAAGCTCGATGCGATTTACAAGCTGGCCGCCGGAACTGGCGGGCGCGGCGCGGCGGTGGACGTCAGTGCCCTGAAGCTGGCAATCGTTAACGGCAATCCTTCTGGCATCGACCCGGCTGCAACACCGCTTGATGTGGACAAGCTCAATGCGTTGGGCGCGGACAGCTTGTTGCTCGGCGGCACGCGCAGCACCAGCGGCGACACCACCACGCTGACTGTCGGCGCGGATACTGTCACGCTTGCCAACGACGCCAGTCATGCTCTGGAAGCCGGCGAAATTTTGCTGGTGGCGGCCGATACGCTCACACTTAAATCCGGAAGTGTCATCAATGCCCAAGGTGAGGAGGGCGACGCCGGGCACTATGAAACGGCGGGCGGCGGTGCACTGGTGCGCGCAGCAGCGACGACCGCTACGTTTGCGCGCACCGGTAATCCGGATCGTACGCAAGGCACGTTGGTCGGCGAGGCGGGCAGTAAAATCATCGCCGCCGACTCAATTACGCTCGACGCTACCAAGGAAAATGCTTACAAGGGCACCGCCATCTACAACAAAAATGGCGTGATGGTCGTGGGCAATCTGGCCGTGGGGGCGTCGCGTGTGAATCTTGGCGCGGCGCCCGTTACCGCCGAGGGGATTAGCTACAGTCAGGCCGAACTGAATGAACTTGACCTGAAGGAGCTGACGCTTACCAGTTATTCGACGTTCGATCTGTACGGCGATGTGCATGTAGGCCAGCTTGATGCCAACGGCAAGCCGGTTTTGCAAAACCTGACGTTGCAAGGCGCGGGGCTGGCCGGGATAGACAACGTTGGCCAGACCGCGCGGATCAACGCCAAAAACTTTACGCTCACTAACCCAAACAACGCCGCAACGTTTACGGCAGGCGGCGCATTGGGCAGTGGGAATCTGGCGGTGACCACCGATACGCTGAGGCTGGGCGAAGGCAACAAGAAAATTCAGGGTTATGGCGGAGTGACGGTCACGGCCAGCGAGTTGATTGGTGCAGGCACGGGCACGCTTGATGTGGATGCGCCGGTGACGCTTAACCTAGCACGCATCAGCGGCGAGCGTGGCGCAAATCAGGAACTGAATGCCAACGGCGCATTGGTGGTGGCTAATCGCCTCGCTGACCACGCGCTAGCGCCGGTTACCGCGCTGGGTGCGAAGTGGGCGTTGTCGGGGACGCGCGTTGATTTCAATTCGCGTGCCGAACTGCCGTCAGGAAGTTTCAAACTCAGCGCCCGGAGTGGCGATGTGAAACTCGGCTCTGAAGCCAAAGTGGATGTCGCCGGGCGCGCTGTGCAATTCTTCGATGTGAGCAAACCCAGTTGGGGCGGTACGGCGGAATTCGTTAGTGACGTGGGCAATGTGGAATTTGTCGCCGGGTCGAATGTGGATGTGTCCGCAGCGGCAGGCGGTGACGCGGGCACGTTGATCGTGCGCGCGCAAAACGGCGAAGTCAGTATTGCCGACAGAACGGTAAAAGGCGACGTGGCGGCGGATGCTGACGGCCGGCGCGGCGAAGGCGCGCGCGTGGTCCTCGACACCGGCACGCTCGCCAGTTTCTCCGCCCTCAATACGGCGCTCAATAGTGGCGGCTTTGACGGCGAACGCGACTTGCGCGTGCGGACTGGCGACGTGGCTATCGCAGCCAGTGACACGGTGGAGGCGCTCAACATCAGGATCGCCGCGGACGGTGGCACACTTGATGTAGCGGGCACACTCGATGCCTCCGGTAAGGATGCGGGACGGATTGAACTGTTTGCAAAAGACGACGTAAACGTACTCGCCACGGCCACACTTAAAGCCGTCTCCAGTGACGCAAACGAAGACGGCGGCGACATCGAGATCGGCAGCCGCAGCCGCGATGGCTTTATCAACCTGCTTGCAAGTAATCCTGGCAAAGGCTTCAATGTGGCTGGCGGCGCGGGCGGACAGGGCGGCACGGTGTTGCTGCGCGCGCAACGCACCGCGAGCGATGTGTATATCGGCGCGCTCGATAGCCGCATCACTGGGGCGCGCTCGGTGGCGGTCGAGGCCTTGAAGGTATACGGCAACAATATCAACACGATCAACACGCTCACTGCGACAGGGGGTAGCGGTACGACTTTGAGTCTGGCAACGATCAATGCTGACAATACCGCCTATGCGGTGAATCACGCGGCAATCAAAACGCGTTTGGGCAAGACGGCCGATGCCGGCTTCCATATTCTTAGCGGTGTGGAAGTGCGTGCGGCCGGCGATCTCACGCTCAGCAACGACTGGAACCTGGCAACCAGCCGGGCGGGCGGTGAAGCCGGCATGCTGACTTTGCGTGCGGCAGGAAGTCTTAAACTTAACAACAATCTATCGGATGGTTTCAGTCATGCCATACCTTGCACGACGGCAGCCTGCTCGGCTACCACGCCTTCGCCTGCAATTTTGCAAGCGGGCGAATCGTGGTCGTACCGATTAATCGCGGGCGCCGATGAAGCGGCCGCTAATCCGCTGGCAGTAAAGGCGGGCAGCCATGACGTGACGCTTGCGGCTGGCAAGCTGATCCGTACAGGCACCGGCGATATTCGTATCGCATCTGGCCGCGACATCGTGCTGGCAGATAAGCAGTCTGCTATTTACACCGCCGGTCGGGTGGCCGATGCGCTCACTGGTTTCGTCACACCCAATGCGGTACTGAAACCTGTCTTTTCGCAAGACGGCGGCGATGTCAGCCTCGCCGCGCTGGGCGATATCAGCGGCAAGCCTTCGGCACAACTCTATTCGCAATGGCTGTATCGCCAGGGTGCGATCAATCCGGCAACCGGGGATTACACCCAGCAACCTGCCTGGTGGGTACGTTTCGATCAGTTCCAGCAGGGGGTCGGCGCACTCGGTGGCGGCGATGTCACCCTCACCGCGGGCGGCAAAGTAATAGATGTGTCGGCGAGCGCACCGACACAGGGGCGCACCGTCGGTACTGCGCCGGCCAATAGCCAGCTTGTGACCACAGGCGGTGGTGATGTGACAATCAAGTCGGGGAGCGATATTCTGGGTGGGTCTTACTATGCAGGCCGAGGTGATTTGGCGCTCCAGTCCGGCGGCCGAATTGGCGTCAGCGATCAGAAAATAGACTCCAATACTGATCCGATATCGACAATACTCGCGCTGGGTGATGCACAGGCGCGCGTGCGGGCATCCACTGATGCAACGATCAGTAATGTTCTTACGCCGCATTTACTTAACCCCAGCGCGGGCAATCTGAAAACCCAGTTCCCATTTCTGACAACACCCATCATCAGCTTTTATTCGACCTATGGAGAGGATAGCGGTGTCGACCTGCAAAGCCTGTCCGGGAAGGTGGGTTTGACCCACGACAGTCTGCTCGTCACCAAGAGTCAATTTGTCAATCAGTCTCCTTCCCAGCCGAACGCCTGGCAATTCCTGCCCCCCAGCCTGCAGGCAACCAGTTATCAGGGCGCGATAGAAATCGGGGGCGGCTTTGCTGACCTGATACTGGCACCCGGTGCCCAGAGCAATCTCACGTTGTTGGCAGCCGATTCGATTACGCTTAAACACAGCCTGAGTCTGAGTGATATTGACGCGGGCCTGATTCCGAACGCAGTTCGACCTGCCAATATCGCTTCAAATCTTGCGAGTGCAAAAATGGCGCTGGATATTTTGATCAGAGACCCGGTCTCGCCCAATAGCCTGCGCCCATCCACCCCAACACATCTGGGCGATCCAAAACCGGTTCGTATCTACGCGGTAGCGGGCGATGTGAAAGGCGTTAACACATCCAGCAATACGACTTCCACCATTCTCGATGTGTCGAAACGGGCTGTATTGAAGGCGGGACGGGATGTGAGCGATTTCGCTGTGTATATCCAGCATACCGATACGGCGGATGTCAGTAGCGTGGAAGCTGGACGCGATATTGTGTTCAGCTCAACAAATGACCGGCGTGAACACGAGCAGATACGGATCGGCGGCCCGGGCCGACTCGAAGTCACCGCAGGCCGCAACATTGATCTCGGCACGTCCGGCGGCATCGTCAGCCGAGGCAATGCGGATAATCCTAACCTTCCTCGCGCAGGTGCAGATTTGCATCTGGCCGCAGGAGTCGGGGCGAAGGGAGTCGATTATCTGGGCGCAGTGGATCGGCTGGTCGCCATGCTGGAGGCCACAGCACCGGATGACGCTGCGTTGTGGCAGGCGCGCTGGCTGACCGGTGACGATACGTTGGCCAACGCGGATGCCCTGGCAGCGGTGAAAGTGGTGGATACGCAGGACGCCGATACTCAGCGCGAACGTGTGCGTGCCCTGTTGTTCTCGGCATTGCGCACCACCGGCCGCGATTCCAATAATGCCGCCAGCCCGTACGCAGGCGATTTCGCGCGCGGCTACGCTGCGCTGGAAACGATCTTCCCCGGCATTAGCGAGAAAACGGAAACAGGCGATTTTAAAAATTATGCTGGTGAGATAAATCTATTTGCCAGCCGGGTCAAAACCGAACGCGGCGGCGATATCGAATTCTTTGCCCCCGGCGGCGACGTGATCGTTGGCCTGCCCAACACGCCAGCAGCGCTGGTGAATGTGGGCAGCAACGTGCTTGGCATGGTGGCGGTTGAAAAGGGTGATATCAAAGGCGCCAGTCGTGGCGATATACGGGTCAACCAGTCGCGGATTCTGACGGTCGGAGGGGGCGATGTGCTGTTGTGGTCCAGCGAAGGCGATATCGATGCTGGAAAAGGCAAGAAAACGGCTTCGGCGGTGCCACCTCCGGTAATCAGTATTGACGGCGAAGGCAACGTCACCGTGGAACTGCAAGGTGCAGTGACCGGCAGCGGTATTGGCGCACTTGAAAGCCCCGGTGTGATAGCGGGCAACGTCGACCTTATCGCCCCCAAGGGCATCGTCAACGCGGGTGATGCAGGCATCCGCGCGGGCAACCTGAACATCGCGGCGCAGGTGGTGCTGGGGGCGGACAACATTTCCGTTTCGGGCAGTTCTAGCGGTACGCCGGTGGCGGATACCAGCGCGGTGTCGGCAGCCTCCAGCGGCGCCAGCAACGCAGGCGGTGAGGTGTCCAATGCCACCGCCGCGCTGTCGCAAAACCTGGCCGATGCCGCGCGCGCGGCCGAAGAACTGAAGCAGGCCTTCAAGCCGACCTTCATCACGGCCGAAGTGATAGGGCACGGAGAATGAATCAGGGTAATCCGGTAAGGATAAGCAGCCATGGATAGGTATAAGCGTAATACTTGCTTGAAATAGAACCCGTGGCCGAGTCGGCAGGTACGTTCGGCTCATTTCCAGCATTGTTTCGGAGCGGGTTTTTGTAACGTTGTTTCTCCAAAATCGCAATCGCACTGTGCGAATTAGTCGCATTTTCTGTTGCCATTGGAGAAACACATGAAGCATCTGGCCCACCTCCTCGCTGTTGGCGTGTTGTTATCGCTTTCCGTGCATGTTCAGGCTGCCTGTCTGGATACCCGCACCAGCGTTTTTGCCGGCTCGGTGGATTCCACCGTGCCCAACAAAGAGGTGGGCGGGGTGTGCATGAACGATCTCATCATTGACGCTGCTACCGAGGGCGCCAACTGGGGCAACCATGGCGCGTTTGTGAGGACGGTGTCCCGGTTGACGCGCGATTGGAGGAAAGCGAAAGTCATCAACCATAAGGAACGCAGCCGGATCGTCCACGCTGCGGCGCGCTCGGATGTGGGCGACACCTTGCTGGTCAAGATTGCCGCTATCAACGATTTCCACGGCCAGTTGTTCAGCCCGGGAAGTTTTGCCGGCAAGCCGGTGGGGGGTATCGATACGCTGGCGGCTTACGTCCATGCCATCCGCGCCAAATCACCCAATAGCGTGGCGGTGTCGGCTGGCGACCTGATCGGTGCGACGCCGCTGGTTTCGGCCCTGTTCCACGACGAACCCACGATCGAAGGCATGAATATCCTGGGCCTCGACTTTAATGCCGTAGGCAACCACGAATTCGACGAAGGGCGCGACGAACTGTTGCGTATGCAGCATGGTGGCTGCCACCCCATCGACCCCAACTCCTGTCAGGGCAATGCCGTGGGCACGCCTTTCCCGTTCGAGGGCGCCCGGTTCAAGTTCCTGGCGGCCAACGTCACCGAAAAGGCCGACGGCAAGACCCTGTTCCCGGCCTATAAGATCAAGAATTTCCAAGGAAACAATGTGGCCTTCGTCGGCATGACGCTGGCGGCCACGCCCAGTATTGTCACCCCCAGCGGGATTTCTACGCTCGATTTCAAGGATGAGGCCGATACGGTCAATGCACTGATTCCCGAACTGAAAGCGCGGGGTGTGGAAACCGTCGTGGTGCTGATACACGAAGGTGGCCGGGATACCACCGGCACCGTCATCAACGACTGCAGCAACGTCTCGGGCGAGATTCTCGACATCGTCCAGCGTCTGGATGACGCGGTGGACCTGGTCGTCAGCGGCCATACGCATCAGGCCTATCTGTGCAGCCTGCCTAACAGTGCGGGCCGTAACATCCCGGTGACCAGCACCAACGCACAGGGGCGGAGCGTCACCGAGATCGATCTCGTCATCAATACCAGGACGCGCGACGTGGTGAGTATCGCCGTTGACAACGTGCTGGTGGATCGCAGCAACACTGCAGTCACCCCGGTAGCCGCGCTAACTGCGCTGGCGGATAACTACAATGCCCTGGCCGCCCCGCTGGCCAACGAGGCTATGGGCAACATCACGGCTGACATCAGCCGCAGCAACAATGCCGCGGGCGAATCTGCACTGGGCGATGTGATAGCTGATGCGCAACTGGAAGCCACCGCCGCTCCCGAACTGGGTGGCGCAGTGATCGCCGTAATGAACCCAGGCGGTATTCGCGCCGATTTTATTTATCCGAGCAGCGCGGCAGGAGAAGGTGATGGCGTGGTGACCTACGGCGAAGCGTTCAACGTGCAACCGTTTGGCAATTCCCTGGTGACCAAGACGTTCACCGGGCAACAGATTGTTGACCTGCTTGAGCAACAGTGGGGCGAGCTGCAGCCTTTCGCCCGCATCCTGCAAGTGTCGAATGGCCTCAGCTACCAGCACACGTTCGACACCACGAGCGCGAACTTCGCCGCACAAAAAGGCGGCAGCTATGTATGTGACGGCAGCGTCAGGCTCAATGGCGTGGCAATCGACAAACTCGCCAGCTACCGCGTGACCATGAACTCCTTCCTGGCTTCGGGCGGCGATAATTTCACCGTGTTCAACCAGGGCACCAGCCAGCTGGGCGGTGCTCTCGATCTCGATGCGATGCAGCAGTATTTCGCGGCGCATAACCCGGTCGTTCCAGGGGCGCAGGCGCGTATTAACAGGCTGGTGACCTGTCCGACGCCTTAAGTAGAGGGGGTGTTTTGCTTAGGTGGTTTCCCCCTCACTTATTTGTGCGCAAATGCCTGGTGTTGGTGGTCAATCTAAACGGAAGAGTCGCCGCTCAGCACGTTTGGCCCAAGTGAAGAATTGCTTGACGAGACAGTATGTGGAAGCGGGTATGGTCCGTTCGGGCCATACCCACTTCCATGCCTTGTCATCACCTGTCGGGATAATCCGCAGCTTGGTTTAGCCCGGTTGAAACCCCCATGCGTGTACTTGCTTTTACGATTGCCCTGTTGCTTTCCCTGTTTTCCGCGACCAGCCATGCCTGGTGGAACGAGGATTGGAGTGCGCGCAAGAAAATCACGCTGACGAACTCGGCAGGCGAGGTGAGTGACGCTCCGGTGCTGATCCGTCTGCATACCGGCAATTTCGATTTCCTGTCGGCCAACGAAAACGGCAGCGACCTGCGCGTGCTGGCGGGAGACGACGCGACCGAACTCAAATTTCATATCGAAAAATGGGATGGCATCAATCAATTGGCGCTGGTGTGGGTGAAGTTGCCCAAGCTTGCCGCCAGCACCGATGCCTGGCTGTACTTCGGCAACGAGGCGGCGACGCCCGCGTCCGACGCAAAGGCCACGTATGACGCCGCCAGCGCGGCATATCACTTTGCCGAGGCGAGCGGCAATCCGGTGGACAGCGGGCCAGATGGGCTCAATGCAACAGCATTCAGCGGCGAGCGTGTGGCGGCGTCATTTGCCAACGGCGGTGCGAAATTCAATGGGTCACAAACCCTGACGCTGCCCGCGATCAATGCAGCGGGTGGGATGAGCGTGGCGATGTGGGTCAAGCCTGTTTCGCTTGATGGCGCGCTCATGCAGGCGAGTGGGTTGAACGCCGTACTGACTGGCGGAATGCTGAATGTTCAGGCAGGCGCGGCCAATATCACCGCGTCGGCACCGCTGACGGCGGGAAAATGGCACTACGTGGCGATCACTGTGGGCAGCACGCTGAAGGTCTATATCGACGGCAAGCTGGCTGGCGAAGCGCCCGGCGCGGCGTTGCCTGCCGGGGCGCTGACCGTGGGTGCGGGTTACAGCGGCGAGATGGATGAGGTGCAATTGAGCGGCAAGGTGCGAGATGCCGCCTGGATCGCGGTGCAGGCCGCGCAAGGCCCCACTGGCGCGCTGGTGGCGCTGGGCGCAGACGAATTCAGCGAAGGTGGCGATGAAGGCGGCATTTGGGGCACCTTGTTTGGCGCGCTGACCGTGGATGGCTGGGTCGCGATCGGCATCCTGGCGGTCATGCTGGTGATCGCGCTGTGGATCATGGTCGTCAAGGCCATTTATGTGAATCGTGTCGATCACGCCAACCGCCAGTTCATGCACAGGTTCCGCGAGCTGTCGACTGACCTCGGAGCGATCGACAAGACGCAGGGCATGGCGGACGCGTTCAGGCATTCCTCGCTGTACCGCCTCTACCACGTTGCCTCGGTCGAATTGTCGCATCGTTTCAAGGACACCGATGCCGCGCATCTGGCCGATAAAAATCTGTCGCCGCAGTCGCTCGACGCGATTCGCGCCAGTCTGGATACCGGGCTGGTCAAGGAAACCACACTGATGAACAAGCTTATGGTGATGCTCACCATAGCGATTTCCGGCGGGCCGTTTATTGGGCTGCTGGGCACGGTGATGGGAGTGATGATCACCTTTGCCGTGATTGCTGCCACTGGTGATGTCAACGTGGCGGCGATTGCGCCCGGTATCGCGGCAGCGTTGATGGCGACCGCAGCGGGGATGGCCGTGGCGATTCCTGCCCTGTTTGGTTACAACTATCTGAATTCACGCATCAAAGCCATTACCTCCGATATGCGTGTGTTCAACGATGAGTTGATCACCAAGCTGGCCGAAAACTACAGCCGCTGAATCGACAACGGAATCAGTCCATAACCGGAGACCGCCATGCAGGTTCAGGATGACAACGAACCATACGACCAGATCAATGTAGTGCCAATGCTCGATCTGGCCTATGTGCTGCTGGTGATTTTCATCATCATGACCACCGCTTCGGTTCAGGGCATCAAGGTCAATCTGCCGAAGGCGAGCGATACGCCCAGTCTGGCCAAGCCGCAGACCAAGGCCATCACTATCACCGAGGGCGGACAGATTTTTCTCGATACCTATCCGGTGAGCCTGGAGGAATTGCGTACCCAACTGGCCGCGCTGAAGGCCGTTAATCCCGAGCTGCCCGTGGTGGTGAAGGGCGACACCGTGGTCGAGTATGGCCGCGTGATGGAAGTGCTTGAGCTATTGGGTCAGCTCGGCATCACCCAGCTCGGTCTCGTCACCCAAAAACTGGTGAAGTAGGTGATCGATGACGACAGCAAGCCGGCATGGGTGCGCTGGGGCGGTGCCGCGCTGGCACTGGCTGTCGCCGTACTGCTCGTGCTGTGGCTGCGGGATATGCTGCAATCGGCCAAGCCGTCGAAACCGATGAAGTTGCAGCAGATCACCCTGATGCGCCCGCCTCCGCCTCCGCCGCCTCCGCCACCGGAAGAAAAGCCACCCGAGCCCGAGGTGAAGGAGGAGGTGAAGCTCGACGAGCCGCAGCCGACACCTGAGCCGCAGCAGGCCGACGCCCCGCCGCCCGGGCCGGACTTGGGCATAGATGCTGAAGGCAGCGGCAGTGGCGACGGCTTCGGGCTGGTTGGAAAAAAAGGCGCGGCCGACCTGATCGGCGGCGGTACCAAAGGTAATCCGTGGGCGTGGTACGACGCTCTGGTGAACGACGCCGTGAACTCGGCTGTTCAGACCGCGCTGGGGCGCGAGAAAGCACTCAAGAACAAGAACTACAAGGTGATCGTGAGGGTATGGATCGGCAGCGACGGCCAGGTTACACGAGCAGCTTTGATGGACAGCACGGGCGATGCCAGGGCGGACGAGGTACTGAAGGAGGCGTTGAAGGGAATGCGTGCCCTGCGCGATAGCCCGCCGGCAGATATGCCGCAACCGATGAAAATACGCGTGGTTTCACGCGCCTGAAACAGGACGAATGAAAAGTATGTCGATTCGAAAAAAACTACTGGCGGTTGCCATCACAGCATTCTTCGCGGGTAGCGCAGTTGCTGCGCCTGACGACAAGCGTGCGGATGTGGAAATGTTGCACGAAACTACCTTGAGTCTGATTCAGTTACTGGTCGAGCAGGGCGTGTTGAAGCAGGAAGCCGCCGATGCGCTGCTGAAGAAGGCTGAGCAGCGCGCCGTCGAGAAAACCGCGCAGGCCAAAGCTGCCGAGGCCGAAGCAGGCAATGCCGAAACGGGTAAGGACGTGGTACGCGTGGTGTATGTGCCCGAACACGTCAAACGCGAAATCCGCGAGCAGGTGCGCCAGGAAGTGGTGGCGCAGGCCAAGCTGGAACGCTGGGGCGACGTCAACGCCGTACCAGAATGGCTCGACCGGCTGAAATGGGACGGCGACATCCGCCTGCGTTACCAGGACGATTTGTTCGCAGACGGCAACGCGCCAGAAACGGCTTTCCAGACAATTGGTCAGAACATTGGCAATACGCTGGAAGATCGCCAACGCGAGCGTGTTCGTCTGCGTTTGGCATTGAATGCGAACGTCACCAGTAACGTGGACGCCGGTATCCGCATCACAACCGGCAATACTTCCGATCCGGTCTCCACCAACCAGACGCTCGGCAACACCGGAAATAAATACAGTCTGGTACTCGACCGCGCCTTTCTCAAGTTGCGACCGACCGATGGTTTGACACTGTGGGGCGGCCGGATCCCCAATCCTTTCTTTTCCACTGACCTGGTTTGGGATAGCGACGTCAATTTTGAGGGCGCTGCACTGAGCTACGCGCCGGGTTCGCAGGAGCTGCAACGCGAATTCAAGCCCTTCGTTACGGCGGGCGTGTTTCCCTTGCAGGAAATCGAGGGAAAAACCGGCATAGCGTCCAAAGACAAGTGGTTGGTCGCTGCGCAGGCAGGGCTGGAGTGGGTACCGTCGACACGTGCTCGCTTCAAATTGGGCGCAGCGTATTACCAGTACAAGAATGTGTCGGGCGTTCGAAACCTGACCCCAACCACGACAGGGCAGTATGACCTCAACTCGCCGCAGTTTCGCCAGAAAGGAAATACGCTTTTCGTGATTGATAGCGACGCCAACAACAATGGAAACCCAAACAGCGAGTTTGATCCGGTTTATGGGTTAGCGGCCGATTACCGCATTGCCAACCTGACGCTGGTCGCCGATTTCGCCGAGTTCTTCCCCGTCCACGTCATCGGCAGCTTCGACTGGGCGCGCAACGTCGGCTTTGACCAGGCTGAGATTCTGACGCGTACCGGTCAGAACATCCAGCCGGAGACCGACGGTTTTCAGGCCAGACTCACCGTTGGCTATCCCAAAGTCAGTGAACGTCATGAATGGCAGGCCTATGTTGGCTACCGCCATTTGGAGCGTGACGCAGTTCTGGATGCCTTCACCGATTCGGACTTCCACCTCGGCGGTACCAACGCCAAGGGCTTTATGATCGGTGGAGAGTACGGGATTTACAAAAACACCTCAGTTTCAGCGCGCTGGATGTCGTCGGACGAAATCAGCGGGCTGCCGTTGTCCATCGACGTGTTCCAGCTCGACCTCAATGCCAAGTTCTAGGCTGGCGTTTTTTGCCCTGCTGCTCACATCTACGGCGTGGGGCGGACAGCCTTGGGATGACAGCGAACTGGAATGGCTGATGCAGGAAGCCGATGCCCACCCGCCGCGCGAGGCGCGCCTGAATCTGCCGCCGGAGCGTTTCGCCGCGATCGCAACCGACGGTAATTTCGTGATGCCACGCCAGCAGGTGGGCGACGAGGCCAGACTGATGGATGCCGCGCGTCGCAGCGACATCGAAGCGGTGCGCGCGCTGCTCAAGTCTGGCGCGAATCCGAACATGGGCGATTACTGGCGCGATGTGCCGCTGATGGAAGCCGTGCGGCAAGACAATCTGGAACTCACACAGATACTGATTGACGCCGACGCCACCCCCAACATCAAGGGGCGCGGCTATACGCCGCTTGGCCTGGCTGCCAAAAATGGCAACGTGCGCCTGGTCGAGATGCTGTTGCGCGCCGGCGCCGACCCGGATCGCAAAAGCGACGATGGCGACACGCCCATGCATGGAGCAGCACTGATGGGGCATGCGCGGGTGATTAACGCATTGGCTCGCGTCCGGCCAGATTTGAGGCAATTCAATCGTGACGGCTTGTCGCCCCTTGCCGTGGCTGCCGCCAATGGGCAATACGATGCCGCACGTGCCCTGGTCGTTGGTGCGGGTGCATCCCCGGATTGGGGCGACAAAAAACTTCATCCGCCGTTATGGTGGGCATTTTCGGTCGGCGATCACGATATGGCCAGACTACTCCTTGAACTTGGCGCGGCGCCGGGCCAGTTGCCCGTAGGGGCTTTGCAATGAAACGATTTGTTATATCCATTTTTCTCGTAGCGATGGCAGCCACCCCGGCATGGGCGGCCAATGACAGCCGCGAAAGGCAGATGCTGCGCCGGATGCAGCAACAGGTGCAGCAGGTCGATCAGGCGCGTGCGCAGGCTGAGCAGGAAAAAGCCACTGCGCTGGCGGACAAGGAAACGGCGGAGCGTGACCTGGAGAAGACGCGTTCGGATACGGCCGCGACCAGGCGGCAGCTGGCAGGTGAACGCTCGGCGCGCATCCGGATTGAGCGTGAACTTCAAGCTTTGCAGACGGAACGAGATATGCTGAAAGCGCGTCTGGCCGATACCGAGAAACAGTTGGCTGCTAGCACGGCCCTGCAAAGCTCCATCGCCCAAACGCTCGCCCAGGCCGAATCCGAAAAAAAACAGGCAGCGGCCCGGCTTGCTGGCAAAGAGCAGGATTTGAACGTCTGCCAGAGCCACAATGGACGGCTTTATGGCATTGGTCGCGAGATGATGCAGAAGTATCGCGACAAATCCTGCCAGGATGCACTCGCGCAGGCCGAACCTTTCACCGGCCTGAAAAAGGTCGAAATTGAAAACCTGCTGGAAATCTGGCGTGACCGCCTGGATCGGGAAACGCTCAGTGCCACCCCCTGAGAGGATGGCGCTGAGCAGGTTGTAGCCTTACACGTGCTTACTTGTTTCTCCGTATCGAGGGCTTGGGATTAATGGGTGTCGCACAGGAACGGGTGAGATGATTGAACAATCAATGCGCTGTCTGGTAGCCAGGAAAAATACTAACGTAGTTCCTCACGCACTTTTTTGCAGGTCAGTACAACCAGATAATCTTTGACACGAGAGTTCGCGTTCAAACTTTCAAAAATATCAGTATAAATTTTATCTACCTCTTCTACAGGCCGATGTGTTTCGGCGGCCAGCGTGTTGATGGCATTGAGGTGTTTGGAGCGTAACTTAACGGGGTCTAAATTATGCATTGGGTATCCTCATTAACCAGGTAACGGTCAGCAATTCAAGCAAAACAGATTGTTTTCAGACTTTTATCAGACTTTTAGTTAAGTTGTGAAATTGTACCCATTGATGAATAGAATTGAGGTTTAGGTGGAGCGCCGTTTGACATCTGATTTTTGATGTCTGAACTGCCTACTCATTCGACGGGTTCGCGCGCCTTATATCTCTTGTCCTTTCCTGGAAGAAATTAACTGAATCGCTTGAGTCCACTTGTTTCAAATGGAGGGGCGAAAAGGTAAGGCGGCGCCGAATTTAGAAGGGCGGAAGCTGGTGCAGTATCAAGCGGAGTGGCTGATACTGCTTCCTCGTCTGGTGTATTTAACACCCGAATATTTTGCCATTATATGTAAATGATTAAATGTGAAAAGTTAAAGTTTTGTGACAGAATTTTGGATTGTAGATATTAATATTTGTGATGTTTGGTTGAATAAACGAATGGATCGCTTGAATATAACAATCAAAAATATATACTGTTTATTCTGTTTGTTTTTAATCAAAAATTCACCATGCCCATTAAAACGCTTAAACCCAAACCCGCAACATCAGCCGCAAATGCAAAAGGTGCTATCAGCGTCAAGCCCGCTCCCAGGACAAAAGCAGTCAAAGCAGCTGACCCAGTGATGACTAAGCCTGCTAGAAGAAGGGCCGCAACTCCTGCCCAGGCCGCACCAGTCACAGCCAAGAAAACCGTTGCAACCCGGGTGCCCAGAAAATCGGCCTCGGCTAAGAAGGCTCCAATCGAGCCAGCGCTTGTTGTCCAAAAGGACAGCAAAAAAGCCAAGCCCGGCAAGGTACGGAAACCCAAGCTGATTCGCGACAGTTTTACCATGCCCGATGTTGAATACGCCGTAATTGCGGCCCTTAAAAAACGTTGTTTGAATGTGGGCGTGTCGGCGAAGAAAAGCGAGATTCTGCGGGCAGCCGTTGCAAATCTGGCGAGATTGAGTGATCGATCGGTTCTTGCTGCGCTTCGTCGTCTTGACGTCATCAAGACAGGACGGCCCGCTAAAGGTGGCAAGTAGTCCAATTGTTGGATTCAGGGACTAAGGAAATATCACTTGGTTTGATGTAAGGCAATGCGTACGGCCTGGCTGCCGGTGAGTCGATTTGCCTATTGGGTAGGGTGTTAGCTAGCGGGGTGAATCTTCAATTAAGCGATTCCGAGAGCTGCTCATGGCAGTCGCTTCCCTCGCTTGTTGATAACCAAACTGCTTCATCTTCTTTCCAAACTCGCGGCCATGTCGATACGCACGGGCCGTAATCTTAGCAAACGCGTGGTTAGCCTCTTCATCATTCTGCTCGGGATCAGGTACGCGTTTATTCGGCCTTGTCTGTTGGTTATCGTGGCGCGCTAATTCGCAGCTCGGCTGCGATCTCGACCAGAATTCACGTAAGCATCGCCGTTTGCTATGGTTGATTGCTACATCTTCTTCGGCTTCAACAGCACTTCCATCCTGTCATAGATAACGAGCTAACTATGGCGCATCCCTTGCGATATTGATGGGCTCGCACAGTAAGCTGGGGATTTAACGCGTCGCTTCAACTTGACCGAGCGTTCGCGTGACTGAAATCCAGGCACCAAGCCAGCCAGATAGTGTGGTGAGCCCTAACACCAGGGCGATTTCGGTGAACGTCGGCGGCAGTAACTGGAAAGCCGAACCATATAAGCCGGCCAGGTTTTCAACGGGTGCGTGCAACATCCAGCCGGCGATTGCCAGCACACCGCCCGCGGCCAGGCCGCCCAGTAGGCCTTGCAAGGCGCCCAGGTACAGAAAGGGTCGACGAATATAGTGGTTGGTCGCACCGATGAGGCGACTGACGTGGATTTCATCGCGTCGACTCAGCACCTGGGCGCGGATGGCATTGCCTGAAATGGCAAGCAGCGCTATGGCAAACAGGCCGGCCAGTACCCAAACCCCGGTGTGGCCAATGGCCAGCGCAGCCTGCAGGCGGTCTGCCCATTGGCTGTCGAGATGGGTTTCCGTCACGCCGGGCATTTTTTTGAGCTCATCCGAGATGCGTGCCAATGAGACGCGCGAGGTGTCTTCAGGCTGTACCACCCAGGCATCGGGTAGCGGATTCTGCGTAAGACCGGCCGTTATATCGGAAAGATCCTGGGAGGCGCTCAGTGCGGCCAGGGCCTCGTCCTTGAGAACAAGGCGTGCATGAGCGATGTCGGTTTGTTTCAGTCGTGCGGCCAGCGCTTGTTTGTGTGCACTTGAGACGTCAGCATCCAGAAAGACGCTGATTTCGGGTTGCGCGGGCAGGTTGCCAGCCAGTTGGTTGAGGTTGCCAAGAACCAGATAGAGTCCGCTCGGCAGGCTGATGGCCACCCCCATCGCCAGCGCGGTCAGCAGGGTGGCAACGGGGTGTACAGCCAGCCGCCGTAGCGAGGAGGTGAATGCATGCTTTTGATGCCGCAGCCAGGCGATCATGCGGCCAGCTCCTCGACCTTGCCGTGATCCAGTTGCAGAATGCGGCCGCCCAGTGCGGAAATGGCGCGGTCATCGTGGGTGGCGATAAGGAGCGTCGTACCGACCCGATGAAAGTCGCGGAACATGGACATGATATCTGCGGCATAGCCGGCATCGAGATTGCCGGTGGGTTCATCGGCCAGCAACAGGGCAGGGCGACCCACCAGTGCGCGGGCAATGCATAGGCGTTGCTGCTCGCCGCCCGAAAGACTGATCGGATTGGCTTTTTCACGATTCAGCAAGCCGACTTTGTCGATGACAGCGCGTGCGCGCTTCAGGGATTCGCGGCGGTCCAGCCCGGCGATGTCGAGCGGCAATACGACGTTTTCAATCGCGCTACGGTCGAATAGCAGTTTGTGATCCTGGAACACCAGACCGATGTTGCGGCGCAGATAGGGCACCGCCCGGCTAGACAGGCGACTGATGTTCTGGCCGCTAACGGTCAGGGAACCGCTGGTGGGGCGTTCGATTGCGGCGATCAGCTTTAACAGCGTGCTTTTGCCGGCGCCGGAATGGCCGGTCAGGAAAACCAGCTCGCCCTGCTCGATGATCAGGTTGACACCAGACAGGGCCTCGTGCCCGCCGGGGTAGCGCTTGGTGACTTGGCTGAAATGGATCATGCGCTAGGCAGCCTCAAACTGAAAAATGGCGTCGACGAATTCGCTGGCATCAAAGGGTCGCAGGTCATCGACGCCTTCCCCTACGCCGATGTAGCGAACCGGGATGGGACGAGCGGGCGCTGACCGGGCCTGGGCGATGGCCGCAATCGCCCCACCTTTGGCGGTGCCGTCGAGCTTGGTCAATACCAGGCCAGTCACCCCCAGCGCATCATCGAAGGACTTGACCTGCGCGACGGCATTCTGGCCGGTGTTGGCATCCAGCACCAGGAGAACCTCGTGCGGCGCACCGGGGGCAGCCTTTTCGATGACGCGCTTCACCTTTTTGATTTCTTCCATCAGGTTGAGCTGCGTCGGCAGGCGACCGGCGGTGTCGGCCAGTACCACGTCAATGCCGCGTGCGCGCGCAGCCTGGATGGCATCGAAAATCACGGCGGCGGAGTCGCCCTTTTCCTGGCTCACCACGGTGACATTGTTGCGTTCGCCCCAGACCTGTAACTGCTCACGGGCGGCAGCGCGAAAGGTGTCGCCCGCTGCCAGCAGAACCGACAAACCCTGCGCCTGGTACAGCTTGGCGAGTTTGCCGATGGTGGTGGTTTTGCCGGCGCCGTTGACGCCAGCCAGCATCAGGATGAAAGGTTTATGCGAGGTGACGTCGAGCGGCGCCTGCAACGGAGAAAGCATGGCAACCAGCGCCTGCTTCAGGGCGACTTGCAGGTCGACCGCTTCAGTCAGGCCTTCGCGCCGAACTTTTTTCTGCAGGGTGTCGAGCAGTATCTGGGTGGCGTCGACGCCGATGTCGGCGGTGATGAGGATGGTTTCGAGTTCATCGAACAACTCGGCGTCGATCTTGCGGCCGACGCCGAACAGGCTGAAAAACTGGCCGCCCAGACGGCCGCGGGTTTTAGCGAGCCCCTGCTTCAGCCGTTGTGCCCAACCCGGTCGAGCCACCGTGGCGTCAACATTGGCTGGCTCATCTGGCGGAAGCGGCGCATGCGGTTTAACCGCCGGCAGCGCGGGTGCGGGCAGGTCTGGTTCGGGGGCGGGTTTGGACTTGAAGAAACTAAACACGGATAAAGGCGGTCAGCACTGCTGTTTGACGGACGCTGTATCTTATCATTCAGGCAGTCGACTCCACACGGGTTTCAGCACGGCGTGGATTGATGTCAGCGAGGGCGCACATTATGAGGAGTGACAACATGCAGGGCATGTGGGGATTGGTATTGGCGTTTGCGGTAGCCGGCGCACAGGCGGCGGTGACCGATGTGACGCTGGACAACGGCTTGCGGGTGATTGTGCAGGAAGATCATCGCGCACCGGTGATGGTGTCGCAGGTGTGGTATCGGGCGGGGTCGGTTGATGAATTCAACGGCACCACCGGCGTGGCCCACGTGCTTGAACACATGATGTTCAAGGGAACCAAAGAAGTGCCGCCGGGAGAGTTCTCCAAGCGCATTGCCGCGGCCGGTGGGCGCGAGAACGCGTTTACCAGCCGCGATCACACGGCGTATTTTCAGCAGATGCAGAAAGACCGGCTCGAGTTGGCCCTGCAGTTGGAAGCCGACCGCATGACCAATCTCATCATCAGCGATGAACTGTTCGCCAAAGAAATCCAGGTGGTGATGGAGGAGCGGCGCTTGCGCACCGACGATCAGGCGCAGTCGATCGCGTATGAGCGCTTGATGGCAACCGCGTATCAGGCGCACCCGTACCGCCGCCCCATCATCGGCTGGATGGACGACTTGCAGAACATGACTGGGCAGGATGCGCGGGATTGGTATAACCGCTGGTACACCCCCAACAACGCCACGCTGGTGGTGGCGGGTGACGTCAAGGCCGACGAAGTCATTGCATTGGCCAAGAAATATTTTGGCCCGCTGCCCGCGCGTGCGCTGCCCGACCGCAAGCCGCAAGTTGAGCCGGCGCAAATTGGCAGCAAGCGCATCGTGGTGAAAGCGCCGGCGCAAGTCCCTTATTTGCTGATGGCCTGGCACGCGCCTTCACTCAAGGATTGGGAAAAAGACACGACGCCTTATGCGCTGCAGATTCTGGCCGGCGTGCTGTCGGGCAACGATTCGGCACGTTTGCAAAAAACACTGGTTAAAACGCAGCAGATTGCGGTGAACGCCAGTGCAGGCTACGACGCGGTTTCGCGTGGCCCCGCCCTGTTCATGGTGGATGCGACGCCGGCGGCAGGCAAATCGGTTGCGGACCTGGAGCAAGCCATACGCAAGGAGCTGGATCGCGTCAAACGTGAAGGTATTAGTGATTCGGAACTGGCGCGAGTGAAAGCGCAGGTCATTGCGGGGGAAGTTTACCAGCGCGATTCGCTGTTTTATCAGGCCATGCAGCTGGGGGATTACGTGACCGCGGGCCTGCCGCCCGCAGCCTTGGCGGGACGTGTCGAGAAATTGCGTGCGGTCACCGCGAAGGAAGTACAAGCCGCTGCGCAGCAATGGTTGAAGGACGATCAACTGAGCGTGGCTGAACTTGATCCACAAGTCTTGAAGCCTCAGGCTAAGAACGCGGCCGTGTCAGGAGTGCGTCATGCAAACTAAACAGCTATTTTTCAAACTTCCATCGCCCGGAATCTTCCTGGTTGCATTGCTATTGTCCTTGCCACAGGTGGCGCAGGCCGCGCTGACTATTCAGCACTGGCAAACGCCGCAGGGCGCACGCGTGGTGTTTGTCGAAAGCCACGAATTGCCGATGCTGGATGTGGCAGTGGAGTTTCCCGCCGGCAGCGCCCGCGATCCCGCGGGCAAGCCGGGGCTCGCCCAGTTGACGCATGGCATGCTTGACCAGGGAGCAGGCGGGCTGTCGGACACCGCGATTGCGTATGGCCTCGCCGATGTAGGCGCCGTGTTGTCGGGACGTCTGGATCGTGACCGCGGCGGTGTTACGCTGCGCACCTTGTCCTCGACCCCGGAAAAGGACAAGGCGCTGGCAATGCTTGCGCGCGTGTTGCAGCAGCCCGATTTTCCGGGTGCGGTCGTCACGCGCGAAAAGAAGCGTCTGATTGCGGGCATCCGTGAAGCCGAAGCCGATCCCGGTAACGTTGCCAGCAAGGCGTTTTATCGTGCGTTGTACGGTACACATGCTTATGCCCACGATGAGGCGGGCGAGATCAACTCGATTGAAAAGCTGACGCGCGGTGATTTGCAGGCCTTTTACCGCAGCCACTACAGCGCCCCCAATGCAGTGATTGCATTGATGGGTGACATCACGCGGGCCGAGGCCGAAGCCATTGCAAATCACCTGGCAGCAGGGTTGTCCCAGGTGCCGGCGCTGCCGGCACTGCCTAAGCCAGCGCAGGCAGCCGCTTCAGACACTCGCATTGCGTACCCCTCTACACAAAGTCATGTGTTGATGGGTGTAGTGGGGGTGTCGCGCAACGATCCCGATTACTTCTCGCTGTATGTCGGCAACTATGTGCTGGGCGGCGGCGGCTTCGATTCGCAGTTGATGCGCGAGGTGCGCGACAAGCGAGGCTATGCTTACAGTGCATACAGTTATTTTCTGCCACTGGGCGAAGCCGGACCGTTTCAGCTTGGCTTGCAGACCAAGCTTGCGCAGACCGACGATGCCTTGAAGGTAGCGCAATCCACCCTGCGGGATTTCATCGCCAAAGGCCCGAGCGAAGCTGAACTCACCCAGGCCAAGTCCAATCTCACTGGCGGGTTTCCGCTGCGGATCGACAGCAACAAGAAAATACTCGAATACCTGTCGGTGATCGGCTTTTATCGCTTGCCGCTGGATTATCTGGACACCTGGGTTGATCAGGTTAACGCGGTGGATGTAGCAGCGGTGAAGCAAGCGTTTGCCCGACGGATTAACCCCAACAAGCTGGTGACCGTGGTCGTGGGAGGATCAGCGAGTGCTCGCTAAGCAGGCCGCGCCACAACGCGCGCACGGCGTCGCCAACCGCGTCCGCATCATTGGCGGCCAGTTCCGTCGCCGGCTGCTGGATTTTCCCGGTGGCACCGGCTTGCGCCCGACCCCCGACAGTGTGCGCGAAACCTTGTTCAACTGGCTCGGGCAGGATCTACCGGGCTGGACCTGCCTCGATCTGTTTGCCGGCAGCGGGGCATTGGGTTTTGAAGCGGCCTCGCGTGTCGCAGAACGGGTCATCATGATCGAACGCGATGCCAAGGCAATCGGGGCCCTGGAAAAAAACCGCACCCTGCTGGGTGCCTCGGCGATCACCATTTTGCGGGCCGATGCGCTGGCCTGGCTGGCGAATAATCGCGAAACATTCGATCTGGTTTTTCTCGACCCGCCTTTTGACAGCGGTCTGGCTGCGACCGTCTTGGCCAGCCTTGCGCCACATCTCAAGTCCGGAGGTCAGGTTTACGTGGAGCAAGGATCAACAGTGTCAGCGCCGCCGGGGTTTATCATTCACCGCAGCGGGCGCGCTGGGCGCTCGCATTTTGCGCTGCTCATCAAGGAGTAAGAATGCTGACCGCTGTATACCCAGGCACATTTGACCCTATTACGCGTGGCCACGAAGATCTGGTGCGGCGCGCAGTGCGGTTGTTCGACCATGTTGTTGTTGCGGTAGCCGAATCGCGCAACAAAGGCGCCTTTTTCAGCATGGAGGAGCGCGTGGAGATGACGCGCGAGGTGCTGGCTGATGTACCGAAGGTTCGGGTGGAAGGCTTCTCCAGTCTGTTGATAGATTTCGTTGCCGAGCAGGGGGCCATTGCGGTTTTACGGGGTTTGCGGGCAGCGTCAGATTTTGAGTACGAATTCCAGTTGGCAGGGATGAACCGCAACCTCAAGCCTGACATTGAAACACTGTTCCTGACACCGTCGGATCAGTACATGTTCATCTCCGCCAGCATGATTCGCGAGATAGCGCAGTTGGGGGGAGACGTGTCGCCCTTTGTCCACCCATTGGTGGCGAAGCGATTAAGTGAGAAAATAAGAAAAAACTGATATAACCCGGAGAATTGCATGTCAATGCTGATCACGGACGAATGCATCAATTGCGACGTCTGCTTGCCCGAATGCCCCAACGACGCCATATCCCAAGGCGACGAGATCTATATTATCGACCCCAACTTGTGTACCGAATGCGTCGGTCACTTTGACACGCCGCAGTGTGTGGAGGTATGTCCGGTCGATTGCATCCCGCTGAACCCAGACTACCCCGAAACCAAAGAACAGTTGCAGGAAAAATTCCTGAAACTGTCCGCCAGCTAGTCAGGCTGTTCTGGCCAACCGTTCTCTACTCTGCGTGGTGGTGATGGCATCGACAATGTGCCCGTTGATGCGGGCCAGGTTATCGAGCTGATCCACCACGGTCTCGATTGAGGCTTCGAGCTCTGCGATACGGGCATCCAGCGTTTCTGTTGCAGCATGAATGCGGCTCACACTATCCAGTCTGCGTTTGAGCTGGGTTTTATGCTCGCGTATCTGGGTTTCCATCGGCGCGATTAGCGCCTTCAGCCACGATTCGGTCTCGCTGTTTGCAAGTTCGAATACCTGAACCACCTTGCTCGCCAGGGTTTCAAAAAATCGGGCAGTTAATTGATGCTGGCCTACGGTCAGCATCCTGAAAACGGTATTGAAACGTTCTTCGAAAATACGCTCAAGCCGTGCCATTTCCTTGCGGTATTTACGCAGACTGTGATCGGGTGGGTTGACCGCAGCCAGTCCGTGCTCATCACTGAACTTTTGATACATTGCCGTCATCATGGAGCGCATTTCGCTGATGATCGACGAAGATGCAACCAGATCGCTATCAATTTGACGGAAGAAGTGTCCCATGGCTTCACGCAATCCGTAGCTGAAATGGCTTTTTTCCATGGCCTGCCGTGTACGCCGTACTTCACTCCGCAGGTTTTGCATGCCCAGCCGTTTGCGCATCGATTCAACCTGCGAGGCAAATACGTTGCGTAGCGCATTGAATTGTTGCAGGCCACGATCGAAATGCTGCTTGTCCTCGTTGGCCTTGACCATCATCGCCTGTATGACATCGCGATTCTTGCCCCGCAGCCCCTGTAACTCGTCGACCTGATCCTGAATGTTGGCGAGTCGGGTTTCCAGCAGTTCGGTGGTTTTGATCACCACGTCTTCCACTGCAGCCTGGGTTGATTCACTGACCAGCGCCTGTTTGCACGGAATGAGTTCCTGCGTCAGCGCGGCCTCCAGTTCGGGCAGGCGGCTTCTTGCCAGCAGTTCGGGATCGTTGCGTACCTTGGCGACCAGTGCTTTTTGCGCTGATACGGGGAAGATCTGAGCCATAGGCAACTCAAGCTGGGCCGCACTGCTGGCGACCTGCTTGGCAATTTCGGCGTCGATTTCGGCCGGCGTTTTGAGTTCGTCCCACAGGCCGTCTATTTTGTTCAGTACCACCAGGCGCGCCCGACTGGCGCCCTGCATCGGGGCGATGTATTGACGCCATATTTCAATGTCAGACTTGGTGACCCCGGTATCCGCGGCCAGCAGGAACAGCACCGCATGGGCGCTGGGCAGCATGTTCAGGGTCAGCTCGGGTTCGGTACCGATGGCATTCAGGCCCGGCGTATCAAGAATCACCAGTCCCTGCTTCAACAAGGGATGCGGGAAATTGATCAGTGCGTGGCGCCAGCGTGGAATCGCGATGCCGCCATCACGGGTCAGCGTGCGGGCGGTTTCTTCGTCATTCGGGTTGATCAGTCCGTAGGATTCTGCGGTGGCTGCGTCCACATGCATGGTGTCGGCCAGATGGATCAATACCGCACTCATTTCATCAGCGGAATCAAGATTGAGTGGGAACTCGATCCAGGCGTCAGCGTTATGCTTGAAATCGGCAATGCTGCCTTCGTGCGTTCGGGTGTCGATGGGCAGCAGACGCAACGAGGGCCGGTGAGTGGGATTGTAATAGAGCTCGGTGGGGCACATGGTGGTGCGCCCAGCAGCCGAGGGCAGGACGCGCTGCCGGTAATCCGAAAAGAAGATTGAATTGATTAACTCTGATTTTCCGCGCGAAAATTCCGCCACAAAGGCCACATTCAGGGTGTCTTCCTGCAGGCGCTCCAGCAGTTGGTTCAGCCGAAGTTCCGCGTCGGGATCAATCAACTCCTCGGCGGCGAGCCAATTACGCAGGGCTTCGATGCGTACGAATACAGCATCGCGCCAGCTACTGTAATGCTCGAACTCGTCTACCAGAGTGGTGGGTTTCATCAGGGTCAATTCACTGGATAAGGCACGGTCATATAACGACACCAGAACCGTAAACTTGATACCAAAGGAACAATATTTTTAACGCTGGCATCCTGGGCAGTAAAAACTGGCGCGCTGACCCTGCACAATCCTGCGTATTGGCGCGGCACATGTCTTGCAGGGCATGCCTTCGCGGTCATATACCCGGGTTTGAAGCTGAAAATAGCCCAATTCGCCGCTGCTGTGGACGTAATCCCGGAGTGAGCTGCCGCCCGCCGCGATGGCAGCGGCCAGCACCTGTTTGATCGCGATTGTGAGGCGGGCACTCGCCGGCCGGGTGAGACGGCGCGCAGAGACGGTGGGGCGGATGCCGGCATGGAACAGCGATTCTGATGCATAAATATTGCCGACACCGACGACCACCTGCGCATCCATGATGACCTGTTTGATGGAAGTCTGGCGACGTTGGCACTGTGCGTGTAGGTATGCGGCGTCGAATTCCGCTGTGAGAGGCTCCGGCCCCAAGTGGGCCAGCAGGGGATGTCGCGCGACATCTTCGGTCCATAAAACAGCGCCAAATCGTCGTGGGTCGCGCAGCCGTAAGATAGTGCCGTCGTCGAACAGCCAGTCGATATGGTCATGCAGGGCGGCCGGTTCGTCGGGCAGTGTAAAGCGCAGACTGCCCGACATGCCGAGGTGTACCAGCTGCGTGACCGACCCAAAATCAAACAGTAAATATTTACCGCGTCGATCCAGCGATTTCAGTACCCGCCCTTTCAGGCGTGCTTCCAGGTCGTCCGGCACCGGCCAGCGCAGGCGTGGATTGCGTACCACCATGCTGGTAAGGGAGCGGCCTTGCAGGCGTGGCAGCAGGCCCAGGCGGGTGGTTTCGACTTCAGGTAATTCAGGCATGTCAGAAAAGGGGTTGGGTGTAGTGGGGGAGCGCTTACTCAAGCATGAGTGTGATTTAGCCGTATCATTTCAAGAAAAGTGGGTTGCAGTGTCTCGTGTGCTTGAGCGTTTCCACGAGGCATCTTGCTCGGAAACGGTTACAAATGAACCTTGCTTGCCCGCAGCCCTCGAAAGCTTAGAATCAGCTCAGGCCCACTTAATTACCAAGGCAATATTACATGGCACATCTCAAGACTCTTCCGCTTTTTGCGGCACTGGTGCTCGCATCCGCGTGCAGCCAGCCTGGCGTCAAGGCATCCCAGTTGGTTGTGGCGGAGTCGTCGCCGCAACAAGCGGTCCAGCCCGCGGTGGAGGCGGCGACTCCGCCAGCAACTGAGCCTGCCGTCAAGGCCGAACCCGAATATCCCAAACAGTCCCTCACGCCTGACATTCTCTTCAAGTTCCTGGTTGCCGAAGTGGCGGGCCAGCGGGGTGCGATTCTGATTGCCCAATCAACTTATCTTGACCTGGCACGTCAGACACGTGATCCGCGCATTGCGCGTCGCGCTGCTGAAATAGCGTTGTTTGCGCGTGACCAGGCCGGAGCGCTGGAAGCCACGCGTTTGTGGGCGGCATCTGAAGCCGACTCGGAGCGCGCGCAGCAGACGCTGGCGGCCTTGTTGCTGAATGAGGGCAAGGTGGTTGAGGCTGAGCCCATTCTGCAGACCTTGCTGAAGGACGACCCCGCCAAGGGGTTTTTGCACCTTTCTGCCTTGATGGGCAAGATGCAGGACACCCGTGCCGCATATGACTTGGTGATGCGGCTTGCCGCCGACTATCCCAACCTGCCGGAAGCGCGATATGCCGAAGCGCAGTCAGCAGCGAATGCGGGACGCTTTGATGAAGCGATTGCTGCGTTGAAAGTGGCAGAAGTTCAGCGTCCCGGATGGGAAGCAGCAGGGCTGATGCGCACGCAGCTTCTGGCAAAAACCTCGCGGTCCGATGCCCTGGCGTTTATGCGTGAGTTTTTGGCAGCGCATCCGGAGGCGCGTGAGATGCGCTTGGCCTATGCGCGTACGCTGGTCAATGCCAACCAGTTCACTGAGGCACGCAGTGAATTTACGCGGCTGACCCAGGATTTCCCGCGCAACGCTGAAGTCGGGCTGGCCGCCGGGCTGCTGTCATTGCAAATGGGCGATGTCAACGCGGCGCGGGATCTACTGACGCAGACGTTGGAGTACAACCCGCGCGATCCGGACACCGTGCATTACTACCTGGGCCAGGTGGCCGAGCAGATGAAGCTTCCGGAAGTCGCGGCGGCTCACTACGCTGATGTCAAGACCGGCAACTATCTGGTTTCGGCGCGGGCACGTCAGGCAGCTTTGCTGATTGCTGCAGGCAAGCCTGAAGAAGCCAGCAAATTGCTGGCGAACACGCAGGGCGAAAACGATGCACAGAACGTGCGCCTGATTCAGGCGCAGGCCGAGTTGTTGCGTGACAGCAAGGTTCCGGCAGCCGCGTTCGATGTGCTGACAGCAGGCCTCAAGCGCTATCCAGATTCGGCCAATCTGCTGTATGACCGCGCCATGGCAGCCGAAAAGCTGGACAAGCTGGACGTGCTGGAAGCCGACCTTCGCCGGGCAATTGTGTTGCGTCCGGATGACGCTCAGGCCTACAACGCGCTGGGGTACACACTGGCGGATCGCACCAGCCGTTTGCCCGAGGCGCTCGTTCTGCTCGACAAAGCGCTGACCCTGTCGCCGGAGGATCCCTATATTCTTGATAGTGTCGGCTGGGCGCAGTACCGGGCGGGCAATCTGCCGCGTGCACAGGAGTATCTGGAGCATGCGTATAAGCTGCGTCCCGATCCCGAAATCGCCGCCCATCTTGGCGAAGTCTTGTGGGCGAAGGGGCAGCGCGATGAGGCGGGCAAGTTATGGCAAGCCGGATTGCAACGCCATCCTCAAAATGAGGTACTGCTCGAAACCTTGCGACGGTTGAAACCCTGATGATGCGGCTGACACCTGCGCTGGCGATCATGCTGGCGTTGAGTGGCTGTGCGTCAACGCCACAGGCCCCGTCTTCACCGGTTCGAACCGTGGTGACGGATAACTGGAACCTGAAAGGTCGAATAGGCATCCGGACCGATGAGCAAAGCCTGTCCGGGCAAATTCACTGGACGCACCACCCCGAAACAGATGAGTTGTTGATGATTTCTCCGCTGGGCCAGGGGGTGGCTCGAATCGTTCGTGACGCCACGGGCGTAACTCTTGAAGTCCCTAATCAAAGACCCCGCCATGCAGCTGATGCCGAATCGCTGACGCGCGCTGTGCTGGGTTATGGTCTGCCACTCTCAGGATTGTCTTGGTGGGTGCAGGCCCTTCCCGCCCCCGGGCGCACTTTCGAAGCCACGCGGGATGCCATGGGACGCATCGCACAGCTCAAGCAGGATGGCTGGGTCATTGACTATCTGCAATACGCCGATGACGCACCCGCGCGTCCGCGCAAGCTGTTGGTCGTGCGGTCGGGATTGGAGATACGCCTGGTGACCGACACCTGGAAAGGCGAATGACCCACGTATTTCCGGCCCCGGCCAAGCTGAACCTTTTTTTGCATATCGTCGGCCGCCGCGCCGATGGTTACCACCTGCTGCAAAGCGTGTTCCGGTTGATCGACCATTCCGATCAAGTCCACCTGCAATTGCGTACCGACGGCCGCGTGGTGCGCGATACCGATCTGCCAGGCGTGCTCGAGGACGATGATTTGACGGTCCGAGCAGCGCGCCTGCTGCAAGCCCAGGCCCCGGCAGGGGCAGGTGTGAGTATCCGGCTCGTGAAGAATTTGCCGCTGGGTGGCGGCCTGGGCGGCGGCAGTTCCGATGCGGCCACCGTATTGCTGGCGCTGAATCGCTTGTGGCAGCTCAATCTGTCGCGTGAAGACCTGCAAAAACTGGCACTGCAACTGGGTGCCGACGTGCCGATGTTTGTTTTTGGCCAGACGGCACTTGCCGAAGGCGTCGGCGAAATCCTGCAACCGATCAGCGCGCTACCGGCATGGTATGTGGTGTTGACGCCACCGGTGCAGGTGCCCACCGCAGCGATTTTTGCTACGCCGGAATTGACACGCAACACGCCAGCCCTCAAAATAGCGCGCTTTTCCGCAGGCATGGGTCGTAACGATCTACAGTCCGTTGTGGTCAATCGCTATCCTGAAGTCGCTCGCCATCTCGATTGGCTGAGCCAATTTGGTGAAGCGCGGATGACCGGCTCGGGTGCCTGCGTGTTTGCATCGTTTGGGGCGGAAGACGCGGCGCGTGATGTGCTGCGCCAATTGCCCGGCACGATGAAAGGTTTTGTAGCGCAAGGTCTCGACAAGCATCCGCTTTACGACTATTGCGCTTGAGTAGTACCCAATATTGGGGAGTCGCCAAGTGGTAAGGCATCGGATTTTGATTCCGACATTCGTAGGTTCGATCCCTACCTCCCCAGCCAGTTAAGTAAACAGCCGCCCGAGGCGGCTGTTTTTGTTGTTGTAGCGGCCTAAAATCCGCGCCGTCGGAGACTTGCGTGTCCATAGACAACTTGATGGTGTTCACTGGCAATGCCAACCCGCGTCTTGCTGGCGATGTGGCACGTCACC
>JAGXGP010000009.1 GCA_024636775.1 Hydrogenophilales bacterium
GCACAGCAGTGGCGTCGGTGCCGGGCCGGTTGAAGACTACTGGGGGCTGGTGGGTCGACTCGCCGGGCAGTGGCCGATCCGTGGCAGCATGAAATTCATGCTGGCTGGCGAAGTGGGTTACGCCCCAAACACCCCTTTACGCAGCGTAACCAAAACCGGCACGACAGGTGATGCCGATGGACTCGCGGCACAGATCACATTCAATTTTATAGACATTGTCCCCAAGCACAGCGCAGGACTCGTGTTCGGCCGCGCCGGCGATGGCTGGTTGCTGTCTCCGGATTTTGGCGCTAACGCCAACCTGGTCGAGTTGCGCTACAAGTGGGCCATCGACAAGAAACAGGCCCTGGAGGCGCGCGTGCGGAATCGTGAGGATATCGATCAGCGCGTCGGCAGTGCGTACAAACGCGAGGATGTCGATTTCTATCTGCGCTACACCTATAAGCTTTAACAAACACGGGGCTTTCCGGCGTACCCTTGCTGAGTTCGGTAAGGTGGATTCAGTTAGCCGTGTAGATATCTATTCAGGCGTATTCGTGTCACAACAGTGCATGGCCACGCAGGAAGCGCTCGTCAACACACCGTTCTTTGTGAGCTCAAAGGCTGTCTGAATATCGGCAAACCCACTCGATGCCTGATGTTGTTTACGCAGGGCTGCGTGAATGACAACGGTAGTCCATGTGCGAAATCTCTTCTATGGTTAAGCTGAATGACTCAGCAAAGTGTGAGTCTGTCGGTGTCAATCAATACCCACTTTACAGATCGGATGCCTGAATGTTTCACCGCAAATCAACTTGTTTCGAACCCCGCCAACGCTATGCGGATACGGTGCGTTTGCTCGCATTGACCGCTTTAGCTGTATTCGCGAATGGTTGGGCAAGTCATGCCTCCGCTGACAAGCTTGCGGGGGGTGTGCTTGCCCAAAAGGGGGGCGCCGGTATAACAGCTTGTCTGGCTTGTCATGGCGCGAACGGAGAAGGCCAGGCAGCGGCGGGCTTTCCACGACTCGCAGGACAGCATCAAGCGTATCTGGTCAAACAGCTCCAGGCGTTTGCTAACGGCAAGCGCAAAAACGCGCAGATGGAACCCATTGCCAGTGCGCTCAGTGCTCAGCAAATCAACGATGTAGCCGAATATTACGCCAGCCTGCCGGGCTGGAAATCTGATGCGAACCCCATTGCAAGCTCGCCCCAGGCGGCATTGGGATTCAAGTTGGCGACATCGGGAAACTGGAGCAAGGGGATGCCGGCATGCTTTGCCTGTCATGGGGCGAGCGGCGCAGGAATTGCACCGCATTTTCCCTCACTCTCAGGGCAGATAAGCAGCTACACCCGTGCTCAACTCAAAGCATGGCAGGCGGGGACCCGTGACAATGATCCACAAGGTTTGATGAAATCTGTTGCGATCAAAATGAGCGACGAAGAGATTGCTGCTGTCAGCCTGTATCTCGAAAATCCCGCATTGAATGGGAAGGTGAAATGATGTCCAGCTGGCTCAAAAACTGGTTTCAAAGCCAGAAACAGACGCGTAAGTTCCATCCTTTCTGGATAGTCCTGGTGGTCATGGCCACTTTGGCGGTGGGGGGGGTGGTCTGGGTCGCCACTTACCTGTTCAAGGTTGAAGAAGTGCCTGCTGTCCCTGCCGTCGCTTCTTCCGCCATGCCCGGGGAGGCCGGAGCGCAGACCGGCAACCTGCCGGCAACAGACAAGCCGGCTCCTTTGTCAGTCGAGCACGGAGGGGACTTCTCCCCGCCTGATCCGGAAGACATTCCCGAGGGAGAATTTGGTGATGTGATTCGCCTCGGTAAAAACATTTTTACCGACACGCAAACCTATGCCAGCGCGTATGTTGGCAATGGACTTAATTGTGTGAATTGCCACCTCGATGCAGGGCGTAAACCCGATTCGGCGCCCTTGTGGGCGTCCTTTGGGATGTTTCCCGCCTATCGCGATAAGAACAAACAGGTGAACAGCTATGAAGACCGGCTGGCCGGTTGCTTTCGCTTCAGCATGAACGGCAAAGCTCCCCCATTGGGCGGCAAGGAAATGATTGCGCTGACGAGTTATAGCTACTGGCTCGCCAAGGGTGCGCCGATTGGCGTTGCGCTCAAGGGGCGCGGTTATCCCGAGCTTAAACAACCAGCGCTGGCGCCTGATGAAGTGCGTGGCAAGGGGGTGTTCGAAGCGAATTGCGCAATCTGTCACGGCGCCGACGGTCAGGGCACCTTGGTCAAAGGGCGCTATGCGTTTCCGCCGCTGTGGGGAGGTCAGTCATTTAATGCAGGAGCAGGCATGAGCAAAATTAACAATGCTGCTGGGTTCATCCAGGCGAACATGCCCCTGGGCCAAGGCGGATCATTGAATCTGCAGGATGCCTGGGACGTCGCAAAATTCATGACCAGCCATGGTCGGCCCGCGGATCCCCGGCTCGCCAAGAAATAAAACCGGGTAGGGTGGTTTGTCGTAGTGCTTGACGCTGGACCGCACTCAAGATGCGTTACGCGCTGGGCAGCCGCATGTCTGGCGTATTCGCCAGTTCCAGCGAACTGGCACACCAGGCCTCGCAGGCTGGCATCAGCAGTGGCGCGCGTATCGTCGTTTCCGTACCCCAAGGATGACGACAGCAGCCTCGGTTTGTCCGTGGCCGACGTCAAGCCTTGCAGCATGGAAGGCGAAGCCGACCATATCCTCGCCACGTGTTTTGTTGGTGATACACCGTGGCTGTCATGAACCTCTTGGGCCACAGCTGCAGGGCGGGCTGGGCGAAGTGATGAGCGTTGCCAACGGCTTTGGCGTCGCGTGGGTGATAGCGCTGCTTGAAGGGATGAAAGGCTGAACGCCATGCTTCATTCGGGCATGAGAAAAAGAAAACGGCTACCTAAGTAGCCGTTTTTTATGGGAGAGCTGAAATCAGGCTGCGGTTTACAGGGACTTTCTGCGAGCCGCCATGAAGCCAACCAAACCCAACCCTGCCAGCATCATGCCGTAGGTGCTGGCTTCAGGAACGGGGGTCGTTGTAAACGTGGTCCAAGATCCGCTGACAAGTCCAAGATTGTCATCATCCCCATCAAAGGAGCCCAATTGAGAATCGAAGTACCCAAAGCTGCCAATATCGGCGAGGAATTTAAAGTCACTAAAACCCATTCCGGCAGTTAAGTCCAGCTTTGGATAGACGCCGCCACTCACGTCGTCGATCTGGCTGAACGTGTAGCTGCCAGCCGTCACGGTGAAGCTGTTGCTCGGGAACGACGAGGTAAAGGAGACAGCGCCGGCCCCCCCCGTCAATACCGCATCGTCGAACACACCGGACACGCTTACGGTGCCTCCACTATTCAGACCAAACAGGTTGCCAGCGTCGGCGTAGATGACGTCGCCGGTCAGCGTGAAATTCACCAGCGCGGCCTGGGCACTGCCAGTACCGAAGGCCAATGCGACTAGAGCCAATGAACAAGCTTTTTTGCTTAGGGTATGCATTCCAACTCCTCCAGTAATCTTGAAATTAGTGTTTTATGGTTTGCAACGTGTGGTGATTACTGCCCCAACGCTGAGCATTTGGCTACGACTTGATCGTGGCAGCTCTTTGCTTCTGCGGCAGTGATGCTGAAGCGCAGCGAAGTTCTTGGGATGGTCGTTGTATCCACAAAGCGGCAGATGTTCGCGTTCAAATCCGCGGTAGCCTGCTGGCTGATACCGGGTGACAGCAGGCGCACTTGAGCGACAGTTGTGCTCACGGTGCAAGTAGGTGTCGCGGAAGCGCCAACATTAGACAACTGATCCGCGTTCCAGCATGGGCAGGGCACTTGAATGCATGGCATGTCTGGGTCGCCCGCCCGCATTTTCTTGCGGTAGTTGCCCAGGATCTTGTTGTTCGGCGTTTCCTTGTCACCCACCAGGTCAAGATCTTGAGCTTCGCAGTATGCGACACACAGTCCATAGAGGCCCGGGGTTCCGCCGTGAAGGACATCGCAGACCCCCTCATTGGCAGGCGTCTCGCCATCCGGTGTTTGGGCCGTGGCGCTTCCGCTCACAAAAGCCAGACCGGTCAGCAACGCTACGGCCACCATGTATAACAGTGTGTTTTTTATCATGTAGTGTCTCCCCAATCCTTATATATGTGCTGGAAGTCAGCAAGCCAGTACGTAAAGACATCATGGCTTGGTACGTTCAGACTAAATCATAAGCACGCTTTATGCCAAATATTAATTCCCATAAAAAACAAGTGTGTAAATAAAATGACATTCATGCACGTTCGAAAAGTGTAAGATTTTCCGACGAATCTGAAGTTTGAATAGGTTCAGATGCCTCTTCTGGGTCGTTTATTCGGTAAAGTATCCCGTTGAATCTAGGGTTTTCGATGTAAATAATATCGACACGCCTCCAGCTGTGCGGCTGGCGGGAGGGTGTTTGAGACGCAGACTGGGTGAGGCACGATGGGTGCAAAGTCCGGTTCGGCTTGGTCTGCAGCCTACTTTAAGTTGGAATATTGAAGAAGTGCCATTCATGGCGTTGGCCATGATGGCACTAACCAGGAGCATCCATATCGAACCGATTTACGTTGACGACACCCTGCTAGTGGTCGACAAACCGAGCGGTCTGCTTGCGGTGCCAGGGCGTGGGGCCGACAAGCAGGATTGCCTGAGTGCACGCGTGCAGTTTCGTTATCCCGATGCACTGATCGTGCACCGTCTGGACATGGCGACCTCTGGACTCATGGTGATGGCACGGGGTGCAGCGATGCAACGCGCGCTGAGCATGGCTTTCGCTGCACGCGAGGTGAGCAAGCGTTACCTTGCTGTGGTGGCGGGCCGACTGGAAGCGCCCACCGAAGCGTGGGGCGTCATCAATCTGCCGATCATTGCAGACTGGCCGAACCGGCCCCTGCGCATGATTGACCATGAAGCGGGCAAACCCAGTGTGACGCGCTGGCGCGTGCTGGCACATCATGCCTCTGGCTTAATAAGTACTCGTGTTGAGCTTGAGCCCGTTACGGGCCGATCGCACCAGTTACGACTGCATTTGCGTGAGCTGGGGTATCCGATTCTGGGTGACACCCTGTACGCTCCGCCTGCCATTCAGGCCATGGCCGGACGCCTGTTGTTACATGCGGGGTCGTTGCGATTTGTACATCCGGAAACAAGGGACGAATGCGTATTCGAGTGCCCCGCACCATTCTGATGGCGATTCAGTATGGGCAGTAGCCGGGAACGACGTAATCTTCTTCAGCGTGCCTTCAGAACCGCGGCCTTGGGCACCACCAGACGCTCGTAGTCGAGTGCTTCGTAGTTCTTGATTTGCGTCGGTCCGGCCGGGGCCACGTCGATGTATTTAGGGAAATTTTCAGCCCCGATCCCGCGCCAGCCTGCGTAGGTCTCGCAGACGTGAACCGGAATGCCATCGCGGCTGAGCGTTTCGGCGATTTGATGCACCGCCGGGTTGTCGGCGCGCCCGCCGCTTTGCAAGTCAAACATCTCCTGACCGTGCGTCACCAATGCCATCGGCAGCGCCGGGAAGCGTGCCTTGAGTTTTTCCGAAGCCTGCTTCACCCAGGGTAGCGCCACTTCTAATGCGCGAGGGTCCCGGTCAACAATTTCAAACACAACGCCGTGGGGTGCGACAGGACGTGCGAGCAGTTGAGCCAACGTAAGTGGCGCTGCGACAGCTGAGCCCGTCAGGGCTAGCAGACCGATCCAGGCAGGGAGCAAACGATTGAGTATTGAATGCATTCGGGTCAATGTCAGCGTGGATGGTGTTGTTTGTGGCTTGCAGCGGGAGTTTGGTTCCGCTGTGCGTGAGTGCGGTAATGATCTGGCGGGTGAGGGAAAGGGTGTCTGAGCCATTCGTCGGTTTGTTACTGGCCGTGCCACGGCTGAGCAGAGTGGGCACGCAACCAGGCTTCAAACTGATCGGCCGGCAAGGCTTCGGAGAAGAAAAAGCCTTGCGCATAATCGCATCCAGCGTCGGTGAGTAGTTTGAGCTGATTGGCCGTTTCCACGCCCTCTGCAATCACTTTGAGGCCGAGTGCGTGGGCCATGACAATGATCGCTTGGGAGAGGGCCAGGTCGTTGGGGTCGGTCTCGATGTCACGAACGAAAGATTGGTCGATCTTCAGGTAGTCGATGTGAAACCGTTTCAGGTAAGAGAGTGAAGAGTAGCCCGTCCCAAAATCATCGATCGCGATCTGAATGCCCGCCTTGCGGTATAGCGCTAATTTGTCAGTCACATCCGTGACCGCGTTGAGTAGCAAGCCTTCGGTAATTTCGATGGTAATGCTGTTTGCGGGCAACCCCAGTTCGTCTAAATAGACTAACCACGTAGTAACGCTGTTGTCACTTTCCCGAAACTGTTTGGGCGATTTGTTTACGCTGACTTGGAACGCGGGATGGTGCAAGGTACGCAAGCGTTTGGCCTGGCGTGCCGCTTCTCTGAAAACCCAATCTCCGATGGGGGCAATTAATCCGGTTTCTTCTGCCAGCGGAATAAACTCAGCCGGACTGACCCGGCCTCGCTTGGGGTGCTGCCAGCGGATCAGGGCTTCTGCCTTAAGAACTTCACCGGTCACCAGATCGACAATGGGTTGGTAATGCACGGAAAATTCATGTAATGCAATCGCTTCGCGTAGATCGGTAATCAAGCGCAGACGGGTATGGGCGGCCTGCTGTAAATCTGGTGTGAAGTAGCTGAAGCGGTTGCGCCCCAAGCTCTTGGCCACATACATGGCCTGGTCGGCGTTCTTGAGCAGGCCTTCGGCATCCGTGGCATCTCGCGGATACAGCGTGATACCGATACTGCCGGTCACATGGATGACCTCATCGCCTAAATGATACGGCTCCGCTAGTTTTTGGAGGATGTTCGCAGCCACGCGCTCAACGCTGATGTGCTCATGCAGTTCCGGCAAGATCACAGTGAACTCGTCTCCCCCCAGGCGCGCCACCATGTCCACCTCTCTCACGCAGGCAGTAATGCGTTGGGCGGCTTCCACCAGCAGGAGATCGCCGATGTGATGACCGAGCGTGTCATTGATCTCCTTGAATAGGTCGAGGTCGATGAACAGGAGTGCAAGTTCCAAGTGGGTGCGTTGCGCCTTGTGGATATCCTGATCCAGTCGGTCATGGAACATGCTGCGGTTGGGGCGCTGGGTCAGGGCATCGAAATTGGCCTGATGCCAGATGACTTCCTCGGATTGTTTCTTCTCGGTGACATCCAAAAACAATGCCACCCGACGATATACCGAACCGTCCGTATTGAGGATCGTGTTGATGGTCAGATATTTGGCGTGGATCTCGCCATTTTTGCGACGATCCCATATCTCGCCTTGCCACTGCCCGGTGTGGTCAAGTTCGTTCCACATGGTTGGATAAAAGTCCGGGCCATGGCGGCCTGAGCTGAAAACGCGCGGATTCTTGCCCAACACATCATTCAATTCGTAGCCGGTGAGTCGGGTAAAGGCGGGGTTGACGGCCACGATGTGGTTGTCCGCATCGGTGACCAACATGCCCTCGCTACTGTTCTCATAGACCATGGCGGCCAGTCGCAAGGATTCTTCCGCCTGCTTGCGCGCATTCAGTTCATGGTTCAGCGCGTGGGCAGCGTGCATTGAACGAAGCCGGCCTCGGACCAGAATCCAGGTCATGAGCGCCAGAAACAGGCTCAGCACAATGCCGCCCAGAGCGATGAATTGAGATTTATTTGACCTCAGTTGCTTTTCAAAGGCGGGCAATGAACTGACCAGTATGGTCCAGGTTCGACCCGCAATCTCCAGCCGCTGCGTCGTCTGGAACAGCGAATCGGAGTGGCCACTGGCACGGAAGATCTTATCGTTGTCATAGAGCAGAGCGCGATCCGACAGGGTTTTTCCGTCGAAAATTTCGACGTCCAGTTCGTCTGCCCCTTTTCCGAGAATGCCTGTCATCAACGCCTCTGCACGGAATACCGTAGCCACCCAGCCGATCAGGTTAGAACGGCGTTCGGCAAGGGTGGCGTGTGGCGCGCCGCGCTGATAGAGGGGCAGCAGCATCAGAAAACCGGCTTGTGCTTGCCGGCCCTTGTCCTGTATCAGTTCCAGTCTTCCTGTGATGACGGCGCTGTTGGTGTCGCGCGCGCGCTCCATGGCTGAGCGACGCACCGGTTCTGAATAAAGGTCGAAGCCGAAGGCACGTGGGTTGCGCCCCCCGAAAGGTTCGATGTAGACCACCGGGGTGTAGATTTCACGTTGACCTTGCGGCTGGATGGTGTATTCCGGGAAACCCTCGCGATGTATGGCGGTTATGTGGTCGCTCTTCCGGGCGTCGGGCACCAGGGAGATGAAAGCCAATGCCTGGATGCCGGGATATCGCTTCGCGAGATTCAGGCCCCCGTAGTACTCACGGAATTCGTTGCGCTCCACGCTCACGGATGCCGTGAACAGCGCGCGTGCGCTATGCAGCACCTGATCACGATCGAGCATGCGTTGTCGAATCCGTTCAGCCACTTCGAGCGTGTGAAATCCAAACTCGGTTTTAAGCGTTCTCAGCGCGCTACTTTGCGCGTCCCGCCAGAGCAGGTAGGTCAAGCCCAACGCTAGCAACAGTACCAGCAGTGGTATCCATAGATCTTGCGGAGACCAGCCAAGACTCCAGCGAAAGGGCTTTGACTGAGGTGTCATCACATTCCCCGAATGGGGGTGAGGACGGAGGGATGACGGTGGAGTGGAATGGTCAACAGCCTATAAACGGGGAAATGGAAAGAACTGCTCCTTAGCGTAGCGGCATTATTTCCATGTTTCTACTAGGTGTTTAAGCAACAGGCCGATGTTCGTGCATGCTTTTTTTCGGAGCCTGGATGCATTCAACCAGCGATTGCATTGCATTGATCGCAATATGCAACCCTGGATCACGCACTTAATTCGTTTTCGAGATCAATTGTAAAAACTCTTGTCTGGTGCGGTCATTATCCTGAAAGCCCCCCAGCATCTTCGAGGTGATGGTCCACGAATTCTGTTTCTGAACGCCGCGCATCATCATGCAGAAATGTTGGGCTTCGATGACGACACCAACGCCGGCGGCACCGGTGGCTTCCTGAATGGCTTCGGCGATTTGGGTGGTGAGTTGTTCCTGGATTTGCAGGCGGCGCGCGAACATATCGGTGATGCGCGCGATTTTTGACAGGCCGATGACCTTGCCTTGCGGCAGGTAAGCCACATGGGCCTTGCCCACAAACGGCAGCAGGTGATGCTCGCACATGGAATAGAGCTCGATGTCTTTGACGATGACCATTTCATTATTGTCGGAATCGAACACGGCTTCGTTGAGCACGTCGTCCAGCGATTGCGTATAGCCCTGCGTCAGAAACTTGAATGCGGCGGCCGCGCGGTCAGGGGTTTTGAGTAGTCCATCTCGCGAGATGTCTTCGCCGGCGCTTTCAAGAAGTTGTCTGTATAGATTTGATGTGTCCATCGTGGATGCCCAGGTAGATTTGAAAAGTGTTTTGACTGTGTCAGAGGGCCGGGGCAGCGTCAAGTAAACATTCGGCGGTCGGGCGACTCAGACGCCTTTCCCTGACCCTTATCCGAGCAGCAACTCTGGCAGCCACAGGCTGATCTGCGGGATGTAAGTGATCATCATCAAAAACACCAGCAGCACCGATAGCCATGGAAGCGCGGCTCGGGTGACCTGCATCAGACTCATTCCAGTGATGCCGCTGGTGACGAACAGATTCAGTCCCACCGGGGGCGTGATCATGCCGATTTCCATATTGACGACGATGATGATGCCGAGGTGAATCGGATCAATTCCAAGCTGGGTGGCGATGGGAAAAAAGATCGGTGCCAGGATCAGGATAATCCCGGTGGGCTCCATGAAGTTGCCCGCAACCAACAGGATGACGTTGACCACAATCAGGAACATCCACGGTGCCATGCCCGCGGCGATGATGTGCTCCGCAATGGTTTGCGGGATGCGTTCAGTCGTCAGCACGTGGGCAAACAGCAAGGCGTTGGCGACGATGAACATGAGCATCACGGTGGTCTTGCCGGATTCCATCAAGACTTCGGGCAATTGCCGCACACCGATGTCGTGATAGATGAAGACCGCCACGAGCGTGGCATACACAGCCGCAACGGCGGCAGCTTCGGTGGGCGTGAAAATGCCCCCGTAGATCCCCCCCATGATGATGCCGAGCAGTGCGAGTCCCCAAATTGAGTCCTTGAAAGCGATCAGCAATTCACGCGGGCTGGCGCGCTCGGTGCGGGTGAGCGTGAGTTTGCCGGCGCGCCACCATACCGCCAGTGCCAGCATGCTGGCCAGTAATATGCCGGGGATGACGCCGGCCATGAACATGCGGCCAACTGAAATCTCGGTCACCGTGGCGTACACCACCATCACGATGGACGGCGGAATCAGGATGCCCAGGGTGCCGGCGTTACAGATTACGCCGGCTGCAAATGCCTTGGGGTAGCCGCTCTTGACCATGCCGGCGATGACAATGGAGCCGATGGCCACCACGGTGGCGGGGCTTGAACCGGATACCGCGGCAAACAAAGTGCAGGCCAGCACACTGGCTATGGCCAGGCCGCCGCGCAGGTGGCCCACGGTGGCCACCGCAAATCGCACCATGCGTTTGGCTACGCCACCCGTGCTCATCATGGTGCCGGCCAGGATAAAAAACGGGATCGAAAGCAGCGTGTAGTGTTCGCTGGTTTCGTACAGTTTGATCGACAGGCTGGCCAGCGAATCGTCGGCAAACAACAGGATGGTCAAAATGCTGGACAGGCCCAGCGAAATAGCAACGGGCATGCCTAGCGCCATCAGCAGCAAGAGTGAGACGAACAGGAATGTGGTACTCATGATGCTGGCTCTTCGCTTTTAAGCTTGAGTGCGTCTTCCGCTTCGTTGCCAAGGTGCAGGCTGTCGGAGCGGCCGGTGATGAGTGCCCATAGCACCTGACTGAATCGAAGCGCCAGCAAGGCGAAGCCAAGCGGCAGGATGGATCGTACGATCCAGATCGGGATCGGTAGGTCATCCATTTCAACACCGATCATTTTCATCGTGCTGACGTAGGTCCATGAGCCGTAGATCACCAGGCCTGCATAGAGCAGGCACAGCAATACAATCACAATAGCGATGGTACGACGGAGTCCGGAAGGAAACTTCTTGACGAGGGAATCGACTCCGATATGCGCGCCGACGCGGACGCCATAGGAGATTCCGACAAAAATCATGACGGAGAAGCAAACGGTAGTCAGTTCCAGTGCCCACGTGAAGCCGGAATTGAAACCGTAGCGCAAGACAACCTGCAGAAAAGTAATCAGTGTCATCGACGCGAGCATGACGACAACGAGCAGTTCCTCGAGACGGTCGAGAATCTTCATGGTGACCTCCGGTCAGGCCAGATCAATATGACAGACCCCTGAAGCAGAGCCCGGTCAGGGCCGGTAGAAAATCCCGGCCCCAGGAAGTTAGCGTTTGTTGGCTTTGAGAGCGGCGAAAATGGCATCTCTGCCAATTTCGGCTTCGAACTGTTTCCATACCGGTGCCATCGCCTTGCGCCATTTGTTCTGCTCGGCACGGGTTAGGGGTAGGACTTCTGCTTTTTTGTCGTCGATGACTTTCTGACGGAAATTGGCTGCTTCTTCATAGGCCACTTTGTTGCCGAACTTGATTGACTCGACCATGGCTTCGTTCAGGCCCTTGCGAATGTTTGCGGGCAGGCCATCCCACCAGGCGGCATTGGTGACGACCAGGTAGTCAAGTACGCCATGGTCAGAATCCATGATGTACTTCTGCACTTCATGGAATTTCTTGGTGTAGGTGTTTGCCCATGGATTCTCAGTGCCGTCCACTACGCCGGACTGCAGTGCCTGGTACACCTCGGCAAAGGCAATTTTCTGGGGATTTCCGCCCACTGCATTGAACTGCGCTTCAAGTACATCCGAGCTCTGGATGCGGAATTTCAGGCCTTTGGCGTCTTCCGGGTTGCGCAGGGGCTTGTTGGCCGACATCTGTTTCATTCCATTGTGCAGATAGCCCAGACCCTTGATGCCTTTGTCTTTCATGGAATCCAGCAAGGCCTGGCCATACGGTCCGTCCTGGAAACGATCCACCGCCTGAATGTTGTCGAACAGGAAAGGCAGGTCATAAATCTGCAGCTTTTTTGTGTATTTACTGAACTTGGATAGCGACGGCGCAATGATTTGTACATCGCCGAGCAACATGGCTTCCATTTCCTTGCCGTCGCCGAACAGTTGGCTATTCGGGAAAACCTGTACTTCGACGACACCGGGGAGTTTTTTTTCAGCAAGTTCCTTGAACTTCAACGCAGCCTGCCCCTTGGGCGACTGGTCGGCCACAACGTGGGAATATTTGATGACGATGGGATCTGCCGCGTAGGCAGTTTGTGTAAAGACAAAGGCAGCCGCGATGGCCAACAGACGCAATGACATGGTGCTCTCCTTATTCGAATTAGGATGCGATTGATTGCCCATAGCGGGTGTTGATAGTGTAACGCTACTTGGTGTGATTGTGTTTATGGGTGGGTGTGCGCACGATGAGTCAGGCGAGCCCGATCACGAATCGGTGCTTGCCCGAAACCGTGGATGGAATGTGATCGAAATAGTGAACCTCCAGCGATAGTTGTGGATCGATGTCCTGGTGAATGCTTAAGGCCAATGACGCCAGGGTATCGGCGTTCAGCGGTTGGGGCGCAACCAGATTCAATACGATTCGGCTCTGGCTGTGTTGCACCCACTGGTATTGCCGGATCTGCGTCTTGCCATACAGCAACCGGTTGAAATAGGACGGATGAACGATTTTGCCACTGCGGGTTCGAATATGGTCGTTTTGCCGGCAAAGTGCCATTTCCATCAGTGGAAACGGCAGCCCGCATTCGCATGCGCCACCCAGCAGGCGGCCGGAATCGCCAATGTCATAGCGAATCATCGGCATCAGCCGGTTGGTCAGCGAGGTGACCAGCAGCCGGTTTTCATTGCTACCGGTTTTATTTTTCTGCGGCACCGATTCGAGCATCACCATGTCAGTAAAGACATGCATGTTGCCGTGTCGACATTCGCAGGCGATGTTGGGAATTTCACGGCTGCCGTATTGGTTGAACACCTTGCAGCCAAAGGCCTGTTCCATGTGCTGGCGCTGGCTGTCGGTGAGTACTTCGGCAGTGGAATACACGCCAAGCAGGCTCTTGGGCATGGATAGACCGTTTTCGATCACCGCGCGTGCGACTTCGCTCAGTATTGACGCGTAACCCTGCAACAGAACAGGGCGATAGCGCTGGATGAAATGCGCCCATTCGATGAGCTGTTCCTCGGTGTATTCATGCGCGGCAATCGTATGTTCGGCTGCAATGGCATCCCCGAACTGCGCACCGAACACCCCACCGGGAACCACGTCCTGACGCGCACCCCAAAAATTGAGAATTTTTTGTCCCGGCCGCCAGCCTGACAACATGTAACTACGCATCATGCCGGCGCGCATCAGTTCGTGTTTGGCGTCGTCGTACCAAAAGGCGAGCGGATTGCCGGTAGAGCCTCCAGTGTGACCGACCTTCACCTGGGTGCGGTCGGCGTCACGTGCGAGCAGGTCATCCATGTGCTGCGTGATGAGCGCTTTGTGCAGAATGGGCAGGGTACTGAGCTCGACGGGGACGTGATTCAAGAACGGGGCAAGTGTCTCGGCATAGTAGGGCGTCTGAGTTACGGCGAAGTCGAGGATGTCGGCAAGGTCGTGTCGTTGTTTTTCCAGTAACGCTTCGCGGGACAGTGACTGTGTGTGCAGCAGGGTGTCGAGTTGCGCATAGCGTATCGGATGGCGGTGACGATGCAGCCAGTGGCGCAGGCGCTCGATCATGGGTTGGGGGTGAGTGAGGCGAGCGCCTGTCCCCAAACGCGGCGGTCTGCCTGCAGCCCTGTCAGGGCTTCGAACAGTCGCGCCCGCCAGGCTTGCCAATGGACAGGGGAGGCAATGAACTGATCACCAGGCGAATTTGTGCCGAAATTGCGCTGCATGTTGTCGATGAACTGTTGGAAATGGGTGAGGGCCTGTGTACGTTCAGGCGTGTGCCACCAGCACGTTGAAGTGTTAAGCAAATGGGTCAACGCTTCGAGCTTGTCCACTATTTTTTCATGACGCGCGCTGTATTTCTGCACCAGGTCGGCACGCACGTCATCCAGCGTGGCGACAATGGCGTCAGGGGACAAATCCTGTTGCGGATAGCCTTGCATGGCCATTTTTTCGACGCTGAACAACATGACATCCCCCATGAATTGCCGCTCGAACTCGTCGGACAGATCAACCGTGTCTGCCTGCGTAACCACACCGGGGCGGAACTCCGCTTCACCGGTGGCATCCAGCGTGCGGGTATGCAGCATGGGCAGATTGGCGGAGATGAACTTGTTGTCTAACTCGGCTTTCATAAGCCGACCGAGCGTGGGACCGGACATGCGTAGACGCAGTGGTGCAAAGGGAATAAACCACTTCAGAGCACGTGGGCGGAATACGTAGTTGCCGGTGTAGACCGTGCGTGCGGGTTGTACGCTTTCGCGTGCCGTCTGGTGCTGATACCAGGTGATGCGGGTGGGGTGCTCGCCGTGGAAGAAACGTTTCAGGTGGCGTGCGAAGTCGTCGAAGCAGACAGCATTGCTAGGTGTTTCTGCTTGCGTGCAGCGATAGCGATAAGCATCGGTCGGGGTCTCAAAACCGAATAGCCCGGCCATGTCGTGATAAGCCGCATCGCCTGCCTGTGCGTTCGCTGCGCTTTGGCGATACGGCTGGGCCGGGTCGCTCAATGCCATTTCCTGCAGGAAACCGGTTACGTCATTGAGGAAGTTTCCCGCCATAACAGCCGGTGAAACAGGAGGATCGCCTACCACTTTGCCTGTCAGCACGTCGGCGTCGGTCGTGCTGAAAACTGCATCCAGCTGCGCGAAGAAATTGACCGCGCACACCTCGCTATCGTGCGTGTCCACTTTCACCTTGAATTGCTGATCGGCATCGAGTGTGTAGACGAGCAAGGGTGAACTGGGTGGGTTGATTTGTGCCAGCTTCAGGTATGCAATATTGCGCATCATTGCCTGACCTTTGTGGCCGAAGGCTTCGCGCGTGGCCGTGCCCACGATGCTGTCGAGCTTGATGCCTGATAACGCATCCATCAGCGCAAGCTGCTCGGCCAGGCCGAAATAATCGATGACCAGTCCCTGCGCAATGAATTCACTGACAATGGCTTGGTGGACGGCAATCAGCTCGGGTGCTTGCGTATCGTCGGCAAGCATCACCGTGAGTTTTTGAAAGACACCTTCCTGCATGCCACCGTAGCCATAGGCGCGACAGAGTTCGATCAGACTGGTGAGGCAGCGACGAAGTTGTGCAGGGCTGTCGGCCACTGGAATGATGAGCACGAAGTGATGGCGACGGTCATCGCCACGCGCGGCGATCAACGCTTCCAGCCGCCGCCAGGCCGATTGATACGACGGCAACAGTGCGGCGTTGAACCCGCCGTCCCACAACGCGGTTTCAAATTTGGCTATGACGGCGTGTTGCGCCGTGATTTGTTCGTCGGCGCTAGCGAGCCGACAGGTAGCGGGGGAAGGCATGTTTGTCGAGCAGAATTTCGATGAGGTTAATGCCACCGGTGAGGTCGGCCTGATCAAATACAGTGTTGAGCGCGGCTTCGGTTTCGATGCGGTAATGCTGCACCCCGAATGATTGCGCCAACAGGCTGAAATCAGGGTTCACAAAGTCGCAATCGATGTAGCGTTCACCGTAAAGTTGAAACTGGTTCTTGCGGATGAGGCTGAGCGTGCCATTGTTGATCACCACCACATTGAGCGGGATGCCGTAGTTCACTGCCGTCATCATTTCCATACAGCACATCTGAAAGCCGCCGTCGCCGAGGATGGCGAAGGTGGGACTGTCCGGTGAAAAACAACGCGCGCCGATCGCGGCTGGCAGCGCATGACCGAGCGATGAAATGCCGGAGTTTGGGAAGTAATGGTTGCGGTCTGACACGTCGAAGTAACTTTGCGCAAAGACGATGTTGTCGTCGAATACCAGGGCGTTGTGCGGAAAGCGTTGCGCGAGCTCACTGAAAAACAACTGGATCAGGCGGAAGGCTTCTGGCTGTTGTGTTTCCCCATCATTTGATGGTGGTGCAATGGCCGCTTGATGGCCTTCGAGCCGGTCCAGGTTTTTGGGCGGCATGGCGTTGGCCTCTAGCGATGAAAAGACGTTTTCCATCACCGCAAGGATGTCGCCGCAGATCGCCACATCGGGCTGAAACACGCGGCCGATTTGTGTGGCGTTGCGGTCGACCTGGGCGATTTTCTTGTTGGCCAGCAGCTTGGCGTCCCACAAATAACTGGTGCGCTCATTGAAACCGGCACCGAGAAAAACCAGCAGGTCGGCGTGGTCGACCAGATAACGATAGGCATCGCCATTCGACGTGACACCGAGGCAACCCAGCGACAAGGCTGTGCCCTCGGCCACCACGCCCTTGGCCTTGAGGCTGGTGGTGACCGGGATGTTGAAGCGTTCGGAGAAGGCTGCGACGATTTCGCGTGCGCCGGCCTGGATGCAGCCGTGGCCGGCGATGATGACCGGATGCTGTGCGGCGCGCAGCAGGTCGGCGAGATCGGTTGTGGGGGTGGTGTGGCGGAGCGCGGTCTGGCTGGGGAAATGGATCTGATCGAGCACGTTTTCGTCGACCAGCTCTTTCTGCACGTTGTACGGAATTGACAGCAGCACCGGTCCTGAATCAGGCCCGAGCAATGCCTGCGTGGTCTGATTCAGCACCTGGCCGAGGTAGTCGGTGCGCTCGACGAGCTTATGATAGCGGGTGATGCTGGCAAACAGCGCGCCTTGGTTGATGGCACCGCCTTCGCCCGAGCTTTCCTGCAGGCCGCCCTTGCCAAAGATGTACGTGGAGGTTTCGCCGGTGATTGCCAGTACAGGCAGCCGCTCGGCGTAGGCATTGGCAATGCCGGTGATGAGATTGGTCGCGCCGGGGCCGGCGGTGGCGATGCAGGCAGACGGGCGGTGCGCCACCCGCGCATAGCCGCCCGCCATGAACGCTGCGCCCTGCTCGTGCTTCACCAGCACGCTTTTCACGCTGGAATCATGCAGGCGGTCGTAGATGGGCAACACGTGTGCGCCCGGCATGCCAAAGATATGGTCGATCCCCAGGCGCTCCAGATACCTGACGATCAACTCGCTGACGGAAATATTCATGTGCCTGATTTTTATCGTAATTGCGGTCTCGCTCCGGACCGGCGCACAGGTTCATGCAGCCGGAACTTATGGATTTGAGCACAAGACGGCGCCCGGGAAAACCTTGGGCGTTTTACGGGATAGCGCGAACTGGGTAATCGGTCGACCCGATCGCCCCGTTATTCAGGCGTGTGCCAGATGCTGCTCGATTTCGGTAAAGGTGAGAGCGACTTCGCTGGTTTGCACGGTAATGCCCAATTGCTTGCATAGTTGCGACAGTGACAACAGGCCGCGCACCATTTTCTTGCCGTCTGCGTTTTCGAACACCAGCGCGTGTTGGCGGCCGCGTGATTTGAGCGTTTCCAGCACGTGGCCGACAGTGGCGTGGGCCAGATCGTCAAAGTCGATCGCTTCCAGCAGATCAACCGGGGTCATGATGTCGGCCACCCGTACTTCGTCGCGGTGGATGCTTCTGCTGTGCACGATTTGCATGGGTTTTTCGCCATAGATGTCGGTGCTGGTAACGAGCCCGGCCATGTGATCGTCGGCATCCAGCACAAACAGCAGGCGAACCTTGCGCCGGATCATGCGGGCTTCAGCCTGTTGAATGGTGTCGTCGGGGTGAGCAATGAAGGCTGTCATCCGCCGAAAATCGGTCATGACGTCGATGGCCGGCTGCGTCAGTTTGACGCGCTCCGGCAAAACGCACGCCGGGCGCAGCAGGCCGGCGGATTTGTCGAGATGGCTGGTGGGCAAAGGGCTGGTGTTCATGGCGTCTCTCCTTGCATCGGTTTCGGGGTGCCGCGTGTGCAATCAAAATGATCGAGCACGATGGCCTATCCTCATCCTCGCCCATCCTGTTGTCTATTCAAGATTTTTTTGCAGGATATAAGTAGGGGTCAAAGCCTGTTCCGGGTTGCACCCCGAGAGTGCTGGCCGCCATCGCTCAATCAGCCAGCGCCCGTGCATGAAACGCCAGATGCTCGCCAATGAAGCTGGCGATGAAATGGTAACTGTGGTCGTAGCCATCCTGCATTCTGAGCGTGAGCGGAATGCCGCGCGCGGCGCAGGCGGCTTGCAGGTTTTGCGGATAAAGCTGCTCGGCCAGAAACTCGTCGCCGGTGCCGTGGTCGATCAGCGCAGGCGGCAGCGGCGCGCCGGCGTTGACCAGGCAGGTTGCGTCCCAGGCTTCCCACGCTTGTTTGTCTTCACCGAGATAGGCGCCAAAACAGCCTTGCCCCCACGGGCTGACGACCGGATTGCAGATTGGCGCAAAGGCCGAGACCGAGGCGTATAGGCCGGGATTTTTCAGCGCGCAGATCAGCGCGCCGTGGCCGCCCATCGAGTGGCCGCTGATGGCGCGCTTGCCTGGGATTACGGGGAAGTTCGCCTCGACCAGCGCAGGCAGTTCGCGAGTGACGTAGTCGTACATCTGGTAATGCGTGGCCCACGGGGCCTGGGTGGCATTGACATAAAACCCCGCCCCTTTGCCCAGGTCGTAGCGTTCAGGAACGTCGGGCACGACGTCGCCGCGCGGGCTGGTGTCGGGCATCACGAGGATCAGGCCCAGTTCGGCCGCGTAGCGCTGCGCGCCGGCTTTGGTGCGCACGTTGTCGTCGGTGCAGGTGAGCCCCGACAGCCAATACACAACCGGCAATGGTTGCGACGCAGCTTGCGGCGGCAGGTAGACCGAGAAGGTCATGCTGCAATGGCAGGTATTCGATTCGTGCTGCCAGCGTTCGAGCCAGCCACCGAATTCCTTGATGCGTTCAACTTGTTTCATCGCCGGCCTTAAAAAATGATGACCGAGCGAATGCTCTTGCCAGCGTGCATCAGATCGAAAGCCTTGTTGATGTCTTCCAGCGGCATGGTGTGGGTGACCAGTTTATCCAGCTCGATCTTGCCAGCCATGTAGTTGTCTACATAGCCTGGCAGTTGCGAACGGCCCTTGACCCCGCCGAACGCCGTGCCTTTCCAGGTGCGCCCCACCACCAGGTTGAACGGACGGGTGCAGATTTCCTGACCCGACCCAGCGACGCCGATCACCGTCGACACGCCCCAGCCCATGTGGGTGCATTCGAGCGCGTCGCGCATGACGTTCACATTGCCGATGCACTCGAACGAATAGTCGACGCCACCTTTAGTCAGATCGCGGATGTATTCCGAAACCGAGCCATTGATCTCGCGCGGGTTGATGAAGTCGGTCGCGCCGAGGGCCTTCGCCATTTCGAACTTGTCAGGGTTGAGGTCGATGGCAATGATGCGCCCGGCCTGGGCCATTACCGCACCCTGGATGCACGACAGACCGATGCCACCGAGGCCGAATACGGCGACGGTCGAGCCGGGTTCGACCTTGGCTGTATTCAGCACCGCACCGATGCCGGTGGTGACGCCGCAGCCGAGCAGGCAGACCTTGTCGAGCGGTGCTGCGGGATTGATTTTGGCGAGCGCGATTTCCGGCACTACGGTGTATTCGGCAAAGGTCGAGCAGCCCATGTAGTGGAAAATCTGCTTGCCGTTTTTGGAAAAGCGCCGCGTGCCATCGGGCATGTACCCGGTCCATACGGTGGCGGCAATCGACTGGCACAGGTTGGTTTTGGGCGAGGCGCAGTATTCGCAGTGGCCGCATTCGGGAATGTAGAGCGGGATCACGTGGTCGCCGGGCTTCAGCGTTTTCACGCCGGGCCCGCACTCCACTACGATACAGCCGCCTTCGTGGCCGAGGATGCAGGGGAAGGCGCCTTCAGGATCGTCGCCCGACAGGGTGAAGGCGTCGGTGTGGCAGACGCCGCTGGCGACGACCTGCAGCAGCACTTCGCCTTCGCGCGGACCTTCAACGTCCACTTCTTCAATCGATAACGGTTGCTTGGCTTCCCAAGCGACGGCGGCACGGGCTTTCATATTCAAGCTCCTTGGCGGGGGTTAAGGTGAATCATGGTTTTCAGCGGGGCGATTATGATGCCGTATTTCCGGGGCACCAACAACGCATGCAGGGTAGGGGGATCGTCCGGCTCAGCCGGTTTGCTGCAGCAGTTTTTGAAAAGCCGCTTCAAACGATTTAACACCGTCGCCCTGCAGTGTCTCGCCGATGACATCCATATCAACACCGCGCTGTGCCAGTTCGGCCAGCTGGGCTTTTGCCTCAGCCATCCCTTCCTCCACATGGAGACCCGGCTTGCCGTGATCGCGCAATGCGGCCAGTGTCTTGTCGGGAAGGGTGTTAATGGTTTCGCGGCCAATCAATGGTTCAACATAGAGCAGGTCGTGATAATCCGGGTTCTTGACACCGGTGCTCGCCCACAAAAGATACTGGGGCGTTGCGCCTTGTTTTGCCAGTTCGGCAAAAGCGTCGCCGTGAAACAAATCCAGATAACGTTGATAGGTCAGTTTTGCCATCGCCACCGCCGCTTTTCCGCGCAGCGACAAGGCCTCCTGGGTGCCGATTTCGGTGAGCTGCGTGTCGACCAGCGTATCAACGCGCGACAGAAACAGACTGGCCACCGCCTTGCTGTGGCGGACCTCGGCGCCGGCATTTACCCGTGCGGTGAGTCCGCGGATATACGCGTTGAATACCGCTTCGGTCTGCGCAAGCGAAAACAGCAACGTGACGTTGACGTTGATGCCGAGCGTCGTCAAGGCTTCAAACGCGCTGACGCCCTCGGGGGTACCCGGCACCTTGATCAAGACGTTCTGGCGGCTGACTGCAATTGAGAGTCGCTTGGCTTCTTCCACCGTACGCGATGTGTCATAGGCCCAGCGCGGCGCAACTTCCAGACTGACATAGCCATCGTTGCCGCCGCTGGCCTCGAATGTGGGCAGCAGCAGGTCGCACGCGGCCTGGATGTCGGGAATGACCAGCGCTTCGTAACGGCGTTCAGCATCCGGCTCGCTGGTTTTCAGCTTGGCCAGATCGTCTGCGTAGTAGGGGCTGGTGGCGAGTGCACTCTGGAAAATCGAGGGGTTCGACGTCACACCCGACACCCCATCTTCAGCGATCAGTTGGGCCAAAGTGCCGTCCTGGAGCAGGCTGCGCGAGAGGTTGTCCAGCCAGAGACTTTGGCCGAGCGTGTTGACGAGTTGCGTGGTGTTCATGGGACGCCCTCATGGATGGGAGAAGTTCTGATTCGTTACTTAGCGTAGAACATCATCATGACAGCAAGTTCAGCGCCGGGGTGGCGACGGCGCCCAAGGCCACGCCTGTGCTAGACTTCGGCGCATAATTTTGGCTCTTTTTTTGGGTAATTTCCATGTCTGGTAGCTCACTCGGCAAACTGTTTTGTGTCACGGTATTCGGCGAATCGCACGGTCCCGCCATCGGCTGCGTGGTCGACGGCTGCCCGCCCGGGATGGCGCTGGTCGAGGCCGACATCCAGCATGATCTCGATCGCCGCAAGCCCGGCACGTCGCGTCACGTCACCCAGCGCCGCGAATCCGACACGGTTGAAATCCTGTCCGGCACCTACGAAGGCAAAACCACCGGTACGCCAATCGGATTGCTGATCCGCAACGAAGACC
>JAGXGP010000050.1 GCA_024636775.1 Hydrogenophilales bacterium
AATGCCAGCGGCCGACGCCTTCGAGGTCGCCCTGGACGGAACCCTCGATGGCCACCTGTTTTTCGATGCGGGTGGCGCGCACTTCGAACACCATCCGGTAAGGCAATCGCCCCTGCCAGACATAACGCAGGACGCTGTTGACCCCATTGGCATCACCGGCCGCAACCTCCTCCACTTTCTGCATGCCGGGCCACCAGTCCGGCCAGCGCGGTGAATTGTGGATGGCTGCGTACACTTCCTCCAGCGGTGCTTTGATGCGCCAGATCGTCAGCAAGCGATATTCCGCCACGGGGTCTCCAAATGAGGGATAAGGTGAATCAATGGCCGACAATTGCGGATATGCCGGTTGCCAGCAGTGCAGCAAATTGCTCGGCACCGAGCGGCCGGCTAAAAAAGTAGCCTTGCCCCTCTGCGCAATTGCGCGATTTCAGGAAGGCCAGTTGCATCTGTTCCTCCACGCCTTCGGCGACGACCTGCTGTTTGAAGCTGGTACCCAGGGCGATGACGGTGCTGACGATAATGCCATTGCCGTTCCTGGAACCAATGTCCTGCACGAATGACTGGTCGATCTTGAGGACGTCGATTGGAAACTGATGCAGATAACTCAAACTGGAATAACCCGTGCCGAAATCGTCCATCGCTAACTGCACCCCCATGTTCTTGAGTTGCTGGAGTACCGCCGTGCTGAATTTGGCATCGCGCATCAACACGGTTTCGGTTATTTCCAGTTGCAGACAGCGAGGCGCTAGTCCGGTTTCGTTCAAGACATCCCGCACATATTCCACGAAACCCTTGCGGCTGAATTCAAGCGCAGAGATGTTGACTGCGACCGAACCTGGCTTCAGTCCGGCGTCTTCCCAGCCCTTGGTCTGCGCGCATGCTTCGCGTAAAACCCAACGGCCGATCGGCACAATCAGGCCGCAAGCTTCCGCGATGGGCACGAAGCGATCGGGCAGCATCACTCCCAATTCCGGATGTATCCAGCGCAACAACGCTTCGGCGCCGGTAATCATCCCGGTATCCAGATTGACCTTGGGCTGGTAATGCAATACGAATTCCTGCCGCTCTAGCGCCTGCCGCAACTGGGCTTCGATGACTTGCCGCTCGACTGCGCGGACGTTCATGTCGCTCTTGAAGAACTGGTAGTTGTTGCGGCCATTTTCCTTGGCCTGGTACATCGCGGTATCTGCATTCTTGATCAGCGCTTCCGCATTGTAGGCGTCCGCAGGATAAACACTGATGCCAATACTGGTCGTCACATGTAACTCATGCCCGTCTATGAAATGCGGTGCTGCCAGCGCGTTGAGTATCTTGTCGGCGGTCAAGGAGGCATCTTCCGCATGCTTTTCTACCGACACCAGTATCACGAATTCATCGCCGCCCTGCCGGCTTATCGTATCGGAATTGCGCACACAATTAACCAGGCGTTTCGCAACGGATTGCAACAGTTTGTCACCAATCGCGTGGCCGAGTGAATCGTTGATGTGCTTGAAATTGTCCAAGTCCAGGAATAGCACGGCGAGTGTCGTGTCGCGCCGTTCCGCCAGTCCAATCGCTTGTGCGATACGGTCGTTCAGCAGCACGCGGTTAGGCAAACTGGTCAGAAAGTCGTGTTGCGCAAGATGCGCCATTTTCAAGGTCATCTCCTTCGCCGCGGTGATATCGTGAAACACGATCACCGCGCCTCTAATCTGCCCGTTTGAGTCGTGGATCGGCGCGGCGGAATCTTCGATTGCCACTTTGTTCCCATCGCGCCGGATCAGGATCGTTCCTGCAGCCAATCCCATCGGTTTGTTCTGCTGTAACACCAATTCGACTGGGTTAGGTTCTGCTTTAAGCGTCGCGCCATTGATGATTTGCATCACTTCGCTAATAGGATGCCCGCGCGCTTCTTCCTTCTCCCATCCAGTCATGGTTTCGGCCGCCAAGTTCAGATAGTCGACATTGCCCGCCATATCGGTGCCGATGACCGCGTCGCTGATCGAGTTGAGGGTGATTTCGGCACGCTCTTTTTCTATGTAGAGCGTTTCCTCGACTAACTTGCGCTGGATAATATTGCGCAGCGATTGCGGCACCAGATAGGTACCAAAGTGGCCTTTTGACAGAAAGCCTTGCGAGCCGCGCTGCACCACCTCCATCGCGAGTGCTTCGTCCTCCTCTGCACTGAGCGTCAAGATCGGGGTCTGGGGCACGGCGGCAAATAGCTGGTCGAATGTTTCGATGCCTCGGCTGTCGGGCAGTGACATATCCACCAAAATAGCGTCGATGCCGCCTGCGCGCAGCCGCTCCAGTGCGTCGGAGAGTCGCGTGACCCATTCGATGTCGAATGGACCGTCTTTTGCCTTACGGAGCACATCCTCCAGAGTTTTGGCATCAGTGGCATCACCCGTGATAATCAGAATTCGATTCGTCATAGAACTTCTCGCCTGACCATCCTTTGATCATTCTTTGTGCCTGCCATACTGATTACTTCTCTGCGATGGTGCCGCCGGGACCCGTCATCGGCCGATATGTATTGCGTTCAGCGAACCAATCAGGCCGAAGATCTGAAGCAGCCATATGACGACAATAATGACGACAACGATATTCAGGATGTTTTTGATCTTTCGATCCATAGGTATGTAGGTATTGACGAGCCAAAGCAGCACGCCAACCACAATTAAAACGATTATCAGATTGATCAGAGGCACGAACTTTCCCTGTAACGGCATCAAGCGTCCAGTAGACCCGATTCAGAAACGGTGGTCCGTTCGCTAACGCACATTTCATTGCGGAAAGGAGGGGGTTTGTACGGACGCTGGATAGAGGCAGCCTCCGCCGGCCAGGTCTATTGCCGCGGGCGGTTCTTTGTCAATTAAACCAATGCTCAATTGACTGTATGTTGCGTTCCTGAGTCGAGTGGTTAGCCACCTGTGTTTTTCAAGAAAAATAGGACAAACCAAGGTGTGCTATTGAACGCTCCAGAGAACCCAGCATGTAAAGCACTAGGCCTCTACTGATTTGAAAGTCAGAAGGGGCAGTGGGCTGCTGCCGGCTTCCTGGACCTTCGGCGTGACTTACTGACATCCGACCGGTCAGTAGGGCGGATTCAACCGGTGGATGCAACAGATTGGCCAAATCGTTCAGCTAGTGTTTCGTAGTTTAATGTTTTCCTTGGACGATCATTTAATCGTCTTGCCAATCCATTGAGCTTGGCTTGCGAGTAAGCGGAGATGTCTGTTCCCTTGGGCAGATATTGTCTCAATAGGCCGTTCGTGTTTTCGTTAGACCCACGCTGCCAAGGGCTCCGAGGATCGCAGAAGTAGACTTTTACATCGGTTGCCAAAGTGAAGCGCTGGTGGGCGGCCATCTCTTTACCCCGATCCCATGTAAGCGTTTTATACAGATCCTGCGGTAACTTTCGGGCGTGTTTGATCAGTGCGTTGATGACGGTCTCAGTATCCTTGCCTGTGACCTTCACCAGCATCACATAGCGTGAATGACGTTCGACGAGGGTTGCAATTTGGCTGTTGCTGTTTCCAAACAACAAGTCACCTTCCCAATGACCAGGTACCGCCCGGTCCTCGACCGTGGCCGGTCGCTCGCTGATCGATACGGTGCCCGTGATTCTGCCGTGATTGTCTGTCTTCATCGTGTGATGGCGCGAACGGCGCATCACTCGTGTACGCCTCAAATGCTGCACCAGTTCTTTCTTCAGCGCCCCTCGGGCTTGAATGAAGAGGCTGCGATAAATGGTTTCGTGTGACACCTGGAAGATCTCGTCGTCTGGGTATGTGCGCTTCAGCCATCCAGCGATTTGCTCCGGTGACCACTGTAATTTGAGCTTTCCCGCCACGATGTACGCCAACGCTCGGTTCTCGACGAGTCTACAGACCTTGGGGCGACTCGTTCGATCCCAGGCCGCCTGATCGGCACGGTTCGCCCAATAACATTCCTGGCCACCGTTGCGATTGATCTCTCGGCTGATGGTGGATGGCGCTCGTCCAAGTAGCGCTGCTATTGAACGGATCGACTGACCCACAGCAACACAACGCGATATTTCTTCTCGTTCTGCCAACGTCAGTGCCAATCTCGAACGGTGTCGCTGTGCCGGCTGTATCCCACCTGTCTGAGCCAGGATGCCCTGTACCGATGAGTGGTTTCGATCAAACAGCTGGGCAATCTGCTGGAGAGAATCGCCCTTTCGCCAGCGTTCCCACATCAGCGCTTTCTGGCTTTCCGTGTAATAGATCCGAGGTCTCTGCTTCATCTGCAACACTCCTTCTGCTTACGCAGTTTCTAGTGTGTTGCATCCACCGGTTGAATCCGCCAGCGTAAGCAGACGCACTTGCCTGGCTGGGCGTAAGACCGCTTCGGCCGAGCAGAAGACGGTGGGCATACATGCCCCCTGACTGCTGCGCTGCATCGTGGCGCGACAGTCCTTGCCCGGTTACACACTCGCCATCCTGCGACCAAGGCATGGGCCGGAAATATTGAGCTTCAACGCCGTGCCGTCCACGGCACCACTGCGGCCTGGCGGCAGCTTTGGTGCCGGGGTGGTGCCTGTGGAAAAGATGTGAACTCACTCGTGCTATCAGGAGTAGGAATCCTCGTGCTATTAGGAGTGGCACTATCGTGCTATCAGGAGTACGGACGGGTCGCAAAGCCTTTATCCACGTGGATCTCGGCGCTCCTTAACTTAGAATCTAACTTAAAATCTATAAAACTAACAATAAGAAAAGCCCGCACGCTGTGGATAAACCTGCATGCAGCACGCAGCACATCATGATCATCGCGCTGCTCAACCAGAAAGGCGGAGTCGACAAGACCACCCACGCCACGCACATCGCAGGTGAACTGGCCATGCAAGGCAGCTCGGTAATCCTGGTCGATGCCGATCCCCAGGGCTCAGCGTTGGACTGGACGCAACGCCGCAGCCAGAACGGCTTGCCCAGGCTGTTCGGTGCTGTCGGCCTGGCAAGGGAAACCCTGCATCAGGAAGCGCCGGAACTCGCCAGACGCTGCGATCACATCGTGATCGATGGCCCACCACGAATTGCCGCCCTCGCGCGCTCCGCGCTGCTCGCGGCTGACGTCGTGTTGATTCCAGTGCAGCCCAGCCCCTACGACGTGTGGGCCAGCGCCGAGATGGTGTCATTGATTCGCGAAGCGCAGGTGTTCCGGCCTGCGCTGCGCGCGGCCTTCGTCATCAACCGGCGCGTCAGCACCACGGTGATCGGACGCGAGGCACGCAGCGCACTCGCCGATCAACCGCTGCCATCGCTGCTCTCGGAAGTTCGGCAGCGCATCGTGTTTGCCGACAGCGTGGCCAGAGGTCAGCTCGCGCTCGAACTCGACGTGGACAGCATGGCTGCACGCGAGATCACGGCGCTCGCCGATGAAGTGTTGAGGATGGCGCGATGAAGAACGGTAAACGCGTTGCGATTGGCGCACGCCCGCCTGCCAACCCGCACGCGGATGCCTGGGTGCGCCAGGGTGAGGGTGCAGACATCGGCAAGACCGATCTCTACACCGCCCGGCTGACCCTCGACGTGACGCCGGCGCTACGCGCCCGCATCAAGGTCGAAGCCTTCACACGCGGCCTCACGGTCGCCGAGATGCTGCTGACGCGTGTATTGCTGGCGGCGCTGCGCGATCTTCACACCGGTGGCTGTGTTCTTCCGTGTGCGCTGGGAATCCAATGACTATGGCACGACACGCTGGCATCTCATGGTTTTGCATGCGTGCATGCCGCTTGATGCCGTCCACTGTGTCGGCCTGGCAGCACTGTCGGCGGCTTCATGATGGCGAACTGTTCCTGCTCAGCGCGACGAATCCAGCGTCATTCGATAGCCGCTACTTCGGCCCCGTTGCTGTCTCCGCCGTGACCAGCAGCGAACAGCCGTTATGGACGTGGAGCACGCCATGAACGTGCAGCACCACATACCGTTCTTCGTCAGTATCACTGCACATCATTTGCACCCCAGCCTGCAACAGCATTCATGCAGACAATCGCAGCCAGCCCGTCGAAGCCGGTCGCGCCAGCGTCGGGAAATGGCGAGGGCAAGATAAAAGGGCCGGCACGCGCCGGGCCGCAAGTTCAGTCTGCACGTGGGTTGGGCGTGGCACGGCGGCTTGCAGTCCGCGTGCCGCGCCTCTTCGGCAACGCTCACCCCGCCTGACGATATCGCGTGCCGTCGCCGAATGGAACACCCTGACGTACGCCGCACCTGTCTGAGGGCATGGCATGACGGCGTTACGCCGGATTGCGCCCGAGCGGGTTCCGTGAAGTGTGTCCTGATAGAACAATTGCCGCATCGAGACAGGGCAGGCTCATGAAGCCAACCATCATACCCAGCGTGGCTCCAATCCCATTTTCCCTGCAGCACAAATGCAGGGTGAGTCCGACATGGGCGGGATGTGGAAAGGGAAAATAAATCATGATTCGAACAGATTTTGTGGTGGACGATAAGCCCGCCCTTGCTCACCCCTCCCGATGAACACCCTCGACCTAAACGCTGCGGCTGCCTTGCTGCGCATTCATCCCGTCACCCTGCGGGAGAAAGCCCGACGGGGCGAAATACCCGGCGCCAAAATTGGCAAGAGCTGGGTGTTCGTAGATGTTGATCTGATCGAGCATATCCGCGCACAATACCCCCTGCGGGTGATGCAGGGCGACAAACAGGAGAAATCTATATGTCACTCTACAAACGCAAAGACTCGTCCGTCTGGTGGCTCAAAATCCGCCACAACGGACAGGCAATACAAAGAAGCACTGGGACTGAAGACAAGCTGAATGCTCAGGAGTACCACGACAGGCTTAAAGCCGAATTGTGGGAACAGCAACGGCTCGGCGTGAGGCCCTCGTATCTTTGGAATGAAGCAGTTGTACGCTGGTTGCAGGAGACGGAGCATAAGGCCTCACAGGTCAGCGATAAGTATCATCTGCGCTGGCTTGATGCGTACTTGTGCGACGTGCCACTGACCGACATCAACCGCACCTTGATCGACAAAATCATGGCTGCGCGAAAAGCGGAGGGGGTGGCTAATTCCACCGTCAACCGTGTGTTGGAAGTGATGCGGGCAATTCTGCGCAAGTCTGCCAATGAGTGGGAGTGGTTGGATAAGGCACCGTTTTTTCGTCTGCTGCCTGAACCGACTCGTCGCATTCGCTGGCTGACGCATGAGGAAGCTACGCGGCTGCTTGCTGAGCTGCCGGAGCATCTTCAGGCAATGGTCAGGTTTAGTTTGGAAACCGGGCTGAGGAAAGCCAATGTGGCCGGATTGTTGTGGTCACAAGTTGATTTGGGACGCCGTTGTGCATGGGTGCATCCTGATCAAGCGAAAGCGCGCAAGGCGATTGCCGTGCCGCTTTCCAATGCCGCCGTGGAGGTTATACGTGGGCAGGTCGGGAAGAACTTAACGCATGTGTTCAGCTATCGGGGAAATCCGATCGTTGCCCCAAACAACAGCGCTTGGGAGAAGGCGTTAAAGCGTGCTGGAATTGAGAATTTTCGCTGGCATGATTTGCGTCACACTTGGGCGAGTTGGCATGTTCAGGCAGGAACCCCGCTTCACGTTCTACAGGAGCTGGGCGGCTGGGAATCAGTGGAAATGGTGAGGCGCTATGCTCACATGTCCAGTGAACACCTGGCTGACTACGTGGACAGGTTGTCAGGCCTTGGGGCGATTGATGGGGTAGGGGGCTACGTTTTGGCTACGGTGCCGGAAAAGAAAAGGGGCTAGCCTAAGCTAACCCCTTGATATTTGGTGCGCCGGAAGAGATTCGAACTCCTGACCCCTTGGTTCGTAGCCAAGTACTCTATCCAGCTGAGCTACCGGCGCATTTGAAGGATGCGAATTATACGCAGTTTCGCGTAAGGGACACAAACTAATGC
>JAGXGP010000051.1 GCA_024636775.1 Hydrogenophilales bacterium
GCTCGGTGATGGCCTCCGATGCCTTTTTCCCTTTTCGCGACGGTATCGACCAGGCAGCTGCGGCGGGCATCAAGGCCGTGATCCAGCCAGGCGGCTCAATGCGTGACGACGAAGTGATTGCTGCGGCCAACGAACATGGCATTGCCATGGTGTTCACCGGCACCCGACATTTCCGACATTAATCAGCAGGTGAGCCGAGCGCAGTCATGCCATTTTTTCTGTGTTTGCCCCGCCTCTAACCGCATACGGTTTAGTTCTCTATGAAAATCCTTGTCATCGGCTCTGGCGGACGCGAACACGCACTGGCATGGAAGCTCGCGCAATCGCCCCGAATCTCGCAAGTGTTTGTTGCGCCCGGCAATGGCGGCACGGCAAACCAGGATGGCCTGATCAATGTGCCGTTGACGTCCATCCCGTCGTTGATTGAGTTTGTGCGCCACGAAAATGACATCGCATTCACGGTGGTGGGGCCTGAAGCTCCGTTGGCCGCGGGTATCGTTGACTCATTCCGCGCCGCCGGACTCAAAATATTCGGCCCGACCCAGGCCGCAGCCCAGCTCGAAAGTTCAAAGGATTTCGCCAAGCAGTTCATGGCACGTCATGGCATTCCCACGGCTGCGTTCGGCACCTTCACCGATACTGTCTCCGCGCACGCTTACATTGACCACCATGGTGCCCCCATCGTGGTGAAAGCGGATGGCCTGGCTGCGGGCAAGGGGGTGGTCGTTGCGGCAACGGCCGAGGAAGCTCACGCGGCCGTGGATGCCATGCTCGCCGGCAACAGCATGGGCGAAGCCGGTCACCGCGTGGTCATTGAAGAATGCCTGTTGGGCGAGGAAGCCAGCTTTATCGTCTTGGTCGACGGTGAGCATGTGCTGGCGCTGGCTTCCAGTCAGGACCACAAGCGCCTGCAGGATGGTGACCAGGGTCCCAACACCGGCGGCATGGGTGCCTATTCGCCCGCCCCCGTCGTCACCCCCGGGCTGCATGCGCGCATCATGCGCGAAGTCATCCAGCCTACGGTGGAAGGCATGGCAGCTGACGGTATTCGTTTCACCGGTTTTTTGTATGCCGGAATCATGATCGGGGCCGATGGCGCGCCCAAAGTGCTCGAGTTCAATTGCCGCATGGGCGACCCGGAAACCCAGCCGATCATGATTCGCCTGAAGACCGATCTCGTCACCATTCTTGAAGCCGCCATCAATGGCAAGCTTGACCAAGTGGAAGCGGAATGGGACCGCCGCACAGCGCTCGCCGTGGTGTTGGCCGCAGCGGGCTATCCCGATGCACCGCTAAAAGGCGCGGTCGTCAGTGCACTCCCGGCAGCGACCGATGACCTGCACGTATTTCATGCTGGTACCACCATCGAGAACGGGCAGACAATCGTAAGTGGTGGCCGCGTACTCGCTGTCACTGCGCTCGGTGACAGCGTACGCATGGCGCAAAAACGCGCCTACGACGCCATCGCCAGCATTCATTTTGACGGCATGCAATTCCGCCGCGATATTGGCTGGCGCGCGCTTGACCGGAAGAAATGAGCACGCGCCGCACCCCGCTGTATTGAATGCGGATACAAGACACGGCGGCCCCACTCCCTCGCATGAACCTGTAACCGGATCGCATCCTTGAGCCTGATACCCGCCCACACCCCTGACACAACCCCCTTTGATTCGAGTTCAGTCAAAACCTGGCTACTCGGATTGCAGTCGCGTATCGTCGCCGCGCTTGAAGCCACCGACGGACTACCATTCCGAACCGATGCCTGGGACCGCCCCGAAGGCGGCGGCGGAATCTCGAGATTGATCGAAGAAGGACAGGTACTGGAACGCGGTGGCGTGAACTTCTCGCACGTGCTGGGCAGCCAATTGCCACCGTCAGCCAGCGCGCATCGTCCGGAACTCGCCGGGCGCCGTTGGGAAGCGATGGGCGTATCGCTGGTACTGCATCCGCGCAACCCGTATGCCCCCACCGTGCACATGAACGTGCGCTGTTTTGTTGCCATGAAAGACGGCGAAGACCCGGTGTGGTGGTTCGGCGGGGGGATGGATCTCACGCCTTACTATGGCTTTGAAGACGATGCGCGGCATTTTCATGCCAGTTGCAAAACCGCGCTCGATCCATTTGGTGCCGAATTACACCCGCGCTTCAAGGAATGGTGCGACCGCTACTTCTTTCTCAAACATCGCAACGAACCGCGCGGAATCGGTGGCGTGTTTTTCGACGATTTTTCCGAAGGCGGTTTCGATCATGCGTTTGGAATGACGCAACGACTCGGGGATGCTTTTCTGACCGCTTATTTGCCTTTGCTGGAACGCCGCAAGGACACCCCTTATGGCGAGCGCGAACGCGATTTCCAGGCTTACCGTCGCGGACGCTATGTTGAGTTCAACCTGGTCTACGACCGTGGCACGCTGTTCGGACTGCAATCCGGTGGGCGAACCGAATCCATTCTGATGTCGTTACCCCCCGTTGTGAAATGGCGTTACGACTGGCATCCGGAGCCAGGCTCGCCAGAAGCCGTGCTCTACAATGACTTTTTAACCGGACGGGACTGGGTCTAAACCATGCGCATCACAAAGCGTCGTTTGCTGGTTGGTTTAGGTATTGTGCTGCTCATCGTCGGGCTGGTCGGTCTCATCGCCTGGGAATTGGTGTCATCGGCACTCGAAGCCAAATACCTCGCCAAAACCGCGCAGAAAATGACCTGGAAGATGAATCCCGGACCCTCCAGTCGGATTCGCTATCCGGGTAAGGGGCCCTATGACATGCGCCTCGGCTACACCAAGCTGCCAGCGTATCTGACACGTCTAGACAAAGCGGGCTGGCAAATTGACCAACAAGCCAAAATCAGCGTCCAGATGGAGCGGGTCGATGATCTCGGCTTGTTCCTGCCGTATCACGAAAAGGACAATGCTGGCCTGAGCCTCCTCGACAGCGATGACGCGCTGCTCTACCAAAGCCGTTACCCATCACGTACCTATACCCGCTTTGAAGACATTCCCGACATCCTGGTCAATGCCCTGCTGTATATCGAAAACCGCGAACTGTTGACCGAGCAGTTCCCGACGCGCAACCCGGCAGTAGAGTGGGACCGGCTTGCGCAGGCGCTTCTGGAAAAAGGCATCAGCTTTATTGACACCAACCGCAATGTGCCGGGCGGCAGCACCCTACCAACACAGATCGAAAAGTATCGGCATTCCCCCGAAGGCCTGACCAGCAGCATGGGCGACAAGCTGCGCCAGATGGCGACGGCCAGCCTGCGCGCTTACCTCGATGGTCCCAACACCTTGCCCATGCGACGTAAAACCGTCATGGCCTATCTCAATACCGTGCCCCTGGCGGCAGCGCCACGGATCGGTGAAGTCAATGGCGTGGGCGATGGCCTGTGGGCCTGGTACGGGCTGGATTTCAACGAGGTCAACCGCACCCTGTCTTCCGCAAAAAACACAGACAACGCAGCCTATGCCAGCGCGCTCAAACATGTGCTGTCGCTGATCGTGGCGGAACGCCGTCCCTCGTATTATCTGGCATCCAATCGCAAGGCACTGGATGCCTTGACTGATGATCACCTCGATCTGTTGGCCAGCGCAAAACTCATTTCGCCCGAACTCGCCACGCTCGCAAAAAAGGTCAAGCTGCGCGGGACCGACCAGCGTATCGACCCACCTGCGCTTCGCTTTGTCGATCAAAAAGCCACCAACGCGCAGCGCATCCAGGTAGCCGGACTGCTGGGTGAGCCGCGCCTATACGATCTCGATCGACTGGATTTGCAGGTCAATACCACCATCAACCAGCCCGCACAAAAAATCGTCAGCCAATATTTGCAGAGCCTGGCCAAGCCCGAGGCGGCTGCAGCGTCAGGCTTGATCGGGCATCGTTTGCTGCAGCCAAACAATCCGCTCGGCGAGGTGATCTACAGCTTCACACTGTATGAAAAAACGCCGCGCGGCAATCTGCTGCGCATCCAGGCCGACAACCTCAATCAGCCGTTCGATATCAATAGCCAGACGCGGCTAGACCTGGGATCAACGGCCAAGCTGCGCACGCTGGTGACGTATCTTGAAATCATTGCGCGCCTGTATAACGAATACCGCACCTTCAACACCGAAGCGCTCACCCAGAAAGCGCAGCCGCAGCGCAATGTGCTGTCGCAATGGGTCGCCGCAACCCTGCTGAGCCAGCCCAAGATCAAACTGGACGCCTTGCTCAACGCCGCGATGGGCCGGCGCTATTCCGCTTCGCCCGAGACGTTCTTCACCGGTGGCGGCCTGCACAACTTCGCCAACTTCGACCCCAAGGACAACAGCCGCTCCATGGACGTGTGGGAAGCGACCCAGAACTCGGTCAACCTCGTCTACATCCGCATCATGCGCGACATCGTGCGTCACTATGCCAGCGCCACCCCAGGTGCAGCCGCACGTATTCTGGACGACGCCAACAACCCCCTGCGTGAAACCTATCTGATGCGTTTTGTTGACCAGGAAGGGCGCGTCTTCATCAATCGCTTTTACCAGCGCCACAAGAAGAATCCACCTGCGCAAATGGCGGAGGACCTGTATGCCCGCGTGCGGGGGAATCCGCGTCGGTTTACTTCGGTGTTCCGCTATCTGGAACCCAGGGCGACCTACGAGGCCTATGTCGAGACCCTGCACAAACAGATTCCTGCCAGTACCGGACTCAGCCCGAAAACACTCGAATACCTGTACAAAACGCATGGGCAGAATGCTTACGACCTGGCCGATCGCGGCTATGTCACGCAGATCCATCCACTTGAACTGTGGGTGGTAAAGAGCTTGCGCGCAGCGCCCAAAACCACGCTCAAGGCTTTATACGATCAGGGTGCCGATGTACGCATCGAAGTCTATAACTGGTTGTTCAAAACCAGCCGCAAGAATGCGCAAGACATCCGGATCCAGAGCCTGCTCGAAGTCGAAGCCTTCGACGGCCTGCTGACTGACTGGAAGCGCCTGGGCTACCCGTTTGACAACATCACGCCCTCCTACGCCACCGCCATCGGTAGCTCGGGTGACCGCCCCGCCGCACTGGCCGAGCTGATGAGCATTCTGATCAACGATGGGGTGCGCGCGCCGATGACTAGCCTCACCGGCCTGCGTTTCGCTGCCGATACCCCTTATGAAACCCATCTGTCGCTCAAGCCGGCCAAAGGTGAACGCATGCTTCCGGTCGAAGTCGCCCAGACCGTACGCCAAGCATTATTACGCGTCGTCGAACGCGGGACCGCCGCACGCCTTGCCGGTGCCCTCAAGGACGCCAATGGCAAGCCCCTCAGCATTGGTGGAAAAACTGGAACCGGTGACCACCGTTTCGAGCGTTATGGCAAAGGCGGACAATTACTCGAATCTCGCGTGGTCAACCGTACCGCCACGTTCGTGTTCTATCTTGGCGACCGCCACTTCGGCACGCTGACCGCGCTGGTTCCGGGCGAGCAGGCCGGGCAGTTTGGATTCACCAGCTCGCTCACTGCACAGATCCTGAAAACCCTGCTGCCACAACTGCAACCACATTTGTACCTGCAGCCGCCTGAACCCGTGACACCGCCTGCAGCCGATGCGATCGTACTGCCTGCGCCAACGGCTCTTAAGCCCGTTGTGCCGCGCGCACCGGTCAAAGAAAAACCTGATGGTGCGACCAGCCAGGCTGCGCCGCCCGCCAAGGAACCGCCCACGCGCGGGGGGTTTCCGGAAGATCTCGAACCCAGTGTGGTGGTTCCGGTGCCCATCAGCCTTCCTGCTGAGCCCGCTGCGCCTGCGGTCGTAACCACTCCGGACAAAGTACTCGCTCCCGCCAAAGCACCCGCTCCTGCCAAAGTACCCACTCTGGACAAAGCGGCTGCTCCCGCCAAAGCACCCGCGGCTCCAATCACACCCCAAGCTCCCGTAGCACCCGCTCCATGAAGCCGAACTTGGGATCCGGGATAAATCGGATATGCTGAAAGATGACGCTTTCACACCCAGCCATGACTGACACGATCCACCCGCTCATCCAGCACACTTCCCCCGACGCTGGCGATGTCAGCATTCCAGCATTGCGGATACTGTCTGAAATCACGACCAGCCTGTCCACCGACTCCAACGTCGAACAGTTACTGGGGCGATTTCTGTCGACCATGATTCGCTTGGCCGGTGCACAGGCAGGCGCGGTTCGCGTCATCACCGATGACCGCACCCATCTACGATTAATTGGCTCGGTGGGTCTGCCAGCCCATCTGGTTGAGCATGAAAATCTGGTCAGCGTGGATTGCGGTGTGTGCGGCAAGGCTGCACGCGAGATGACGGTGAGCAGCTGGAACAATGTCGCCTTTTGCAAAAAGCAGGCGAATGACGCTTACTTCAGCGACACCTGCAACACCGTGGTGGCGGTGCCACTGATGCACAAGAACCAGGTCATGGGCGTCTACAACCTGTTCATGGAAGAAGGCAAAGCCGTTCCGGAAGACGTTCGCCTGCTGTTTCGCTCGATCAGCGAGCACCTCGGTATTGCGCTGGAAAATGCCCGCCTGACGCGTGAAAACATGCGCATCTCACTGATGAACGAACGCCAGATGCTGGCCAATCAAATTCACGACTCACTGGCGCAAACACTGGCCTACGCCAAGATGCGGCTCACGGTGCTGTCCGATTCGATGCGTCACGAGGATTACCCCAAAGCCAATCGCTATCTGGTCGACGTCGAGGAAGCCGTCGACCTCGCCTATGCCGACCTGCGCGATCTCATTACTCAGTATCGCGACCGCATCAATCCGCGTGGGCTGGTACCGGCTATCCAGGAACTCGCCAAGGGCTTTCGCAAAAAAGCCAATGCCGACGTCGACTTCCTTAATCTGGTGCAGGAAGTTTCACTCTCGCCCGATGAGGAGATCCAGGTCTTCCACATCATTCAGGAATCGCTCTACAACATCGCCAAGCACGCCCGCGCACGCCATGTTGTCATCACCTTTGATCTGGTAGACGGCCAGTATCTCGTCAACGTCGCGGATGATGGCGTGGGCGTACAAAAGAAGAATGACGAATCGTCCACCATGGGCAAAAGCTTCGGCCTCACCATCATGCGCGAACGCGCCGCCAAGTTGAACGGTAAACTCAGTGTTGAAAGCCGCCCTGCCGGCGGTACGGTCATCCGACTTATATTCCCCCAATACAAATCCGAGCATGCCGCATGAGCCTTACACGCATCATTCTCGTTGACGATCACACCCTCTTTCGAAAGGGCTTGGCCGAATTGCTGGAACAAAGCGGCAGCATCGAGGTGACCGCCTTTACCGGCACACCTGACGACGTCGCCATGTTATTGAAGGCACACCGGCCTGACGTGCTGATTCTCGATCTCAACATGCCGGGCACCGACGGCATTACCCTGATGCAGCAATTACGCGCTGATGGCCACAAGCTGCCCGTTCTCATCCTCACGCTGTCCGAAGCCGAGGATGATCTTGCGCGCGCGCTGCGTGCCGGGGCCAACGGCTATTTGCTGAAGAGCATGGAACCAGACGAAGTGGTCGACGCCATCTTGCGCGCTCAGCGCGGCGAAACCGTTGTCGCCCCTGCCATGACCGCCAAACTTGTCCGGCTCTACGACAAAAAAGGGCAGGATGCCGGTTCCCTGCTCGATGCCCTGACCCCACGCGAACGCGAAATTCTCACTCACCTGTCACGTGGTGAAAGCAACAAAGCCATCGCCCGTACACTCGACATCAGCCATGACACCGTCAAGCTTCACGTGCGCCATATTCTTGCAAAACTGAACTTGTCGTCACGGGTCGAAGCGGCAGTGTTCGCTGTGGAGAACCGGGTACCAGGTGGACGCAGTTAAGACCAGCCGCTGCGCAATACGCACCCTCCACGAATCTCTCTTAACCAAAACCCCACTCGCTAACGCCGTCTATTCAGGAGAAATGTAATGAAAATATTGGGCCTGCTCATTTTTGTTGGGATGATCCTGCTGGGGGTATTCACGATGGCCAACTGGGTGGAGTTAAGCGCGCCGACTGCGCTTTCCTTCGTGGCTTTCAGTTTTGAAGCACCCTTGGGCTTGGTATTGCTCGCCGCAATCCTGGTGTTCGTGGCGCTCTTTACCGCCTACGTCCTGATCCTGCGCACGGCCGTGTTGATGGATGCGCACCGGTATGCAAAGGAGCTCCAAGCTCAGCAGCAGTTGGCCGAAAAGGCTGAGGCCTCACGACTCAATGATCTGCGCAGCCAGCTCGATCACGAGTTTGAACAATTGAAGGAAACCGCAGAGAAATCACGAGCCGACCTGAACATCCGCATTGAAGGCATGGAGCAGGCCATGCTGAACGCGATTGAAGAATCCAATCGCAGTCTGTCCGCATATGTCGGCGAGGTGGAAGATAAATTGGACCGAAGCTTGTCGAGCCCAATGTTAAACAACCCCGTTTAGCCACCTGATTATTAAAGCCGACTGGCGACGCAATGTAATGCGCCGCGCTTGACCTCATCTCAATCAGCTTTCGTGTTGGTTGGCTTGCCCAGCTCGGGCAGCACTTCAGGCTCAGTGATTTCAAACTGAGGCCGTACCAGGCTAATCAGGGATTGCCCGGCCTGGGGTTTGGTTTTGTTTTCGGCCGTAAAAACCTGAAGATTGCCCTCTTCCGTGATCAGAAAAAGGGGCAGCACCTTGCCCGCATAGCGGACCTTCAGTTCATCCAAGCCGTACTCTTCGCTCAGCTTGGTTTTCTTGACGACGGCTTCACCGGTAAACCACTCGGTCAGTGCCGCATGCGTCAGACCTTTTCCAAACAGGAAACGCCCCCTGAGGTGACGCGAATGCGCGTCTAATAGCGTTTCATCCTCCGGCATCAATTGATAGGCTTGCGAGCGTCCAAACAGCGGCGCAAAGTGAAGTGCAGCCAATGAGTTCACGTCGTCGTTGGTGGTCATTGCCATGAGTTTGCCGATGCCATTAATCTCGACGCGATCCAGTACATTATCGGCAAAAATGCTGGCATAAAAGGCCGGTATGCCTGCCATCCGCGCTGCCGATACGTTGTGCCGGCTGTTATCGACCAGCATCACGGGAAAGCCTTCATCCATCAGGGTTTTAGCAATATCACGTACCCAATATTGCCCACCCAAAAACAATACACCTTGAGGCTGCGCCTTGGCCAGGCCCAAGCGCCGTGCCACCAGCGGCGCAGTCAATCCATACAGGGCGACGGTACCAATGATGATGAAAAATGTTTGTGGCACCAGCACATCCGAGCCTGGCAATCCAACTTCTTCAAGCCGCAATGCAAATATGGATGCCACCGCGGCGGCAACAATGCCGCGCGGGGCCATCCAGGATAAAAACAGTTTTTCCTTGAGACCCAGCTGGCTTCCCCAGGTGGAGGCAAACACTGACGCAGGCCGTGCAACAAACACCAACACCAACAGGAATACAAAACTGGCGATGCCGATCTGATCGAGATCAACCGGCTTGAGATGTGCTGCCAACAAAATGAAAACGCCGGCAATCAGCAAAACCCGCAGGTTTTCCTTGAACTCGACAATATGTTGAACCGAAATGGCTTTCTGGTTGCCCAGCACAAACCCCATGATGGTGACTGCGAGCAGGCCCGATTCGGATTGCAGCAGGTTGGCGCCGGTAAAGACTCCCACCACGAACATGACTGCAACCGGGTTATGCAGATAGTCAGGGATATAGTCCCGCTTCATGCAAAATCCCAATACCACCGCGCCCAAAAACCCGAGCACCGCACCGATGCCGATGGTTTTCAGGACGATCCCGACTATCACCATCATTTCGCGCTGCGTCCCTGATTCCAGAATCACTTGAAACACCAGCACCGCGAGCATCGCCCCGATGGGATCGATCACGATGCTTTCCCACTTCAGTATGGCCCCGGTTTTCCCGGTAGGGCGAATGAACCGTAACATTGGACCAATGACGGTCGGGCCGGTGACGACGAGTACTGCACCCAGTAATATTGCCAGCGGCCACGCAAACCCAAGTATCCAGTGTGCCGCAATGGCGCTAATGAACCAGGTAATCGAAGCACCCAGCGTCACCAGCCACGCCACCACCCCGCCAATGGCACGAAACTCTTTCACCGACAGGCTCAGCCCGCCTTCGAACAAAATCATGGCCACAGCCAATGAAACCACCGGATAAAGCAGTGTCCCCAGCAAGTCGCCGGGATTGATCCAGCCAAAAACGGGGCCGGCCAAAATGCCGAATATCAGGAGCAGCAAAATGGAGGGAATGCGCATGCGCCACCCCAACCACTGGGCCGAGATGCCTAGTATGACGACGGCGCTAATGCTGACAAGACTGTGCTCAACCATAGGGAGATACAAACCTCATTTTGATCGGGAGAATTACCCGCTAATAAGTCAGGGGGACCTATTCAGTGAGGCTCGGAGCAATCGGATCATGGCTTGCGAAAGGCGCTGTCTTTTTGGAGGCGGCCCAATTGGACGCGCGCCGCCATCCATCATTTGATCAACGCAAGTGATCCGGCATTTCAAGGGGAGAATGCTGCGTCTGTTCAGACTGCATTTCGGGCTGAAACCAGCCAAGCTTTTTACGCAGTTTGACCACATTGCCCACGATGATGAGGGTGGGCGCCTTGAGTCCGGCTTCTTCCGCCAGTGTAGGCAAGGTATTAAGGTCGCCCGTAATGACACGCTGACTTGGTAGCGTGCCATGTTGAATAATGGCTGCCGGCGTTTCGGCAGTGAGACCATGCTTGATCAGTGCCTCGCATAGCATCGGCAAGCCCTTCAAGCCCATGTAGATAACGATCGTCTGGTCTTGCCGTGCAATGCCTTCCCAGTTGAGGTTGAAGGTGTTGTCTTTCAAATGCCCGGTAACGAAGGTAACCGATTGCGCATAGTCGCGATGCGTCAACGGTATGCCCGCATAAGATGACACGCCGGCCGCAGCGGTGATGCCAGGTACCACCTGGAACGATACGCCGTGTTCGACCAGGGTTTCGATCTCTTCGCCGCCACGGCCGAAGATGAAAGGGTCGCCGCCTTTCAGGCGCAATGTCCGTTTTCCTTCCTTGGCCAACCGTACCAGCATGAGGTTGATTTCCTCCTGCGGTACCGCATGGTCGTCGCGTTCCTTACCTACATACACACGCTCGGCATCGCGTCGGCACATGTCAAGAATGGGCTGCGAAACCAGACGATCATAGACGATCACATCGGCCTGTTGCATCAGGCGCAAGGCCCGGAATGTCAGCAGATCGGGATTGCCCGGACCGGCCCCCACCAGATAGACCTCGCCACGTGTAATTTCGTTTGCGGCGCTGTCCTTGATCATCGCGTTGAGTTCGGCCTCCGCTTCGACATCACGCCCGGAAAACACCATCTCGGCCACAGGCGAAAGAAAAACTTTCTCCCAGAAGGCACGGCGCTGTTCCGGTTTGATCGCCTCACGTACACGCGTCTTGTAACGCGATGCGAGCGAACTCAGACGACCATACGCGGCAGGAATCAATGTTTCCAAACGGGCGCGCAGCATACGTGCCAGCACAGGCGATTCCCCGCCGCTGGATACCGCCACCATGATTGGTGAACGATCGATAATTGACGGCAGGATAAAACTGCACAACGCCGGTTTGTCCGCCACATTCACCGGAATGTGGCGCGCACGCGCAGCATCCGCTACCAACTTGGCTGCCGCCACATCTTCCTCGACCACAATGACAGCGTCCTTGCCTTCGAGGAGTTCATCACTGAAGACGTCAGCCACACGACTCAGATGCTCAGCATAGGGCAATCTTTTAAAGCATTCATGCAATTCAGGTGCGGCCACTTCGACTCGCGCCCCGGCACGCAGCAGCAATTCAGCCTTGCGGGCTGCGGTTTCCGACCCTCCTACCAGCAGGCAGGTACGGTCACGCAGGTCGAGGAATATAGGCAGGTAATCCATGGAATTTACTCAGTGGCCGTTTCAGGACCCGTACCGGATTCCTTGCCTGCATCAGGTTCGGACTCCGACTCGCCTTCATCTTCAGCAGAAAACGGCGGGATAAAAATAAAGCGCATGTCATCGGGACCCATTTCGACAAAATCCAGAGTGACGCCTTGCAGGTATGGCGTGCTGGAAGAGGCAATCAGTATCTCGACTTTGTTGCAGATCAGTTGCTCGTCTGCCTCGCGTTCGTGATCAAAACCCATCGCGTAGTTCACACTGCCATCGTCTTCCTGATAGGCGGCGACGCGCAATATCATGCCAAAAACATCCGGATTGTTGGCAACAGCTCGAATTTGCTCGGCAGCTGCGTCGGTAATTTTGATCATGGGTTATTCCTCTTAATTTAAGCGGCTGCACGCGCTTTATGCGCGCGCACCTGGTTCAAAAATGGCGCGATCCAGCCCTGTGCACCCGTGCCACGACGGTGTACGTATGCCGCCAGCAGGTTGTGTAGTTGATACCCGTCATGCTTGCCATCAATTCCATGGCCGCGTTTCACCTGATAAGCGTATATGGAGTCGGATGGCAGATTTTCCAGACTGGAATAGTGAAATTCATGCGCGGGTATGGTGTTCGCTTCCTGCCAGCGATCATCGCCGGTGGGCTGCAGGTAAGCATAGCCGCGACCTACAGGCCGATCATGCATACGGGTATCGCCAGGCACCACCCCAACCATTTCACACGTCTTGCCCTGCCAACTCAGGCTGCGCGACAAATACATCAGGCCGCCACATTCAGCATAGGTAGGTAGCCCGGCTTCGATGGCAACCCGAATACCTTGGCGCAAGGATCGATTGGCTTCGAGCTTATCCATAAACACTTCCGGGAATCCCCCCCCGATGATCAGCCCATCCAGCTGCGGCATATGAAGAGTATTCAGGGTATCCAATTCAACCAACTCAACGTTGGCTGCCCGCAGGGTGTCCAGATCCTCACTGTAGTAAAAACCGAAAGCCTGATCATGGGCAATGCCGATACGGATGGACTCAGCCGAATGGACCAAAAGTGAGGGCGCTGCCACTGCAAAACCCGGTGCATTGTCGGCGATATCCAACAAACGATCGAGGTCAACCTGCGCAGCCACACGTGCACCCACATGCTGAATTCGTGCCAAAGCAGCCTGTTGTTCGTTGGCAGGCACCAAGCCCAAATGACGCTCAGCGATCTGCAAACTGGTGTCATGCTGTACAGCGCCTATCACGTTAACATTGGTGTAATGCTCGATTACCGCTCGCAGTTTCGACTCGTGCCGGCTCCCACCGAGATTATTCAGGATCACACCGGCTATTCGGATTTCCGGATCAAAAGCCTGATACCCCAGAATCAGGGGCGCCACACCACGCGTCATCCCACGCGCATCAATCACCAGGACAACGGGTGCATCCAGTAATTTAGCCAACGCCGCGTTACTGTTGCTGCCATCCAGATTCAGCCCGTCATACAGCCCTTTATTTCCTTCGATCAGGCTGATCCGTGCATCGGCCGCGACCCGCGCAAACTGCTGCTCGATTTCCCCGCGTTCCATCATGTGAAAATCGAGGTTGTAACAGGATCGTTGGGCGGACATTCCGATCCACAGCGGATCGATGTAGTCGGGACCTTTCTTGAAACCCTGGACGGCATGGCCGCGAGCATGCAGCGCCGCGCACAATCCAAGCGTCATGGTGGTTTTTCCTGAGGATTTATGGGCCGCAGAAATAAAGACGCGGGGCATATGCGCCCCGCGTTCAGTTGGATTGGATTGGCTTTTGGGCGAGTTCATGCCGGACGTTCCTCTGCCCGGTCAACCCGGGCAGAATCAAGGCTCAATGTTCCAGTTTGGCGACGGTTTCGTCGTCGAGCGTTACTGGCAACAAGCGCAGTACCTTCACTCCGAATATTGTTACCAGCAGGGCAATCGCAACGCCACCGATTCCAAGGAATAATTCAGGAACGCTAGGCGTGTAGCTATGAACTTCGCCATCAAAGAAACTGCTCTTCTCATTCATACCGGGGAACATGTCCAGCGGGAAAGCCTGTGCGCCAATGATAGTGACGTACATCTGCGCCAGGCCACCAATAATAACCAGTGCGCACGCAATCATGATCCAGGTGCGTTGTTTACCCAGACGGCTTAACAGAATCACCAGCGGCGCTACGCACCCTAGCGCAATATGCCCGACCCAGAACAAGGTAGTGAAAATGCCGCCGTCTCGCAGAATAAAGGCTTCAACTGCGTGATACTTTGCAAAATACAAGTTAGTCAGGTGCTGCACCACAACGAAATAGAGCACTGCAGCGACAAACACCACGAGCAGACTCTTCAGCCGCATCATCACGGCATCACCCAGCGTGCGACCGGTCCAGGCGTAAGC